>NZ_JADJUO010000004.1:0-382942 GCF_016717045.1 Candidatus Villigracilis proximus | reverse complement strand
CCCAACATATGAAGCGAGAGTAAACAAGGTATAAGCAAGAGAGACACGTCTCTTTTCAACTTTATGTGCGGTAGATAATGCTTCTTGAAGTACCAGTAGCCGATTTTCCCCACTGAAATGTGGCGCAAGAATGGCAATTGCTCGAGCGCGATCGCCTTCATATTCAAATTCGCTGCTTTGTGCCGCAGAGAGCACTTCTTGCAGAACTTGTGCTTTCACGTCCTCGCCTAGATATGGCGCGATTTCCGAAAGAGCATACGCTTGTGAGACTTCATCGTGAATCTTTCTTACAGCACTCAGTGCTTCTTGAATGACTTGTATTTTTATTTCTTCGCTGAGGTAAGGAACTAGTGCTGTTAAAGCGCTAACGCGAGTAGGTAGTGCCTTGATGCTTTGAGCAGCCATAAGTGCTTCTTGAAGTGCTAATAGTTTTTCCTCCCCATCAAAGTGCAATGCGAGAGCAGACATAGCTCTTGCACGAGCATATTCATCTTTCATTTCTTTCGTAGCAGCAAACGACTCTTTATACACTTGTGGTTTTAATTCATTGGTGATGTATGGAGTAAGAGAAGATAAGGCACTAATTCGTTCATCTTTACTTTTTCGTATTTCAGAAAATAGCTCTTGAAGCACTTTTGTCTTAAGTTCTTCTGCAAGGTGAGGAGCAAGAGCAAGCAAGACAGGCGCGCGATTAGAAACAGATATCATTTCCTGTGCGACAGAAAGAACTTGTGTTCTTAGTTTGTCGGTAAGATATGGCGCGAAATCAGCTAGGACGCTGGCACGGGCATATTCATGATTGATTTCCAGGATAATGGAAAGTGCATGTTCTTTTATTTTGTTGTTAAAGTGTGGGGGAAGACGCTTCAGTATGTTGGCGCGGTTTGTTTCAGATTCGATTTCATGCGCAGTAGAGAGTATTTCCTGGAGAATTTCTGCTTTTAATTCCTCATTCAGATGTGGCACTATGCCTGATAAGGCGCTAGTCCGCATATATTTATCTTGAATTTTACGCGCAACAACTATCGCTTGTGTTTTGAGCTCTTCATTAAGATGTCGTGCGATATCTGACAAGGCGTTAGCACGTTCATATTCACTTTCGATCTCGCACACAGAAAAAAATATATCCTGAATTGCTACCGCTTTGAACTCACTGCTTAGGCAAGGCAGAAGAGCAACTATTGAGGTTGCACGTCCTGATACATCCTTGATTTTTTGTGCAATAGTAAATGCCTCCTGTGACAATGAAGGTGGTAAATCAGGTATGATCAACATTAGAGATTCTACCTGATCGATAGTATCTGATTTCTGCCGGATTATAGATAGGCATCGAGCGTAACTCCATAATCCTGTGTTTGCCAGCTCAGCCAATAACTCAGGCGGGATATTAGTCGCTAAAGAGTGAATGCTGTTCTCAATCAACATGCATCGAACAGCCAGCATATAGTCCTGCTTGCACTCGGCATACTCCCAAACATGAGTCAAATCATTTATATACCCTGCATATGTTTCTTCTTTTTTGTATCTTCTCTCTGCCCACTTGATGTGTTCGTCCCCTTCCGTAAGCATATTGAGTAGTTTTTTATATTCCCCTGCACCTGCAAGGTGTGCACTAAGGTACAAACGGGGATAATCCTGCTCGACCAGTTTTTCCCATTCGCCCATACATTCTTCTTCAAAGGCAGTCACTATGTGCCTGTGTGCTTCTGTCGTTTGCTCGGCAAGATCCCGCACCAAGTTTTCCCGTCTGGGATCCAGTTTGTCGAAATTTACTTTGCCAGTGATGAAGTCACGAAAACTTAGATGGTATGGTGAGTAGACCTTACTCTTTCCAACTGGCTTTTCGGTAATGAATGAACGCCATGATTGATTTAATAAGGAGTTACTTCACGCGGTGTAGCACTTACGTTTGTCCATTCAATCAATTGCTCAACTGTAATTGATTCCTGCGATGCGGCGAGTGTAGTTAATAGGGGTACATATAAGTTGTTCCAAGTTTCTTCCCCTTTTCCCCTTCCCCTGCGTCCATAGCGCCAATCATCCCAATAATCAGCGTAATATCCAATCAACCCCGTAGGTAAGTTTTCAAGGTCAAGTGGTGCGCGCGATCCATTCTCAATCTCCTTAATGATGTAGTGTAAATACATCCATACACCGAGGCTTTTTTCTTTCAAAGTCTGGATGAAGAATGCTTCGGAATATTCCTTTGAGCGGATCTGCATCGCAACTTCGGAGCGCTGCGCAACCGCACTCAAATAGGTTTGCATATCTAGAAGATTATCCGCACCCTGAGCTTCGAGTTTCACATTCAGTGCTTCAAAGTTTGGCAGTTTGGTATTGACTGGTCTTTGTGAGAGGATGAAGTACACGCCATCAGGCAGTACATTTGGCAAGCCGAAAACATTGCCTTCGGGGAAAGTCCCTGCTTCGTCAAGCGCGTCGCATACGATGACGATCTTCTCGCCGTTGGTCAACGTGCTTGCGGCAAGTCGCAACAGCCGTTCAAGGAAATCGGGAAAGACAGCGAGCTGGGTCAACGTATCGCGGTCTTTGTATGGATCGATCTGATAATGCGTCACAAGCTGCGAACCTAATGACTGTAAAGCGCGCTGCAAGTTTGCGTCCCCAGCAACCTGCTCAGCAAAGAGATGAAGATATCTTCTTTCCTTTACCAGATCTGCCATGAAGGAAGTCTTGCCCACGCCGGCATCTCCGATCAATAGGAATGCGCCTGATTTGCGGCTTGGGTCATTGAGGAAGGCATCCACTTTCGCAGTCAGCCAGTCACGACCGACGAATTCGTCCACCCGCACACGCTGAAACACCCCATCAGGCGGGACATAAAAATCGTTCAGCTTGTCAAAAGAGCCTGTGTAATAAGTGTTGTAGATATTTGAGACGCTGATTTGATTGCCATCGCCAAGGATGACATTCGAGTCTTTGATATCCCCTTCAATTTTGAACATGATTTTTTCGTATTCGCTTGCGATCTTCAACGCGGTTTCAAGTCCGCGAGTGAGCTCTTTTGTCAGCTTTTCGATCTCAGCTTCGAGTCTTGGCAGGCTGTCCAATGCGCGCGAGTCGAATAAGGCTTGAAAGGCTTGCTCGGTTTTGAGTTCGGCTTCAAGCCAGAGTAAGAAGTCTGATGCAGGTTTGGTGGCTCGTTTGCAAAAATCGGAGTGGGTGTCAAAGCCAATCGACTCGCCCCATGCTTGCGCCAGCAATGCCGGATCTGGGTGCTGGGTACGAATCAATAACTTTGAAATTTCGGGAACGGCTGCTTTACTTAGGAAAGATTGATCAAATAGAGACGCAGCATATTCAGGATGTTGACGTGCAAATGCGGCATACGCACGTGCCAATGCTTTTTGGAATGCCATTGTAGCAAGATCGCGCTTCAGCCAAGTCTTGAGACTCTTGACTGGGTCGAGTTGCTCAATAGTGTATGAGATGACAGCGTCTGCAACGCTTAGGAATAAGGTCGACAGCATTGATGTGATTTTTCCTGATAACAAAAACCGTCCACGCGATTTGCGTAGACGGTAGGATGTGTGTTAATATCTCCCTATCGACACGCGCTTCGATCGCGTTGTCTATTTGAAAGCCTCGTGGTTGCTGCCGCGGGGCTGATTTATTTAGTATAAGGCAAGTAAAGGAATTTTGGGGAAAATTAACGTCACAAATACCGGGAAAAAAACAGTCAGATTTTCAATTAAAACGGTGCTTCAATCACACTGAAGCACCATCAAAGTAAATCTTTAATGCACACGAATTAATCCTGTTCACTCGTGCACGTGTCGTTACATCCGCCTGAATTTTGCTACTCGATGCGCACCGTTTACATGCATCTTGGTTGGGTGGGTGGTCGTGAAATATCTTCCGCATCCACACGCACATAGCCGCCGGATTTTAGGTCGGCGAATCCCCGTGAAATTATTGAAATGTCTCACCGTTTTTACGGTCTACCTCCGTGAGCTTTGGCATCTGCGTATCTTGGTTGTAAACCAACCTGGGCGCGGTCGGCACGCGCTGTCCTTTGCGCTCCGCCTTGCGTTGCTCCGCCTTCTCGCGCTTGTCCTCCAGCATTTCCCCAAACTGTGCGCGGATTGAGATCAATACACCTGATGGGAAAGATAACAAACTAAATAAACCTATGGCCCAAATCACTGCCGGGGCACGCGTTTTCGTATACACTTCCAAAATCACATTTACAGACAAAGTGATCACAATGTAGAAAGTATATGTCCCAACTGCCAGCACAAAAGGTGCCTTCTCGTTTTCGTTCTTGTGGTTCTTATTCCATTGCCAAAAACGAATCGCCGTAGATACTGCTGTCACTCCAAGCACCTCAACAGTGAAAGCCGCCAACATCGCGATCCCGTCTGGGAAATTCATATTGTCGCGCGTATGTGTAAACGTCAGATAGGCGGGGATACTTGCCGTTGTATATGGTACAACGGCTGATAAAGCATCCAGCATCGCACGTTCTCCGCCGTTGATCGTATCGGATAACCAGCCAAATGCTCTTTCAAGTATGTTTGATTTCATCACGACCTCTCGTGTAGTAGAATCAAAAAAGGCATAAACGATATCCTTCGCTCGTGCCTCTCTTGTAGTAAGCCGTCATCCCATGCCCGGGATGACGGCTCTTTTATTTAAAAAAAACATCTTCTTGTTGTCTTTGCGCGTTTGTCCCTGCGCACCCTCACCGCATCATCACTCCTGCGCTTTAATTCACGCAGTATACGATCAACGGTTATTCTGTTTTTAAAGTTCTGATATTTTGAGAGTATCAGTAAGGTCTAAAAAATAAGCCCTCTGTAAGGGCTTGTTACTGAAACTCTGACAGTATCAGTATAAAACTAATAAAAGCATTGGTCAAGTGGCCAATGCTTTTATTTCAGGCTTCGTCTAGGATCGTTTTTGCTCATGCCTTTTGTCTTTTCGATATATTCTTCCACTGCCTTTTTCGGTATTAGCAAAGCACGCCCAAATCGGATGCCTTCAATTTTTTCTTGTAAACCAAATGACGAACAGACATAGCAGTAAAGCCCATTTTTCTGGCGGCTTCCTGGGTAGTCATAAACTCTGCAAGATCTGGCATTATATTTTGTATTATGGGGGAGAGGAAACGGCTTTTACGAAGGTTGATCATTCTTATTTGCTCCATGAAATAATCAGAGCCTTCGCAAAAAACACGTTATCAGAGAGGCGGTCCCGACGGGTCTCGAACCCGCGATCTCGGCCTTGACAGGGCCGCATGTTAGCCACTACACCACGGGACCAATTGCTGAGCGGTCGATAGTTTATCATGGTGATACAGTAATGTCAATACGCACCACCAGTGTAAAGTGCTGGATCTGTTGGCGTCTTTCCAGTACGGTCATGTATATATACCCAATCCCCTTCTACTGCCCAATTAAAAATCCAATGTGAATCGCCTACAGATAAATTTATACATCCGTGTGATTGTGGGTAACCAAAACGTGTGCGCCAGTAGGCGCCATGTAAAGCGCGCGCGCCATCGAAGTACATTGTCCACGGCACGTTATCTAAATAATAGAAATCAGCGGGATCATTATTACGCATCGTCTCAGTTTCTTTTTTCTGATAGATCTGAAACGTCCCCGGGGCGCGTCCAGAAAGGTTCGAGTCCACTGGCGATGACAGTTGCAAAAACAAGCTGATTGTTTTCATACACTGCCAGGGTTTGTTCGGCAAGGTCTACATCAATCCAGCGATTAGTAGTGACACCCGCTGGTATTGCTGTATTTATGATGATACGTGCCACTTTGCGGCCTTCCAGCCATTGGTTGGGACCAATCAGATACCATTCTTCATTGTCAACAATTTGCGTATCATAAATACTGACGGTTTCAAATGGATATATTTGCTGTCCGGTTTCGCTTGCGCCATAGCCGGGAGCTTGTAATACTGGAATCTGCTCAAAAGTCCAACCGAAAGATGTACGCGGTGTTGCAGAAAATTCAAGTCCTTGAAAATTTGATATTTCACCAACACGCGCCCCTTTGCCGGGTACCCATCCGCCATTTTGCATGAGATAGTAGATGCCGTTTAGGTCTACGCGATCAATATATGAAATATAAACAAAGCCAGGCGGAAACTGTTGTCCACCGGCCCCCTTTTCACCTGCGCTGCTATAAATTGGCACATAATCATCGTCAAGGTGGAAGTAACTATATGGAAGCTGAGTCAGACTTAGGTCGGGTTTTGAAGCGGGCAGGGGGCGTGGGGAACTGTAATGCCAAGGCGTGCGAGGTCGGTCAAATAGGAAGAAGGCCCCCAGGGCAGGCAATCATCCGGGGCCGACAAATAAATACCCGGCTCGCATATCACACCGCCGCTATCGGGCTCTGCAAACGGAGTCGGCTCCTGTGCATATGCAGCTTGTGGTGTGGATGATAGGATATAGAAAATAAAAAATAGCGTTGTGATTCTTTTCATGCCAAGAATTATAGCACGCGGGCGGCTTACTATTTTGCAAACTATAAGATGCCGAACTTGACACATTGAAAGCCATAATCTAAAATAGTACACGAAATGAAATAAGCGCCTATGTAAGATATTGATCAGGCGTTCAACATCCCTCAGGAGGGCTGGTTTGTCAAAAAATCGTACTCAACAAATGGTGGATCGCTTGCGTGAATTACAGGCATCATCGCCTGACATTGAAGCATCAGCAGTTGTCAGCGTGGATGGCCTTAGTATCGCGTCTGCTCTTCCTCAGGGTGTGGAAGAAGATCGTGTTTCTGCCATGTCTGCCGCCATGCTTTCATTAGGCGAGCGCATTGCAGGTGAATTAGGACGCGGTTCCCTTGAGCAGGTTTACATCAAGGGTTTAAAAGGATATGTTTTGTTAATGTCGGTCGGTGATGAAGCTGTTCTTACCGCACTGGCACGCGAGCAGGCCAAACTTGGTCTTATCTTCCTTGATATGCGTCGCGCCGCCGAAGATTTGGCGAAGTTGATTTAGTGGAGTTGTTATGAGCCCCCTTCAAAAAGCTGGTTTGTATTACCCGAATAAATTTGGCATGATTACCATCAAGTCGTTGGAAGAAGTGATGGGTAAGAATGGTTTGAACGCCATTTTGAATTTAGCAGGTTTGAATCATTACATCGAAAATTATCCTCCCGACAATCTCGACAAGGGTTTTGATTTTGCAGAACTTTCTGCGATCGGTTCTGCGTTGGAAGAAATGTATGGTCCGCGCGGCGGGCGTGGTTTGGCTCTTCGTGCCGGACGCGCCACTTTTTCTGATGCACTGCGGAATTTTGGAGCGTTGGCTGGTGCGGCGGATTTGGCCTTTGTGGTGCTCCCGCTTCAATCCAAACTGAGAATTGGTCTGCCGTCCTTTGCCAAGATCTTCTCCCAGTTGAGTGATCAGCAAACCACTGTGGAAGAAAAAGATACAGAATGGGTATGGACCATCCACAAGTGCCCATGCTGCTGGGGACGCACAGGCGCAGACAAACCCGTTTGTTTCGTCGCCACCGGTTTATTGCAGGAAAGCTTGAAATGGGTTTCCGGCGGTAATGAATTCCGTGTAAACGAATCCAAATGTATCGCACTTGGTGATACCGTTTGTGAATTCATCGTTCAAAAAGAACCAATTTCATAAACATAGCGAAGGTCTGGCGTGACAGACATCAAGTCAAAAATACTCATCATTGAAGACGACCTTGACGTGGCTGAAATGCTGAACGCCTATTTTCGCGTTCAAGGCTATGAAGTTTTCACCGTAAACTGGGGAGAGGACGGTGTGCGTTCCTGTCAAACCGTTCACCCTGATCTTGTTATTCTCGATATTCGTTTGCCCGATATTGATGGCTACGAAGTCGCCCGTCGCTTACGCAGTGACCGCCGCACATCTGAAATCCCAATCATCTTTTTAACTGAGAAACGTGATCGTTCAGACCGCCTGCAAGGCCTGGAAATTGGCGCAGATGATTACATCACCAAGCCTTTTGATGTGCAGGAGTTACGTCTGCGGGTTCGCAATGCGCTAAAACGTTTAAGTCAGGGTTCGTTGACCAATCCGGTCACTGGTTTGCCTGAAGGCGCGCTGGTGGACGAAAGACTTTCTGAAATACTGAACAAAGAGAGTAATTCGGCTGTCTTATTTGTTTCCATCGAAAATATGGATTCTTTCCGTGAAGCATATGGTTTTGTTGCGTCTGACGATGTCTTGCGTGCAATCAGTTTGATGATCGTAAATACAATGCGTGAAGTCAGCCGCCCCGAGGATTTTCTCGGCCATCTTACTGGAACAGATTTTATTATTGTTCTTCCCCCTTCCAATCTTGCAGCACTTGGTGAAAAACTTCGCTCCCGGCTTGCCCAATCCATGGAATATTTCTATCCGATCAAAGATCGGGAACAAATGGCAAAGCGCGTGGACCGTCTAAATACAAAGTTGGCAGAAATTTCCACATTCAAAGGTCAATTTTCAACAGTAGATCAGGCCAAAGCGGAGTTGGTGCGTCTTAAAAATAGGAGTTTGTTTGCGTATTACAGTCGTTACACCAACTTATAACGAAGCGGAGAACCTGCCAAAGCTGGTCTCCGCTTTATTTTCGCTTCCCCTTGATCTGCGCCTGCTGGTTGTTGATGACAATAGCCCCGATGGTACCGGACGTATTGCAGACGACTTTGCAGCCAAGTATCCGGAGCGTGTAAGCGTTTTACATCGTCCAGGGAAAATGGGCTTGCGTTCAGCGTATTTGAACGGCTTTCAACGGGTCATGGAGAGTAATGCACAAGCCATCGTCCAAATGGATGCAGATTTTTCCCACGACCCTTCAGTACTTGTAACCATGGCTGCGTTGATTGAATCCAACGATCTCGTGCTTGGCTCACGCTATATACCGGGCGGCTCAGTCGACGAACGCTGGCCGATGTGGCGCAAGAGTCTTTCAGCTTTTGGGAATTTTTATTCTCGTGCCATATTAAAGCTGCCTCTACATGATGTGACCACCGGATATCGCATGTGGCGGCGCGAAACCTTACTTCAGATGCCTTTGGAGCGTATTCAATCCAGTGGATATGTTTTTCAAGTTGAAATGGCATACCTTGCCTATTGCCTTGATTTTAAGATTGAAGAGACCCCCATTTATTTTCCAGACCGAAAATTTGGGAAATCAAAGATTTCATTCCGAATTCAATCAGAAGCCGCGCTTCGTGTCTGGCAGGTTTGGTGGGGATATCGTGACTTAAGACGTGTGGGACGAGCGGCTAGAGTCTAAATGATGGCTTCCTTCACAAGATCGAGATCCGTCTGCAATGGTTGTTAGTCCAAAGTAGAAATGTTGCCTTAATTTTCAAAAGTAAAAGTATCCACTTTGCACGCGGTGGAGATACTTATATATATTTCTGCTCTTCCAAATTGCCGATTACCGATTGTGACTATACCAATAGACTCATTGATGCAGTCATAATCAAATTATCAAACCAACAAAATGGAGTTCGCCATGCTTGAATATGTCAATCTTGATTTGGCTATGCAGCAAGAAGAGTATAAAAAACGATTAAGGCCGCTGCAACAACGTCTCTATGAACTGGAACATGCAGTCTTCGATGCACAGATTCCGGTCATGATTCTTTTCGAGGGGTGGGCAGCTACTGGCAAGGGACGTTTGATCAGTTTACTTGCGGAGCGATTGGATCCGCGCGGCTTTCGTGTTGTTCCGATCACACCGCCACGCACCGCCGAACTGCGCTATCCATGGATGTGGCGCTTTTGGCTCAAGATTCCTGCACGCGGACAAGTGGTTGCGTTTGATACATCGTGGTATCGCAGGGTGTTGATCGATCGCTTAAATAAAACAATCAAGAAGGAAGAGTTACGCGCCGCGTACCATGACATCGCCGAGTTTGAAGAGATGTTGTCAGCAGATGGGACGGTAATATTAAAATTCTGGCTGCACATCGGCGAAGCAGATCAGCATAAGCGCATCAAGAAATTGCGTAAAGACAAATTGACAGCCTGGCAGGTGGGAGAAGAAGATGTACTGCAAAACAAGCGCTACGAAAAATATGCGGGCTTTGTTGAAGATATGATCGCGCGTACCGATTCGCCTCACGCGCCCTGGACTATCGTCGAAGCAACCGATCGTTATTACATGCGCATCAAGGTGTTTGAAACAATCATCGCTTCGCTTGAAGCGCGCCTTGGGTTGCCCTCATCTTCGAAGGCCAAAGCCAAACACCGCCGTGCAACAAAAGAAATGAAAGGAGCCGTCAATGCTTGAGCGTCTTGATCTTACACAGGCAACTGAACGTGATGAATACGATAATCAGCTCAAGGTTTTACAGGCTGAGTTGCATGAGCTGGCCTTTCAAATCTACGCACAGAAACGCCCTGTGGTGATCGTCTTTGAGGGTATGGATGCGTCAGGCAAGGGTGGCACGATCAAGCGTCTGACCGAACGCATCGATCCGCGCGGCTATGTTGTCTGGCCGATCTCCGCACCGTCGGGTGAGGATAAAGAGCGTCACTACCTTTATCGTTTTTGGCGGCGATTGCCCGAGCAGGGACAGATTGCCATCTTTGATCGTTCCTGGTATGGACGGGTATTGGTTGAGCGCCTTGAAGGATATTGTACCGAGGAAGATTGGCGGCGCGCCTATAGCGAGATCAATCAGTTCGAGCGCCAACTCACAGATTTTGGCACAATCATTTTTAAATTCTGGATGCATATCAGCAAGCAGGAGCAGCTACGTCGCTTTCGCGAACGCGTACGGACAAACTACAAGACCTGGAAGATCACCGATGAAGATTGGCGCAACCGCGGCAAATGGGAGGATTACATCGCTGTTGCAGAGGAGATGCTGCTGAAGACAAGCACGCCCGATTCTCCCTGGACATTGGTGGAAGCCAACGATAAATATTTTGCACGCATCAAGTCCCTGCGTACAGTTGCTGAGAAATTACGGCAAGAGTTGAAGTAAAAAATAACTGAGCATACAGAAGCGCCGATTGCCAATATTTGGCAAAAGTTTTGACACCTTCAGGTCCCACAACTACGATTTCAACATCATAGGCAGTAAATTTTGAATAGTCCTGACGCAACTGCGCCATATGTTTTTGGCAGAACGGTCAAACAAATGTCCGATTAAAAATAAGCAGTATATTTTTACCGCCAATAAAATTTCTGAGATGAAAAGTTTTGCCAGAAAAATCAGATAAACTGAAATCAGGGGCTGGTTGATTAATCGATACGCGAGACATTAGATTTCCTATGAAGAGATGTTTTGAAATAAATATTTTATAGATCGCGATGCTTGAATGTACTGACAGCAGCCATCAATATAATTATCAAATAGATCACCGCATATCCCAACATCAATGGACTGGGCACAGAGGTCGAACTAAAGGGCGAGAATCCCAGCGCCGCAGAGACGGGAGACTGCATTTCAAAAGAAGCGCGCCGCCAGAGTGATTCGCTGGGAATGATCAAACTGGTGATGATCCCCACCTGCACTACAGTTTGATTTTGAATTGCCACACCGATCTGCTCGACCCAGCCGCCGATGAATGCCAACCCATATAAGCCAAACACCACCCCACCAGTTGCAAGTCCGGACATAAAACTGGAGCAAAAAAGTGAGAGGGTCATAATGAGTACAGATTCAAGATAGATCAGCGATAACCCTTTCAAGACATTGGGCGGCACGTACCCTGATTGAGTCCAAATGCTGAGTACAGTCCCGCCCGACATGAGCAGGGAATATAGCCCCAGCAAGATCGCAAAGCCGAGCCACTTGCCGAGCACAACATCAGAACGGCGTACAGGTTTTGTGACAATGGTTTGAATCGTACCGGAGTTGATCTCGCCAGATAATGTATCTGCGCCGAGCAACGCACCCATCGCAGCGGAAAGAAATGTGACTGCATACAAGCCTGCCAATAGCAGCATATTTGTCGCTTCGGTCACGATCATACGGGAGAGCATTTCGTTCGGTCTATCCACTCCATTAAGCCCGTTGATATACACCATGCGGAATCCGATAGTGAAGACTGCTAGAAATATCAAGCCAAGCGCCAGACCGGTCAATACGATTCTTTTCCGAACATTTTCACGGAAGGTCATGCGGGCGATGATCCAGATCTTTTTACGCGGTTGCAGGTCACTTCGATCTCGCTGAGTAAATGTGAGTTGAGAAAGACACTCGTGCCTTGCGCGCGCAGTTCGTGGATGATGTCGCGCACGAGTCTGCGCCCGACGGGATCGAGTCCCGATGTTGGTTCATCGAGGAATACCAGAGCAGGACGGTTTAGCAAGGCTTGCGCAAGTCCGACACGCTGCAACATGCCTTTGGAAAATGTACGCAGTTGTTTATAACGAAAATCTGAAAGCCCCACTTGTTCGAGCAATTCATCACGGCGGAGATTTAAGTTGCGCGAGTCCATGCCTAATAATTCGCCATGCAATTGAAGAAACTCGTGGGCGGTCAACCATTCTTGAAAGCGGAAATGTTCGGGAAGAAATCCGATCCGCGCGAGCGCAGTACGATCTCCAAGCGGTGCGCCGAGCAGCGATCCAGTTCCAGAGGTCGGAGTCACCAGCCCAAGCAGCATCTTAATGGAAGTGGTTTTTCCTGCGCCGTTTGGTCCGAGAAATCCGAATACCTCACCCTGCTCCACTTGCAGGGTGAGGCCTTTTACGGCGGCATATTTGCCAAATTCTTTTCTGAGGTTTTCTGTTTTGATAACGGTTGTCATATTTTGTTTCAGACCTGACAGGTTTCAATTTGTAACGAGTCCATTCGGATTCTGTGAATCAAATTCGCATTGGTCGATTAAGGTTCTGGAGAGACCTGTCAGGTCTTTATAAATTTTTACGGCAATGCGTTGACGAGGTCAAATGCGCGCGAGGCATCTGCGCCTGATCCACTGATGAAGTACACAACACCATCCTTGACCCATAACAATGCAAACTGCGGAGCGTATTCCGAATCGCTTTGAATAAGGGAACCGGTCACACCATCCACGCTGACATCGGAATAAGTGGCGGCATCACGCGGGAGCGGTACCACGAGGGTGGAAGTCCAGTCCACAGTATCTGCGAGCGCGGCAGCTTCTTCGCGGCTCATGCCTGAAAATTCGAGAGCGAGCTGGGCAAGTTCCGCCATATTCACATCGGCAGGGGCTTGAACGACGGGACTAGGGATTTGTCCGAAGACGAGACAATCTGTGTAGCGGGCATTCATCCCGCTTGAATATTCTCCGTTAAATTCATTGCTGTCAGCATTGAATTCCGGGCAGGTTCCAAATGTGGCGCTGACTGAGGCAGGGATGTTCATTGAGATTTCCGCGCCATCCATCGTTTCAGGAAGAACAAGATCGCTGCGTCCGGCTTCATCGAGTAAAGCCTGTATTTTTGCGCGGTCAATATTAATGGTGAAGGCAGACGAGTCGGAAACCATGATGGTAGAAGTGGTCATATCTTTTGGTAGACGCACATCAAACCCGGCGGCTTCGCTGGCTTCGGAAGCATTTGCAACGGTCACGGGTTCAGCCGCTTCTTTTATGATCTTAGTTGAGTCGGACATGAGTTCGCTCATTTTGTTGCCGAGCTTCGTTGCCGGTCAATGATTCCATACCGGACATATCAATCGGCAGGACGGCAACCTGTTGAACACGGAACAGGTTCAACAACTCACTCGCAAGGGCGCGGGTGGTCGGGAATGCCATCAACATGGCGAGCGCGAGAATGGCAACTGCGCCAACGCGCACGACGGGAAATGCGAAAAACTTTTTGAACATGGAAGTCTCCTTTTGTTTTAATAAATGATGAGGGGATTTGCCCCAGGCGGTTTTGACGGATGGAACAGGTTCATTATCTGGAGCGAGAAACGCCAACCGCTTTGCAGCGCGAAGATATTCCGCCTGTATTTGAATCTGGCGCGTTAGACATTCGGCGCATGATTCAAGATGCTGAAGTTGGTCGCGATCCAACTCGCCATCGAGAGCAGCGCGCAGTTCTCCTTCGGTCAAATGTTGTTTCATTCTTCCTCCTGGGCAAGCGCCCGATAACAGGCTTCAAATTCGCGTTCGGCTCTCAGCAGCAACGGTCCGATGGAGGTTGGCGAGAGATGAAGAGCGCTGGCAATTTCTTTGTAAGGCAGACCTGAATAACGCAAGACCAAAAGCTGGGATTGACGTTCGTTCATCTGCGCGAGCGCCTGACGGGCAAGCGCGGATTCCTCTTTTTGCGCAAACATTTCTGTCGGACGGGTTTCGGGCGCATCATCGAGAGCATATTTTCCTGCGGTTATTTCGTAATGCTCGCGGCGTTTGAAACTGCGAATCGAACGCAGCCCGAGATTGGTCGCAACCCGATACAACCAGCCGCCCAGTTGAAAATCTTTCTCTTCAATCGGAAGGCGCTGATACAGCCGCAGAAAAGTTTCCAGCGCAAGATCTTCTGCTTCCGCAGGATCAGCTACCAGTCGCTGCAAGATGCGGTACACATGCACATGTCTGTCTCACTCATATAACCCCACTCAAGTTATAAATGAGACAGACGCGAATCGTATCTATCTTAAAAAAATTACTTGCTTTCACACTTACTCAATTGGAATTTTCACAATCATCTGTTCCAATGGGGAATCGTATCGCTGGATTTGGCGGGGATCGGGTCGCGGGTGTAAGTGTATGCTTCGGTGTTGGCGTCAGTTATAATTTTCAGGTACATGGCGGCGTTATGAGTAGATGGAAAAATATTTACACACCGTACAAATCCCTGCTACTTAACTTCGATCACCCCCAACCTCATTGCCGCGAGCACGGCTTGTGCGCGGTTGGGTTGTTTCATTTTTTCAAGAATGTTTTTTGCATGACTTCGAATCGTTTCTTCGCTTACGCTTAATTGCAGAGCGATCTGGCGATAGGTATTTGGCGTTGCCATCCATTCGAGCACTTCATGTTCGCGCGGCGTCAACGAGATTGACGGTGTATGCTGCGGCTGCATTTTGCCGACAATTTTTTTCATCACATCAGGATGAAGATATGCTTCACCATGCACCACCGCATGAATGGCACGCACCAATTCAGCAGGTTCGATATGCTTAAGCACGTAGCCTTCAATGCCCGCAGCAACCAAATCGAAAACGCGATCATCTACTGCGGTTCCAGTTAACATCATTATTTTTATTCTGGGATTTGATTTTCGTAGCGCGAGCGCCATCTCCTGCCCATCCATTTCAGGCATGATGAGGTCAACGAGCACAATTTCTGGGATCAGGGATTTTGCCGCTTTCAAACCAACTCGTCCATTTTCCGCTTCACCAACCACCTCGATATCTGGTTCCAGACGAAGGACCATTGCCAACCCTTTGCGGACTACAGCATGGTCGTCAACGATGAGGATTCGAATCGGTTCAGGCATGGTGATGTCCAATAATTGGCAGGTGGATGATAATACGCGCGCCAGATCCAGGCTGACTGAGTATCTCGCAATCGCCGCCCAACGAACGCGCGCGTTCCTGCATACCGTGCCGTCCAAAATGCTCGCGGTTGACGCTGCGCGACAATGCGATGAAAGGATCGAAGCCTCTGCCTTCGTCCGAAATATTTAATAGCACCTGATCTTCAGTAACATTTAATGAGAGTCGTGCCAGATTTTCGCCTGAATGACGGGCAGAATTTGCCAATGCTTCCTGCGCCATGCGATAGATCGTCCTTCGTAATCCAGAGGACAGCGAATTGAAGTCGCCACTATTGTTGAAGATAATATTAAACGTCCGTGGGCGGCAGCAGCTATTGATGTAGTTCGTCAGATCTGCCATGAATAGTTCTATGGTCAATGCGGACGGCCACAGGTCAAAGATGGAGCGGCGCACTTCTTCATGAGCGCTGTTGGCGAGGGAGCGTAATTCCATGAGCTCAGTTTTCACATCCGCGGCTTGATGGGGGAGCATGGTGATGCAGGCGTCCAACGAGTAGACAATGCCGAAGAGCGATTGCGCGACGGTATCGTGGATGTCACGCGCAATGCGGTTGCGCTCGGTTTCGACGGCAAGGCTTCGGGCGCGGTCAATGCACAGGATGGTGGTACCAAGCGCCAGCGCGGCTTGATTCGCAACCGTCATCAGGGTACTCTCACGCTCGTTGGTGAGTCCAGATTCTTCGACGAGTAAAATGCCGACGGGGTGTTCCCTCAAATAAAGCGGAAGTACGAACCACTTATTTTGATTGAGCCAGTTATTGAGATCGGTATTTTTTACAAGGGTCTCCCCATTTGTTTTGAAAACAGTACGGTTGAGCAGCGCTTTGAATATTTGTCCGTTCTCGGATTTCAACGGGAGCGCCTGCGTTTTTGGAAATGATTCTTCGGCAGGGTACACCAGCCAGCCGCCGAGTTCCTCGCGTGAAGGATCAACCAATGCGACCACTGCTTTTGAAAACCCGAGATCGGTTGTGACTGCGCCAAGCACACGTTCCTGCACAGAGATGAGATCTGGCGCGGCTTGCAGCAATACGGTGAGGTCGTGGATGATCTCCAGTTGACGGTGCGCGGTTGAGAGATGTTCATGCTTTTGAGAAAGTTCATCCCGCGCGTTGGATAGATCTTCGCGCGCCCGATTAATATCTTTGAGCAATGTAGATGGATAGGCAAAGAGGATCGGGAACAACCAAATCCCCGCGAGCTGTGTCATTAATGCAATATTATCTGAGACTTGTATGGGGTGGAAATAATTACTAAACAAATATAACGGCGTAAATATCAGGGAGGTCAACAATGCTCCGCGCGCTTGAAAGAAAAATGCCCCCGCCAATAATGGGCTGAGGGCATAAAGGTAATATGGGCTGTGTGTGCCGCCGCTAACGGTAAGAATGAACGCGGAGAAGAGCAGGTCAATGCTCATTGTTTGGGAATAATCCAAAACAAGTTGATTCAGGCGGCGGTTGAAAATGGAAATAATTATATTAACAAAAATTGCAATGAGTAGAACGATCCAGGGAGATAAAACGCCCTTATTTTGATTCAATGTTAAAAGAGCGGGGAACAGTGAAGCCCAGCGAAAAACGACAAGAAATAAAAAAATGCGGTTTGTATGAAAAATGGATTTAATACTTTTGATCATGTCGGCTGAGACCTGGGGTTTGAAATTTTCAAGAATGTGATTATATCTGAATAATCGAACATCTCCCCGCGCGGGGGAGATGAAATCCCCTGTGTGCGGGATGGTCAAGTACGCGTCAGATCGGTATCATATTACAGTTCAAAGGAGGCAGTGATGACAGACGTTATTAAAGAAGATCAAGTGTTGGATTGCTCTGGAATGCTTTGTCCTGTGCCTGTGGTGAAAACATCCAAGGCGATGAAAGAACTTCAATCGGGACAGGTTTTGAAAATGGTTGCTACCGACCCTGGCGCCCCCCCAGACATGGAAGCATGGAGCCGTCAGACTGGCAATGAACTACTGCTCTCCACAACAGAAGGCGGAAAGTTCGTCTTCTTCCTCAAAAAGAAATAAAGCAATCTTTCCTTCTACTTTTAATAAAAGAGGTACATATGTCAAAATCTGATCCGAACGCTCCAAAAAGACTGGCGCTGATCGCCAGCAAAGGGACTCTCGACTGGGCTTACCCTCCATTTATTCTTGCCAGTGCGGCTGGCGCCATGGGCTGGGAAGTTGGCATTTTCTTTACTTTCTACGGGCTGACCCTGCTCAAGCCGAAACTGGATATTCATGTCTCTGCATTGGGCAACCCTGCCATGCCGATGAAAATGCCATTTGGCCCTGAAAGTTTTCAGAACATCAACTGGCCCATGCCAAATATTTTGATGGCAAATATGCCCGGCTTTGAAAATGTTGCCACTGGTTTGATGAAGCAGACCTTTGAAAATAAAGGCGTTGCTTCTGTTGAAGAACTGCGTCAAGCTTGTGTGGATATGGATGTGCGCATGATCGGCTGCCAGATGACAATGGATGTCTTTGGTTTCAAGCGCGAGGAATTCATCAAGGAATGCGAGATCGGCGGTGCCGCAACTTTCCTTGAGTTTGCTTCTGAGGCGGATGTTTCGCTGTTTGTGTAATTTTGTAAAACTGTAAAACAAGTAGATAGGTAAACACGAAAGCCTATCTGCTTGTTTTTCTTGTATCTCTGCTAAATTTCAATTCGGAGGGCAGTTATGTGGAAAACGAACAATCCTGATACCAGGAAAATTTTGTACGTTCAAACTCATGGGGAGAAAGACCCCGAACGTACTGCAACACCCTTTTTCCTCGCCACTGCAGGTGCAGCCATGGATAATGAAGTCCTCATTTATTTCACGATGAATGGCCCGCAATGCGTTGCAAAAGATAATGGCACCAAGATCATTATTCCGCGCAAGGGCGGGGATGGAAAAGAGTTGAAGTATTTCATCGATCAGGCTCTGGACATGGGCGTGCGTCTGCTCGTCTGCCAGCCTTCCCTTGACCTGCATGGCTACACCATGGACGATATGATCGAAGGTGTGGAGATGATCGGCGGCGCAGCGTTCAACGATCTGGCTTGCACGGCTGACGCGGTAATTGCTTTTTAAAGCACAAAGGACACTAAGTACACAAAGGTTTAAAAGATCTTCCTTAGTGCTCCTTTGTGACCTTCGTGTTTAATTGTTTTTCAGGAGTTTCCAATGCCTACGACAATCGAAAACTGGAATCCAGGCAAAGCGGAAAACCGTCACCCTGAAGTGACTTATGAAGAAAAGGAACGCCTTTTCCTTGAAGTCAAAAATGATATCCGCTTTAGTGACTTCCTTTATGGATGTTACGAATGCGGCATTTGTGTCGCTACTTGCCCCTCTGCGCGTTTTTATGATTACAGCCCGCGTGTGATCGCACAGGCCATGGCGCGTGAAGATGTTGAGCGCGTGTACGACATCCTCGCCGAGGATATTTGGAACTGCGCGCAATGCTTCTCGTGTGTGCGCTGTCCACGGCAAAATAACCCCGGCGGATTGGTCACCATCCTGCGCGAAGTCTCACTCAAGAATGGTTTGCAGGAAACAAAAGACGCTCTGCAAGGCTACAGCCGCGTGATCTACAAAGTCATGCTCAAAGGCAATCAAGTTTCGCCGGATATGCTCCAGCCTGATTTCTTCCCAGACTGGGGCCCGTGGGTTGGAGAATTCAGCGCGAACATGCAGATCTGGCGCAAAGCCATTCCCATGGACTCGATCCGCGGAGTCACCGACGCGGCCTGGCGTGTGGACCGCAAGACCCTGCTCGAACTTTATACCATCTGGTTTGAATCGGGCAACATGGACATCATCAAGGAACTCGACGAAGCCTTGTACGATCTGTTGACCGAAGTTATGCAGGAAGAGTTAGAGGAGGGGTAGCAAAGGAAATAGTAATTGGTGATTGAGAAAGCAAGTAATTACCTTTGACTTCTGCATTCGCCAATTACTTCCCTATTGGAGAATCGATATGACTGAACACTTAACCACCGTTGAACAGATCCTTGAACGAAAATCTCACCCTGTTGTTCGTGACGCATCCGTTGCGAAGACGGATGACATGCACGACCTTTTGTTTGAACTCGAAGCCAAAGGCGAGATCATCGTTCAGAGAGTCCCTGAGCCGTATGTGGAAATGACCACAAAATATGGCCGCAAGAAAAAGATTCCCATTGAACATACATGGCATCACAAATCCTGCGGACACTGCGGACATATCCCCGGCTACGCATCATCCATCCTCTGGCTTCACCGTCAGTTTGGTTTGGACTATCTCGACCCCACCGACCAAACCTCCTGCACGGGCTGGAATTACTACGCATCCGCCGCATCCAACGCGGCTGGACAAGCCTCGGTGATGGCGCGTAATTTCGCTGCCGCGTATGAGACTGGATACTTCCCGTTGATCCATTGCGGCACAAGTTATGGACATTACAAAGAGATTCGTGAGCAGCTTGTACATCACAAGGAACTGCGTGACGAAGTCCGCCGTATTCTGGGCAAGATGGGCAAACCGCTTGTCATTCCCGAAGAGATCGTCCATTACAGTGAATGGGTTCACGTCATGCGCGACCGAATTGCCGAACGGCAAACTCTCGACATGAGCATGATCACCGCCACCGTCCACCCAGCCTGTCACTATTACAAGATCGTCGCTGAAGACGCGATCTATGACCCCGATATCTACGGCGGACAGCGCACAGCCGTTGTGACAGCCATGCTCGAAACCATCGGCGTGAACGTCGCGGACTATTCCACATGGTTCGATTGCTGTGGATTTGGCTTCCGCCATGTTTTGGTACAGCGTGACTTCACCCGTTCTTTCTCCGTTTTGCGCAAGATCGAAACCATGAAGAACGAAGTCAACCCTGACTTAACCGTCACACACGATACAGGCTGTGTCACATCATTGGATAAGAGTCAGTTCGCCGCCAAAGCACACGACCGCAAAGTGGGCATCCCGGTTCTTTCCGACGCACAAGTTGCCGCCCTTTCCATGGGAGCCCATCCTTTCCGTGTGATCCAATTCCACTGGCATTCCACAGACTGGCGCCCCTTCCTCGATAAGCTTGGCGTCAACTGGCAGAAATATTGGGATGAATTTCAGGGCGATCTCGACCAGATCCGCGCGGGTACAAAATCTGGCATCACCTGGGAAGACGCAGATAAGCCGGTCAATTTGACGGCGAAATAAGAAAAGTAATTAGTAATTAGTAATTGGTTGATTGAATAAAAAATCTCTAATCTCCAATTACTATTTACCAATCACGCAACACTCGGAGGAAACATGACATCTGGAAAAGTATTGATCATCGGCGGTGGGCCATCAGGGCTTGAGGCGGCGCGTTGCGTGGCTGAACTCGGCGGGGAAGCCATTCTCATCGAAAAGCGTGAACGTCTCGGCGGCACACCTGACCGCGAAGGCTATGCCAAGTTGACTCATCACTGGCGCGACGCATCTGAAGCCATGGCCGAAATGGCCCAAGCTGTTACCAACAGCAAAAGTGTGGAAGTGAAGTACAGTGCCGAAGTGAAGGGAAATTTCCGGGAGCGCTGGCAACTTCACCGTTAAGATCGAAGCGGGCGGCGCAGCCGAATCCATCGAAGCGGGCGCGGTCATCGTCGCCACGGGCTTTCAGCATTTTGATCCAGGCCGCGCTACACAATACTACAACTACTATTCTTTTCCTGATGTGATCACATTGACCGATCTCGAAAAGATGTTGAAGGAACACAATGTGGTGCGCCCATCGAACGCCGAAACGCCGAAGAAGATCGCGTTCATTCAATGTGTGGGTTCGCGTGACCGCCAAATTGGAAATGAATATTGTTCGAAGGTTTGCTGCGGCATCGCCAGCAAACAAGCCATTGAGTTGCGCGAACAAATCCCCGATTCAAAAGTGATGATCTTTTATATTGACATGCGCATGTACGGCTATTGGGAAAATGAAATCTACTGGCCTGCGCAGGAAAAATATAAAGTCAATTATGTAAAAGGTCTCGTCAGCGAAGTGCTCAAAAAAGGCGACAAACTTTTGATCCGCGGCGAAGACACCACCATGAGCCGCCCGATGGAAGTGACCATGGATATGGTTGTGCTTTCGGTGGGCATGGAGCCGAGCGCGGGCACGCGTGCCGTGGCGCAGCTCATGGGCATTCAGCAAAACAAATACGGCTTCATCGAATCGGGCGGTGCTGGCGGCCTCGACCCCGTTGCAACATCTCGCGAAGGCATCTTCGTTGCGGGTGCGGCATCCGGCCCCTCCGACCTCGATGACTCCATTGCACAAGCCGGCCTCGCCGCCGCGCGCGCAGTCGCATCCGTCCGCAAAGTAATGGCGTAATGCAACCGCAACAGCCAAGTCACATCCTCAAACAAAGAACGGGGCCCGACGATCCCGTTCTGCAGGAGACGCTGGAAGAAGCGCTCTCTCAAGTTTCTGCGGATGATGTGATTTCCATCGCTGACGAATTATCAGCTCGACATGAACGCCTCTTTCTTAATCTGAAAGCTGATCCAGTCTCGTTGACATCCTCCTTCGCTGACGTCGCTGCCGCTGTCACTCACACGAAAGTGAATGCACGTGCATTGACAAATTATTTTGCACAAGGTGATTATAAAATTTTCAACGAACTGCTGAATGGAGAAGCGCCAGCACCTGTCCGCGTGGCGATATTCGTTGAAAAACTGAACGCACTTGATACACGCCTTGCAATGGAACTTGCCACTGGTCTTTTACATCATACCTCTCCCAAAGATCACTGGTTGTGGACGCGCTGGTTGTGGGATCCAACAACAGCCACTGGCATTCTTCCATTACTTGCTGGCAGCACGCACAACCTGCTCGCAGAAAATTTTGCCGATGGATATGCAAGAGTCGGTTCAGTCACAGCCATGAGCATGAAATTTGCCGAAGGCACAGGCTTATGGACAGACGAGTTGATCAGCGATGAAAAAAGAGCGCCCTTCGCCAACAGCGCATTTCTGGCATGTGCGTATAACGTCTATCTTTTCGGCACAACAAGCTGGAGATTGAGCCGCGAGTTCAATAACTTATTGCCTACTTTGCCAAACATGGCAAGACGGTTACTCGGATTGAAGAAGAGCGAAAGTTAGAAATTAGAGATTAGTAATTAGAGATTAGTAATTGAGTATTCAATCTCTAATCTCCAATTACTACTTACCAATTACCACGAACTAGGAGACCATCCTTCATGGCACCTAAGTTTGAAAAAGTAAAAGCAGTAGAAAAAGAACATGCCGTAGTAGACGGCGTGGATATTTCCGGTCACTGGAACCGCATGTTCGAACAGCGTGTGATCACCGAATACACGCCCGAACTGATCGAAAAGATCGCAGACCTGCCAAACGCGGAATCATTTGCCAACTGCTATCAGTGTGCCAAGTGCGTCTCCGTCTGTCCGGTGGATATTGTCGGCAATTACGGCCCGCGCAAGTTGTATCGCTACGCCCAAACGGGCATGGACTTAACCGAAGCGCCCGAACTTTGGCTCTGCACAACCTGCAAGAACTGCCTGCGCGTCTGTCCCAAAGAAGTGGACATGATCAAGATCATGCCTGCCGCCCGCGAAGAGGCAATTCTGCAAGGCAAATTTGTTCCTGCGGAATTACAACAGGCATTCGAGAACACCGCCAAGAGCGGCAACCCGCTCGGACAACCTCAGCGCAAACGCGACGCGTGGATCCAGTCCGCGGGCGTGCCTGTGCCGATCATCAAAGATTTGGGTCGCAAAGTGAGCGTGCTTTGGTATGTCGGCTCGTATCCGTCCTACCACCCGCGCGGCATTGACGCGGCGGCTGCGGCGGCTCGAATCTTCACCGCTCTCGGCATTGATTTTGCCATCCTCGGCAAAGAAGAAAAAGATGACGCCGACTCCCAGCGCCTGGCTGGAGAAAAGGGTCTCTTTGAGATGATGACCGAGCAGCAACATCGAGACTTTCAATAAATATGAATGGGACGAAATGGTCGTCACAGGTCCGCATGAGTTGAATGCCTTCAAGAACGTGTACCCGAAGTATGGCTTTGAACGCCCCGTCGTTCATTACTCCACTTTCCTTGCGCGTTATCTTGACCAACTCAAACCGTTGCTCAAACATCCAGTCAATAAAAAAATTACCTATCACGACCCATGCTATCTCGGACGTCACAACGGCGAATACGAAGCGCCACGCAAACTGCTCGAAGCCATCCCTGGCGTGGAGTTGGTTGAAATGCAGCGCAACCGCGAGAACGGTTATTGCTGCGGCGGCGGTGGCGGCGGCATGTGGATGGACTCCTTCACCGCCAAGCACACCACCATGCGTCTCTCCGAAAAACGCGCGATGGAAGCCGCGTCAACGGGCGCGAATGTGCTGGCAGTGGCTTGCCCGTTTGAAGTCTCACGCTTCACCGATGCGGTCAAATCCACGGGCAATGAGCATGTGGATGTGCTGGATATTTTGGAGTTGTTGGATAGGTCGATGAGGGGTGAATAGTAATGGGTTGAAGTTAAAGGTTGAGAGTCCCTGTAACTTACCAGCTTGCAACTTACCAATCTGAACCAACCGAAACACAGGAGACTTAATGAACATAGTGTAGCAATAAAACACATCCCCAGCACTGCCGATGACCTGCCTGTCAAAGGCAATAACGTGGACTTTGACTCGGTGGATTTCGTGCTCAACGAATTCGATGAGCAATCCATTGAGCAGGCGGTACTGGTGAAGGAAGCCGTCGGTGGGACGGTGACCGTGGTCGGGGTGGATATGATCGGGGAACTCGATGGGGTTCTCCATTTGGCGCTTGCCAAAGGCGCGGACAAAGCCGTGAAAATAACAGGTGATGACCCTGCTGCCGATTCACATCATGCAAGCCAAATGGCTGTCGGAAGCGATCAAAGGCATGTCGCCAAATATTGTCTTCGCGGGCGTGCAGGCTTCAAACGACCTCGATGGTCAAATCGGACCGATGATTGCGGCACATCTTGATATGCCATATATCGGCGGAGTCAGTTCGGTGGAAGTGGCGGGCGACTCAGCCACGATTAACAAGGAATTTGCTGGCGGAGTTGGTGCGAAGTATTCCGTCAGTTTGCCGATGGTTGTCGGTGTGCAAGCATCCACCAAGCCGCCGCGTTATGCACCCGTGAGCAAAGTCCGTCAGGTAGCGCAGACCGCAACAATTGACAAGGTTGCGCCATCGGGTGATGTCAGTTCGGGATTGACATTCAAGAAGATGGCTCCGCCCGTGGTGACAGGTCATGCCGAGATGATCGAAGGTTCGTCGAAGGAAGTGGCGAAGAAGATCGTCGAGCTGTTGAAGAGCAAGGGATTGGCGTAGAGCAGAGATTAGAGATACGGACGATGGGAGATTGCTTCGCAAGGAAATCGCCATTACTAATCTCAATACTCCACAAGGAGAAAACATGAGTAATGACATATTCGTAATCACCGAACACATGGATGGAAAATTTTCCGATGTGTCGTTTGAAATGGTTGGAAAAGCCAAAGAGTTGGCGTCTGCTTTGGGTGGGCAAGCAGTTGCGGTCGTAGTTGGAGGCGGAGTCTCATCCAATGCATTTGCTTCTGATTCCACAATCCATGTGGATGACGCGGCACTGAGTCAGTTCAATCCCGAAGCGTATGGGAAAGTCATCGAAGCGTTGGTCAAGGAAAAATCTCCGCGGCTGGTGATGTTCGGCTGGACGGCGACGGGCATGGATTTGGCGGCGTGGCTTTCAGCGAAACTTGGCGTGCCGTGCGCGGCGTATGTAAAAAATATCGGCGCGGATTTGACGATGAGTTGTCAGGCATACGGCGGCAAAATGGCTGCGGATGTTGCCGCAGAAGGCGATATGGCAATTGCGGCATGTCTCGCAGGCTCGTTCCCTGTGGAAGCGGGGCAAGGCTCAACGGCTGCAACGACGATTGCGTCACCTGTTGATTTGGGTTCGTTGAAAGTGAAATTCACCGAAGCGATCAAACCTGCTGGCGGCGATGTGGACATTACATCGCAGGTCAAACTGGTTTCGATTGGACGTGGTATCGGCGGCAAGGAAAATGTGGAACTCGCCGAAGAACTCGCGGGAAAAATCGGCGCAACGGTTTCCTGCTCCCGCCCCGTGGTGGATGCGGGCTGGCTGCCGCGCACTCGTCAGGTGGGTAAGTCGGGTCTCAAGGTCAAGCCGAAGTTGTATTTCATGCTCGGTATCTCTGGCGCGCCTGAACATCTCGAAGGCATGAAATCGGCTGAATTAATTATCGCCATCAACACCGATAAGAAAGCGCCGATTTTCAATGTGGCGCATTACGGTGCGACTGCGGATCTGTTTGAGGTTGCGGAAGCGATGTTCGAACTTCTTGTAAATGTCGATAAAGGTACACAAAGGGTTTCGATATTTGGTTCTCGACACCCTTGTGCTCCTTTGTCGAATTTCGTTTTCGCTCGTTTTCGGGAGGGTACGTTGCTCAATACGATTGAAAAAATTATCTTCATTGTGCTGGCGATCACAGCGGCGGGGTTTACGTTTCATGGGTTCAAGGTCATCATCGACTCGATTCGCAAAGGACGACCTGCGCCTGAGTTGAAGAATGTCCCAGCGAGTCTGCTCAAAGCGGGCGTGATGGTTGTATTCCAGCAGACCATTTTCAAAGCGCGTAAAGTTCTCAGCGCCATTCACATGGGACTGTTCTTCGGTCTCATCACCTATGCCGTCGTCAACCTTGTGGATGTGCTCGAAGGACTCATCCCAGGTTTTGATCTGGTCTATGGCGGCAAACATTTGCCCAACGCGCCCACTGGACTCATCAACGCCTTCAATCTCATCGCGGATGTGATGAGCGGATTTTTGTTAATTGCCATCACCACGTTTCTTGTGCGCCGTTTCATCGTCAAAGACAAGGCGCTCACCTTCCGCGATAATGTCCTGTTGAATCCAAAAGTCAAAGCGGGCGGGCAGGCGCGAGATTCGCTTACCGTGGGCGTGTTCGTCATCATGCACGTCAGTGCGCGCCTCATGAGTCAAGCCTTCCGTCTCACCGAAGGCGCTGACCCGTTCATGCCCATCGCAAGTTTTCTCAATTCCATTTTCGGCGCGTCTGAAACGGGCGTGCATGTTGCGTGGTGGATCAGCCTCGGCTGGGTGATGTTCATCATCCCGTATCTTTCACGCAGCAAGCACACGCACTTTTTCATGTCGCCCGTCAATCTCGGTTTGGCGAAACAGAATCCGCGCGGTCAACTCGACCCCGCGATTCCGCTCAAGGTCATCGAAGGTCAAAAGTTTGACCCTGGCGCGAAGGTCATTTACGATCTCGCCTGGACGCGCGTGATGGACGCCTATGCCTGCGTGCAATGCAATCGCTGTCAGGATGTCTGCCCTGCGAATTTTCAGGGGCGTCCGCTCTCGCCTTCGGCATTGGAAGTAAACAAGCGTTATCTTCTCAAGGAAGCGACTTTCGGCTCTCACCCCGACCGATTGCTGGTTCCGCTTACTGAAAGTGTTATCTCCCCTGAGGCTGTTTGGTCTTGCACAACCTGCTATGCCTGTGTCCGCGTGTGTCCCGTCGGCAATGAACCGATGGCAGACATCGTGGATATCCGCCGCCGCATGTTGATTGACGGCTATGAAATTGACAGCGGCGTGCAGAACGCGCTTCAATCTCTCGCCACCAACGGCAACTGGATGAGCAAAGGCAAACGTCTGCGCGGACGCTGGGCGAAGGAGATGGAATTCCCCGTCAAGAACGCGACCGAAGAACCCGTGGAGCATTTGTGGTTTGTCGGCGATACCGCTTCGTTCGATGAACGCGTCATTCCGAATACAAAAATGGTTGCACGGCTCTTCAAGCAAGGCGGCTTGGACTTCGGCATTATGTACCAGAACGAATCCAATTCAGGCAACGATGTCCGCCGCGTGGGTGAAGAAGGTCTGTTCGAGCAGTTGGTCGAGCAGAACATCGCGGCATTTGGCAAAGCGCAATTCAAGCAAATCGTCACCACCGACCCGCACTCGTTCAACACGCTCAAGAACGAGTATCCGCAATTTGGTGGGACGTTTGAAGTGAAGCATTACACCGTGACCTTGCTCAAGTTAATTGAAGAAGGCAAACTCACGATCAAGAATAAACTGTCGAATTACAAAGTCACCTTCCACGACCCGTGCTATCTCGGACGTTACAACGGCGGATTCACCGCTCCGCGCAAGTTGCTCGAATTGCTCGGCGTGGAATTCGTCGAAATGCCGCGCAACTGCGAGAACTCGTTCTGCTGCGGCGCAGGCGGCGGTCAAATTTGGATGGGCAAGGTTGCGCCTGGGGAACGCCCCGCTGAGAACCGAATCAAAGAAGCGTTGACCACCTTCGGCGAAGGTGCAAACGCGAAGACTCAACTCTTCATCGTCACCTGTCCCAAAGATATGGTCATGTATTCGGACGCGGTCAAGACCACAGGCAACGAAGGCAAGATCGAAGTCCGCGACATCATTCAACTGGTTGCGGAAGCTGTCGGTGTGGAAATGCCGCTCGAAGCAGAAGCAGTTGCGGCTTAAGAGAGAAGCGATACTCGATATTCGAAAATCGAATTATCGAGTATCGAGTATCGACCATGTGGAAATGTCCGTATTGCGAATTTGAAGGAAAAAGGTCCGAGGTTCATAATCACCTTGCTGAAAACCATGGTGACACGCTGGGTGTGCGCGTGGATGAATTTACGGGGCACACGTTCTATATCATTACCTGCCCTGTGTGCGGCGATAGTTATGAACAGGTTACGAAGAAGGCAAGACGTGACCCTGGTTTTGCACAAGAATATGAACATGAGATTCGATTGGTCGTTTTTGATTTACTTTTGTATCACCTTCAAGGTGAACACAATTTACCCTCGGTAGAGGGTCAACTAGGAGAATAAAATGGCAACAGTTCGTGGATGTAACATTCCTGAAGACCGTTATTACTGGGTAGAGAAACATGCCTGGGCACAGCTCGAGGCGGATGGTACAGTAAGAATTGGAATCACTGATGTGGCGCAAATTTGGCGCGGGGTATTTTGACCGCTACGCCAAAAGATGTGGGACGCGCTGTGCAAAAAGGAAAAGGCGCGGGGACATTGGAAAGCGGTAAGTGGGTGGGGCCAGTCACTTCGCCGATTTCAGGGGAGATCGTTGAAGTGAACGAGGCGGTGAAAGCCAAGCCTGCACTGCTCAATGAAGATCCATACGGTGCTGGCTGGTTCGTGCGCGTCAAGCCGACCGATTGGGCAGGCGAAAGCGCGTCTCTGCTGCAAGGGGAAGCGGCTGTGGCGGCATATCAGAAATTTATGGAAGAGCAAAACCTGAATTTCGAGTAATTAGAGATTGGAGATTGGTAATTACCAATCTCCAATTACCATTTACATGATCTTCCACGCCTGTGATATTCCCGAAGACCTGACCTACGACATCGAACACGATGTCTGGATTCGATTCGAGGGTGACATTGCTGTATTGGGCATGACCGATGTTGCTCAGACTCGCTGTGGGAAGTTTGCCGCGATCAGCTTTCGGGATGTTGGCAAGAAAGTAGCGCAAGGCAAGACTCTGGCGACGATTGAGAGCGCCAAGTGGGTGGGACCGTTCCCTGCTCCGTTTTCGTGTGAGATCGTAGAAACGAATGAAAACGGTTTCGCCAAAAATATTTTGCTGGCGAACAAAGAACCTTATGCCGATGGCTGGCTTGTAAAGGTGAGACCAACGAATTTTGAAAACGAACGCGCTCATCTGGTGACAGGTGACGAAGCCGTTGAAAAGTACAAGGCAAGAATTAAGGAATTGAAAGTCAATTGTCTCAGGTGCATTGATTGACCTGTTTACTTATTTACTTGTATACATTTCACATTAAGGAGAATTCCAATGTCCAAAAAAATTCGCTTGCTTTACATGGAAGGCGTATCCCCGCTGCGCTCGCAGACTGTTTATCATGCGGTTGGGTACGCAATGAATGAAAGTACACCGAACACCATCATCATGGTCTCGCCAAACGGGCCGTATGTGTCCATTGGCTACCATCAGGATATCCAAAAGGAAGTGGACTTGGACTACTGCGAAAAACATAACCTGCCTGTCTATCGCCGTGAAGTGGGCGGCGGCGCAGTGTTTTTGGATAACGGTCAATTGTTTACACAGTGGATTTTCCACAAGGAAGATTTACCCGTTTCTTTGGAAGAGCGTTTCAAATTGTATATTGACCCGCTTGTGGCAACGTATCAAGAGTTGGGAATCCCTGCCATTCTGCGCCCGATCAACGACATTCATGTCAACGGCAAGAAGATCGGCGGCACAGGCGCAGCACAGATGGGCATTGCGGAAATCCTCGTCGGCAGTTTGATGTACACCTTCGACAAGAAAACCATGTCGCAGGTGTTGAAAGTCCCCTCCGAGAAAATGCGTGACAAGATATTCGAATCACTCGAAGCGTACATGACCACGATGTCTGAGCAGCTCGGTTCCACGCCAGACCGCGCGATGGTCAAAGACTTGTATATGAAGAAAGTCTCCGAAGCGCTGGGCATGGAAGTCTACGAAGGCGAATGGACAGCCGAAGAGGAAGCAATGGCAAAAGAGATCGATGAGCGTTTCCTGTCTGATGAATGGCTGTATCAAAAGGGGCAGCTCAAACAGCAGGGCGTGAAAATTCATCAGGACGTACACATCGTCGAAGCGGCATTCAAGGCACAGGGCGGTTTGATCCGCATCATCGCCCGCTTGCGCGAAGGTCGCATTGACGACGTCACCATCTCTGGCGATTTCACTTTGTTGCCCGTCTTCGCTCTCGGTGCGCTCGAACAATCCCTGCGCGGTGTTTCTGCCACGCCAGAGAATCTCAAAGCCAAAATTGAAGAAGCGTACTATCGCCTCAACATTCAATCCCCTGGCGTCACGCCGGCTGATTTCACAACGGCAATTATGAACGCCGTGAATCCGCCGCAAGCCGCGTAACCAATTACTAATTACCATTTACCAATCACTAATGACTCAAAACTACGGCTTCCTAATCGACCAATCCAAATGCATCGGCTGTCACGCCTGTTCCACTGCGTGCAAGTCTGAGAATCAAGTGCCTGTTGGCGTAAATCGCACATGGGTCAAATATGTTGAAACAGGCGCGTACCCTGATGTGCGCCGCCATTTTCAAGTGACGCGCTGCAATCATTGCGTCAACCCGCCTTGCGTGCGCATCTGTCCTGTCACGGCCATGTATCAGCGTGATGATGGCATCGTTGAGTTTGACCCGAGCATTTGCATCGGCTGCAAATCCTGTATGCAAGCCTGTCCGTATGATTCGATTTATCTCGACCCCGAAACCAACACCGCCGCGAAATGCACCTTCTGCGCTCATCGTTTGGATGTGGGACTCGAACCCGCCTGCGTTGTCGTCTGTCCTGAACATGCCATCCTCGCTGGTGACTTGAACAACCCCGCTTCAGAAATAAGCCGAAAGCTGGCCACTTCGAAAGTGACAGTTCGCAAGCCTGAGCAGGGGACTGGCCCGAAGCTGTTCTACATCAACGGCAATGATTGGTCGCTTCATCCTTCTGCTGCACAAGCGCATGACTCATACATATGGGCAGATAGAATCACCGAGCAGAACGTTTCTGCGTATGAACATGGCGCGATTGCCTTGCCTGTCTTGAAATCCAAATCAGGCACGCCCATCCGCACCCCGCAGGAACAAGGCCGCCCGATGAATGGCCCCATTCAAATCGGTGGACGTGTTGCCGAGCAAATGGTGCAGACGGCCTACAATGCCCAGCACAACATCCAATGGCATTGGGAGTTGCCAGCTTATTTGGTCACCAAAAGCATCGCGGGCGGAATTTTCATGTTGTTGAGCCTCGGCACGATGTTCAACATCTTCAACTTCGATTCGGCGACCTTCCTCGCCGCAGGCTTCACCGCGATGGTCTTTATGCTCATCACGACCATCCTGCTTATCAAGGATTTGTCTCAACCGAAACGCTTCTTGAATATTTTGCTCCGCCCGCAGTGGAAATCATGGGTGGCGCGCGGCGCGTACATCATGGTCACATTCACGGCTGTGGCTGGGTTGTGGTGGCTGCTCGAAGCAGGCGCGTTCTGGAACATTCTGCCTGTAGAGTTTGTCGCAGGTATTCGCACCATAGCAGCGTGGATCGTCTTCCCGTTCGCTTTTGGAGTCGTCATCTACACTGCCTTCCTGCTCGGTCAAGCCGAAGGACGCGACATGTGGCAGAACAATTTACTGCCCTTCCAATTGCTGTCCCAATCCGCAATGGTGGCAAGCGGCGTGTTCCTTACTTTGAGCGTATTCGTGAATTTCTCTGCTAACCTGACTTCACTTCTCGCTACTCTTTTCCCCGTCAGCATCGCCGTCAACTTGCTGATGACTTTCGCAGGCAAACTCAACTCCTTCCCGACAGATACAGCCATGCTCGCCTCCCGCGAAATGACTCATGGACGTTTCCGCAATCATTACTGGTGGGGTGGAATTGTCCTCGGGCATATCATCCCGCTCGTATTGATGATCGCATTCGCGCCTGCGCTGCCCGTTGCAGTTCTCGCCGCATTGGTCGGCCTATTCTTTTATGAATACGCCTTCGTGATGGCGCCGCAGCATATTCCGAATTCGTAAAGAAAGTTGGAAGGTTGGAATGTTTGTAAGTTGAAAGTTGCGTTCTTTATAACTACGAACCTGTAACCTTCAACCTTTAAACCTGCAACTTTCAAACCTTCAACCTGAAACTTGACACCTGGAACCCGACACCTTATGAAAAAAGTCCCTCAAACTTCCGCAGGCACCGCCGTCCCGCAATTCGCGGACTCTGACCGCAAGCCCATCAAACTGACCGAAGTCGTCCACGAGGATGGGCGCATCAGCCAGTATCCCCCATCCGATGTGTGGGATGAATGGGTCGAATGGGACGGCAAGGAATGGCCGAAGAAAGTTGCCCGGCGTTACACACTTGTGCCAACCGTCTGCTTCAACTGCGAGTCGGCGTGTGGTTTGCTTGCGTATGTTGATAAAGATACTTATGAGATTCGTAAGTTCGAAGGCACCCCCGTCCACCCTGGCTCTCGTGGACGCAACTGCGCCAAGGGACCCGCAACTCATAATCAAGTCTATGACCCTGAAAGAATTTTTTATCCATTGAAGCGGGTGGGTAAACGCGGTGAAGGCAAATGGGAGCAAATTTCCTGGGAGCAGGCACTCTCTGAAATTGCCGAGAAAATGCGCGAGAGTAAACTGCGCCGCCCGAATGGAATTGTCTATCACGTGGGTCGCCCCGGCGAAGACGGATACACCAACCGCATCGTCCAAGCCTGGGGTATGGACGGTCACAACAGCCACACCAATATCTGTTCATCGTCTGCGCGTGCTGGCTATAACTTCTGGCTCGGGCAAGACCGTCCAAGCCCGGATTATGCCAACGCGCGAGTCATCCTTCTTATCTCAAGTCACCTCGAAACGGGACATTACTTCAACCCGCACGCCCAGCGCATCATCGAAGCCAAAACGGATGGCGCGAAACTCATCACCTTCGACCCGCGCCTGAGCAACACCGCATCCATGAGCGATGTATGGCTGCCGACATGGCCCGGCAGTGAAAATACCATTCTGCTTGCCATCGCCAATCATCTCATTCAAAACGATCTCTACGATAAAGAATTCATGCGCAAATGGGTCAATTGGAAAGAGACTCTAAATGCAGTTGTCAGTGGTCAGTTGACAGTGAACAGTAGCGAGTTAGCCGAAAAGATTCGCACTGCATTAGCAACACCCAAAGACCTTCGACCTTCGACTTTCGATAATGAATTATTCAACCTGTTCGACGCATTACTGAAAGACCTCTACTCCGAATACACCTTCGAACGCGCCTCGCAGGAATCCGAAGTTCCTATCGAACGCATCCAGGAAACGGCGCGTCTCGTTGCCAATTGCGAAGGCAAACTTGCCACACATGTTTGGCGCTCTGCGAGTGTTGGTAATCTCGGTGGATGGCAAGTGGCGCGCTGCCTGCTCTTCCTCAATGTGTTGACCGGCAGTATCGGTAACAAAGGCGGTACTTCGATGACAGGCTGGAATAAATTTGTCCCCAAGCCGTTCAAAGGCGCGCCCGCTCCAGAGACCTGGAACGAACTGCATTACCCCATCGAATATCCGCTCGCACATTATGAAATGTCCATTCTTTTGCCGCATATGCTCGAAGAAGGTCGCGGCGATATCGATGTTTATTTCACACGCGTCTACAACCCGATGTGGGTCAACCCCGATGGCTTCATGTGGCTCAAGGCGCTCAAGAGATGAATCAAAAATTAAATGTTATGTGGCACTCACGCCCACATGGAATGAGACCGCATGGTTCGCTGATTATGTTCTGCCCACAGGTCACGGCCCCGAACGCCACGACCTGATGAGTCAGGAAACGCACGCAGGACAGTGGATCGCATTCCGTCAGCCTGTGCGCCGCGTCGCGATGGAACGCGCCGGCATGAAAGTGGACTTCACCTATCAAGCCAACCCCGGCGAGGTTTGGGAAGAGAATGAGTTCTGGATTCAGCTCTCTGCAAAAATGGATCCCGACGGTTCGCTCGGCATTCGTCAGTGGTTCGAGAGCCCGTATCGCAAGGGTGAGATCATCACCGTGGATGAATACTATCAATGGATTTTTGAAAACTCCGTGCCGGGTCTGCCTGAAGCGGCTGCAAAGGAAGGATTGACTCCATTGGCATACATGCGCAAGTATGGAGTCTTTGAAGTTAAGAAAGAGAATTATTCTCCCTTCGACAAAACGCTTCATACTACGCCTGAAACTGGTCTGACCACCGACGAGCATGATCGTGCCCGAGACGCTTCCGGCGCTGTCCTCGGCTTAATGGTGGATGGATTACCCAAAGCAGGCTTCGATACGCCATCCAAGAAACTCGAATTCTTTAGCGACACGCTCTCTGATTGGGGCTGGCCTGAAAAGAAAACGTCATCCCGTGGACGGTGAAGAGTCACGTCCACCCTGATTTCATCGACCGTGAAAAAGGCGAGATGATCCTTCTCCCTAATTTCCGTTTGCCGACATTGATTCACACGCGTTCAGCAAATGCAAAATGGCTGGTGGAAATCTCGCACAAGAATCCCATTTGGATGAATCCCGAAGACGCCAAACGCAACGGACTTGAAACAGGCGACCTTGCCAAAGTGGAAACCGAAATTGGTCACTTCGTGGATTCGGTTTGGGTGACGGAAGGAATCAAGCCTGGTATCATCGCCATCAGCCACCACTTGGGACGTTGGCGTTTGCAGGAAGATAAAGGCGTGAGCAAAGGGTCATCCAATCTCGTGGAACTGCACGACGATGGCAAAGGCGGATTCCTCATGCGCGTCATCCACGGCGCGAAGGCATGGAAATCCTCTGACCCGGATACGAGCCGCATCTGGTGGAGCAATGTTGGCGTGAATCAAAATCTTGCTCATGCGGTGCATCCCGACCCGATTAGCGGAGTCCACTGCTGGCTGCAAAAGGTGTTCAGCATCCGCAAAGCTGAAGCAGGCGAACAAGCTGGTGATCTCTTTGTGGATACGAACAAGTCCATGGAGAAATATCGTGAGTGGCTCGCACTGACGCGCCCCGCAGACAAAGTCAGTCCTGATGGCAATCGCCGTCCGCTTTGGCTGCCACGTCCATTGAAACCTGTTAAGGAAGCATACAAATTAAAATTAAAGAAGTAAACTTGAACTCTGACAGGTTTTTTGGTTGCCACTGGCGCGACCCTTTCCATTGCGTTCAGTCAATCGAATGTTCATCATGCGATCATATTGTTAAATACGCTGTTGGTCTTGTGGTTTCTTTTTATTGAAGCGCGGCGGTATCGTTATTATGAGTTGTGGAGTTATCGTGTGCGTTTGATGGAAACGGATTTTTATGCGGCTATGCTGGTGCCGCCGTTTCATCCCTCGCCAGATTGGGCGGAGAATCTCGCGGAAAGTTTGCTTACCCCCAGTTTTCCCATTTCAGTGTGGGAGGCTTTTGGGCGCCGCTTGCGCCGAAATTATTATTGGATATTTCTAATTCTTTATGCTTCGTGGGTGGCGAAGATTTGGCTGTACCCTGCTTCGCCGATAAATGCTGAGGAGTTTATTCGCCGCGCTTCGGTTGGGCCAATTTCAGGTGAGATTATGATCGGGCTGGGGCTTTTGTTTTATACATTCCTGACGATCTTTGCAATTGCCACGATCAATATGACGCGCGCGACGGGCGAGGTGCTTCCGCGCTTTGGCGATGAAACGGCAACCGCCGCGCCATCTGAGCAGGGTAAACCGAGAGGCTTGCGCGCGCTGATCGCCCCCCGTCAACGCCGCCGTCAGCTTTTGGCGTTGATCATCACCGGCAATGCAGAGGCAGTTTCCAACCGGATTCTTTCGGATCTCAAACGTGGTGTGACAGCCATCAATGGCAAGGGCATGTATACGGGCACAGATCGCACGATTCTTATGTGTGCGTTGACCGTCACTGAGGTACATAACTTAAAAACGGCTGTTGCAAAAGAAGATCCACAGGCATTTGTGATCGTTTCCCCTGCACAGGAAATATTGGGGCGCGGATTTAATCAGCTTGAAGAATAGCTGACTCTTTTAGAATTATGTTTATGGAAATCTCCAAAGAAGAAAATAATCCTCGAAGATCTTGAATTTTCATAAAAATTCTCTACTTATAATCAACTGTTTTCACCACAAAGAGTGCTGGATTTCATTTTTTCTTCACGTTCATTGTGATTCATTTTTGGTATTTATACAGTAGACAGATAAAGAAGCATAAGAATTTTATGCTTCTTTTAAAGTTCAATATTTTCCTTCCAATCGCTGAATAAAATTCCCCGTAATTTCTCTTCTTCAAAATTCCAATCCCGTTCAGGAGTCGATTGTAAAATGACCTCCTGAATTACATCGTCCGAAAGCCAGAAACTCCCCCGCACACCATAACCATCCATCTGAACTTCATCATAACGAATAAATGCGCGTGCCGAAATTTTCAAGGTACGCATTGGTTCAGGGATGGAGTTTGTTTTATGCAGCGCCAGGTAATCAGGTGAAGCAAGTTCCTGCGCCTCTTCCTCGGCGGCCTGCCATTCTTCAGGCGTCAACTCGCCAGTTTCCAATTCCCGCCCCATTGACGTGGCAAACGACTCGATCAACAAATCCGTAACCTGCTCCATCGAAACATTCAACGCCAGGTCCTTCATCGTGATGATTCTTTGGCGCAACGCCTTCTGTGCCAGCAACCGAAACGACGGCCACGGAGTCTGCCAGACGGCCGTCATCGCTTCGTAATCAAAGTCAAACAAAATATTCCCGACCACGATCGCGGCATCTTCGATCCGCCCGCCACCCGTGCCTGCAATGCGCCTGCCATTCACTTCGATCTCATTCGTCTCGCGCAACTCCGCACTTAAGCCAAGTCCGCGCAGTGTGTTGACAGGTGCGGCAAGCGCCGAAGAATAAATATCCTTCAGCATCACAGGCAAATGCGTGTGATGAAAAATACATTGATAAAAAATCTGGTTCTCATCCAGATAAGTTGCGCCGCCACCCAACCGACGCCGATACACAGGCAATCCGCGCCGCGCACATTCAGACGGGTCAAATATGCTCTCGAAAACTTGATGATACCCAAGACACAAATACGGCTCACTCGGACGACAAAGCACGATCGTATCCTGTGCTTCATCGTCCATTCTTTCAGCAAGCGCATGATAAATTGCCTGAGTCTGCCACGGCGGGACAGCGCCCAGATTGATCAGCCGAATCGGTTTCATGGACAGCTTCGCCGCCTCATCCTTAACTGGAAGCTGCTACTGCGCCGCAGAAATGGACTTCGCCCAAACTTCATCCAACCGCATCTGCCCGCGGATGATGGTCACATCTTCGGCATTCGGCACGAACGGATAATCGCGATATTCCTCGCTCGGGCGGTACGACCCATACGGACGGTTGCAAGCCATCACGCCGTGACGGTCAGGGCAGCCGTTGGTCATAAACGGCAAACCTGAATTAATGGCTTCATCCAGCATGGTTTCGGGAGCATCTAATTTTGAGAGTCCGCCTGCTTCGTTGTAGGTGATCGCCGCTGGAGACAGCTCATAATTTTCGATCAAATATTTGACAAGCTGCACACGGCGGTGACGGTCAAGCGGCTGGCGCGGCAGGTCTTGTGTAGCGGTGCCCGGTTCTGGATTGAACGCGAACAAATACCCGGCGATCTGTTCCTCTCTCAATTGGAAGAACAAATTGAAAAGGTCGCGATCCGTTTCGCCCAAGCCAACAATAACATGACAGTTGACATTCATTGGCCCGAACATCTTGCGAGCCATGCGGATGATCTCCCAGTGATAATCCCATTTATGCGGGCCGCGAGTCTTCTTGCCACGCGCCTCGTCGAAGATTTCTTCTGTTGCGCCATCCAAGCCAATGCCAATAATGTCCACACCCGCATCGCGGATCTCTATAAGTTTCGCTTCATTCAAAAGCGTTGCACTGACCAATGCCGCAATTGGAACCTGCGGAGCTTTTTCATGCACACGGCGGATAATTTCCATCATGTCGGCATTGGCACGGTGATCTTGAACCTGAGAAACGCATACGCGCCCAACTTCCTTTTTGGCTTCGCGCTCGGCAATTTTCTCTGCGATGAGGTCTGTGGAATACAAAGGCCAGCCTACGCGAATGAAAGTATTGTCTTCGGGCATTCCTGGTCTCTCACGCGCCAATCCGCAATAGGTGCAGTTGGCGTAACAACCTTCGGGATAATTTTGAAGCAAATTAATACAATCGCAGGCTGCGCGTTCAATGCGACCCGGCTTCAATCCAAGCTCAATTGCCGCCGCCATACTAATGCGGACATAATCCGGGCTGATCTGAAAATGCTCTGCCTGCTGGTCTGCTGGAATGGTTACTTTTGCCATGATAACTCCCTGAAAAAATAAACACAAAGGGCACCAAGGTCACGAAGGTAAAACCCTTAAGCGAAACCGCATTTCACTTTATGTACTTTGTGTCCTTCGTGTTTGAAGAATTTACCAAGTCACCCCGCAGCAGGCATTTACGAACTGCGGACGCAGCCCAGCCTGGCGGGCATATTCAACAATATCATTGGCAGGGAATGCAATGCCGTTCAAACCGGCATCCACCGCCAGACGATCAATTTCAACTTTCATATCTCCCATCGGACGGGCGCAACCCAACATCACAGGTGTGGACGGGAGTGCCTTACGCGTCTTTTGGAAGAATGCGCCGATCTCACTCAGGGACGGAGGAGTGACGTTCGCCATTGCTGTTTTTGACATCGACATCAACACCACCAATGCCAACAGCTTCGGTGGATGGCGGATGATCATCTCAAGCGCGCGGTCTTCGCCGAGCATTTTTCCGTAGTGCAGCCCCATGACAATATGCGGCACCATCGGAACTTTATATTTTTCCAGCCACGAAAGCGCATCTTCATAATCTTCCGGGTCGGCATCGAGATGATAGACCTCGTGAATGGTGTCGCGATGACCGATGATATCGATCATTGCACCGTCCACATCCACTTCGCCGAGTGCGGCGCAGGTTTCTTCATCAGGCAAACCTACATGCACGCGGACGGCCATTCCCAATTCTGTACGAACCCGTTTCATATCATCTATGTGGGAAAGAAGCGGAACACGTCCCTTCGGGTCACTGCCGCCAGAGACCAACACGCCGCGTGTGCCCTGCCCTGCCAGTGATTCGCACAGGTCATACAACGAGCCATCGAAGCGGCGCAGATCGGTCATGCCGCGCAATACTTTTGTGTTGCAATGTTCGCAACTCAGCGCACAGGCTGTACCTGTAATGCTGATCGAGACAAATTCCTCCGCACCCTGATTGTCATGTTCGTCGGTTTTGTAGCCGCGAAAACCAGGGGTGTGGAAGATGATCTCGTTGGAATTAGGAAGCGGCAGGGTCATAAGGGTTGGCGTTTTCGAGAGTTCCCACCAAAACAGCATTTGCGATGGCTTTGAGTGTCGTCTCTTGAATCGTTTCGAGAGGGAGGCCGTTGAAATCTTTTTCGCGGCGTTGATAGACCTTTGCCAGCGTAGCGGATACTTTTTCAGGTTGGCTTGCGTGCCAGCGCAATGCGCCTTCCATTTCAGCCACGGCCGATTCTTCAGCGAAGAAATCTCCACCGATGTAAACAGCTTTGAGCGTTTCGCCCGCCATGGCTACACGGATATCGAGCAGGCCAACAGGGGTCTTGAATTTTGCGCCGCCGAATTTATCTTCTACGGTGGAGGTCTGATAGATCCATTCGTCGCTGAGATATTTTTCGGCTTCGGTTTTGGAAATAGCCTGGAGTTCGTCTGCTGTATATTGTCCGGGTATCAGCTCAAGGTTAAGAGTCGAGGCGTAATTTCTTGCGATGGCCTGCCGAACATCTTCGAGAGGAATATCCCGCCCCAGTTCGCGGCGCACAGTCGTTATCCGCTCAGTGATGGCAGATACCAGTTTGTCGGAGATCTTTTTCCAGCGGCGTGTTGAGCACTTGCAGCATGAGTTTCACATCCAGATCGACAAGCGTGCTGGCGTGGAAAAGCAGGCTGCCGGAGTGGGCGCGATGAATGCCTGTGCCGACGATCTTTCTGCCGTTGACCATGATGTCGTTCTTGTTGTGGAATTGCGCGTTGACGCCCAGTTCGTTCAAGCCTTTGATGATGCCTTCGGAAAGAGTGGACATCAAATCGCGTGCGCGGCTGTATGTGTCTTCGGCGTGCCCCGGAAGCATGAGCGCCAGCCCTAGTTGCCCCTCCCCCATGATGATCGCGCCGCCGCCGGTGGGACGACGATTGACGGTGATGTTGTTCTCTTTGCAGAAATCAAGACGCAGTTCGTTTTGAATATTCTGGAAACGTCCGACCAGCCCGCAATGAGATTTATATGTGTAAAGGCGCAGCGTGGGAACAGACTCGCCTGTGCCAACGCGCTCACCGATCACCTCATCGGCGCTGAGGCCGAAGGAAGCAGTGACATTATCCTGAATGATCAAGCGCAGATCCATCAGTCGATCCAACCTTGCTGACGATAGCGTTTGAGTTCGGAGTCAACCCATGCGGGCAGTTCATCTACATTTACCATTTGCGCGGATTCGTTTTCCCAATTGCTGGGCTTGATGACAACCAGCCAGCCGTTGGTGTAGGTTTCCTGATTGACCAGTGCGGGGTTGCGGACGGTGAGGTCATTGCGTTCGACGATCTCGCCGCTGATGGGGAAGTCAGGTCGCCTGTCATTTTGGCGGCCTCGAGCGTGCCAAAGAGATTCGCCGCGTTCCACTTTGGTGCCTGCGGGCTGCAAAGAGACATAAGCCAGATCGCCCAATGCGGCCAGACCAAGCGCGTCCATGCCGATGGTGACATTTCCTGTGACATGGTCAAAGGATGCCCACATGTGATTCTCTCGTCCGTAGAAACGATCTGCGGGGATGGAGTATAGATCTGTGCCAATTTTAAATTCTTGTGTGTTGCTCATATTTTCTCCAAATGTTGAAGTTTAGATGGTTGGCTATTATAAAAATATTTGGCTCAAATGCGAATTACGCAAATGACGCGATTTTTTTCGTAGAAGCGGGCAATCTTCGCGCTATTCGCGTTCAGAATTTCTACTTTTACATATGAGCCAAATATTTATGGCGTTGGTTCGGGGCCTAACTCTTCTTCAATTCCGCCGATCTGCCGTAGAAGTTCGAGCGTTTCCATTGCTTCCGATTCGCTCAATACGCTGATCGCAAAGCCAACATGGATGATGCAGTATTCGCCGACTTTTGCTTCAGGCACATAGTCCAGGCAGGCTTCGCGGAAGATTCCGCCAAAGTCCACTCTTGCCATATGCAGTCCGCCTTTTTCATAGGTTTCAACAATTTTTCCGGGTACGCCTAAACACATTTCAATCTCACAATCGAAAAAATAGAATAACCACTGCACCCGGGCATCCGCCCGAGAAGGGTGAATTTACGTGTCTATCTTCAGGTTTTTCACTCCACATCAATCGACTCCAGTGCAAACTCTTCGCCTTGGATAATCTTTGCGCCAACGCCGTGACACTTTGGACAAACCAGTTCCTTATCGGTGGGATGATATTTTTCAAAACAGGTCATGCATTGCAGCTCGGCAGGTACACGACGAAAATGCAGAGTTGCTTTTTCAGCGATTGTATCTTTGGCGATGATCTCCCAATAGAACTGGATCGAGTCATCCACCATGCTGGCGAGTTCGCCCATGACAATATGTAAATCAGTGATGCGTTTGGCATTTCCTTTTTTGGCATGATCGAGGGCGATCTTTAATAAAGACTCAGTGATGGGTAATTCATGCATGGCGATTACCCGATCAATCCCCATTCACGCAAAACCCGCTCAGCTCGTTCTAAAATTTGCGGGATGACAGCCTCGATTTCCGGACTCATACCGTAGCCGATGTTCATATCCACGGGCTGTGCGCCGACGAGGTGCAAGTGTTCAGGAAATTTGTTTCGGAATTTTGCCAGTCCCAGCACTTCTTGAAAGGTAATTTGATGATCTGACATTTTGATATTGCTATAGAGTGGAATTTCGTCTTTTTTCAGTTCCATTACCTGACCAGGCAGGGAAAAGCGCGAGACGACTGAGTCGAGCACCAGCAGATGCGAGGCTTCCTCGACCCACGGCAGCAGATTCAACCCCAGCGCGCCACCGTCAATAAATTCCACATCGGGAGCGAGAGCAGCAAGTTTTTTCTCCAGGATTTCAAGTGCATGAACCCCAAGCCCTTCATCTTTGTTGAGAGTATTGCCCAGTCCCATTACAATTTTTCGTCCTGTGGTTTCAAGTTCCATGTCTGTCTCCGTTAAATAATAAATACGTTTTAATTTAATTCAGAACTTAAATCATATCAGCGTTTTGCGGGTGCATGTGGCACAAAGATGCTTCCGCGCCAGACGCCGATCAAGGTATTTGCAGCAACGACCAACCAGAGGATTAAGAGAAAGGTCAGCGCGGATAGTCCGATCCACTGAAAAAATGCCAGTGGAATCGCCTGAAAAAGTACACCGGTTGAGACAACAAAAGCACCGACAGGAAACACAAATGCCCACCAGCTAAGGGCAAAAGGAATGGATGATTTTTGGTGAACGCCCAATGTGACAATCAACGCCAGCAAAAGCCAGAACAGTGCAAATCCCCACAACATAACGGCGAGAGGCTTTGAAAGAAAATTTAGTGTTTGTTCAATTTCAGGAGCAGCTTGAAAAAATAGCGCCAGCGGTTCGGCAAACTTTAGCACAACAATGGTCAAGATGGAGGTTGGCGCGATTCCAACCCACATGGTCGGCGCGAGATGCGCGGGTGGTATGGGATGAAAAATGTAGCGGATAAAAACCAGCGACATGACAAAGATAAATAGCAAACTGCCGAACCCCGTGAAGATAAGGCTGGTAATGAGATTTACTGCGCCCCAGGTTGTTCCTTGAAAATGTATCGAGAGGCTAATTCCCAAAACGGGAACCAGCAAAGTCGAAACAGGCGGAATTAGCCAGCCAAGCGTGGAAGTTTCCCACTGTACTTCTGACTTGTGAAAAAACGTATTGAGAATGGTCAGCGCAAAAATTAATATTCCAGCCGAGCCAATAACCCAGAGGATTTGCAGAATGGTCCAAAGCAGATCTTCCGGGAGGAAGCCAGCGCCGACCTTTTCAAGCGCAATCCCAACAATCAGCATGGAGATCGGCATGGTCGGAAAGAACGCCGCCGATACAGGATGATTCAGGTCATGGCGGACATCGGCTGGATACATGAACCAGCGCAATGTCCACGGAACAATGAGAACTAAAAATAGAAAAATGGAAGCAAACAGGAAGAATGTACCCAGCGCTTTTGCAAATGGGAATACGCTTTGAAATACAAAGAGTGCAACGACGATCACGGCGGTGCCCATAACAGAAGCGAACCAGCCTGGAGCAAATGTTTTTACAATTGAAGTTTTTGGAGGGATTGAAGTTGAGTTCATGATTATGTTACCAATAGAGTTGCCGATATGTTTTGACCAATAAAATTGAGAAGGTGACCTCCGATGTTTGAAATCGGAGGTCACTGTTTAAATTGTTTTTTAGCTTATGCAAACATTCATGCCGGTTGCAGTTTCGCCAAGGTCATTGCCGTCTGCATCCACCATGTGGATGGCACAAGCCATACATGGGTCAAACGAGTGGATGGTGCGCAAAATTTCCAGCGGCCATTCAGGCTTGGCAAGCGGTGTGCCAACGAGTGACATTTCGTATGGTCCAGCCTGTTCCTTGTGATCTCGCGGAGATGCGTTCCAGGTGGTCGGGACAACCATCTGGTAGTTCTCGATCTTGCCGTTGTCAATCACGACCCAATGACCGAGTGCGCCGCGTGGGGCTTCCATGAAACCAAAGCCTTCAGCGTGAGAGGGCCAGGTAGTGGGCTCCCATTTGTCGCCATTGAAGGTTCTGGTGTCACCTGCCTTGATCGTGTCAATCAGTTCGTTGTAATTCTTAAGCATTTCATCTGCAAAGACAACGGTTTCGATACCGCGTGCGGCGGTGCGTCCGAGTGTTGAGAAGACGGCTTCAAGCGGAGCATCTAACTGCTTGAGGACGAAATTGGTCAAGTCCTGAGTCTGCTTGTGACCACTGGCATACATGGCGAGCACACGCCCCAGCGGACCAACTTCCATGGGAGTATCTGCCCAACGCGGGGATTTGAGCCAGGAGTATTTCTGTTCGACTTCCAATTGCTCATAGGGCGGTTTGGGTCCTGTGAAGTTGAATTCAGTTTCGCCTTTGAAGGGATGCAAACCTTCCTTGTCGCCAACACTTTGTTTGTACCAAGAGTGAGCAACAAACTCTTTCATCATATCAAAGTCATTTGGATTCGGCTCTTCGATATGAGTCAGGTCACGGTTCATAATGACCGCGCGCGGCACAACAAATTTCGAAGTGTCTTTGATGTCTGTGCCGGGCAGTTCGCCCCAGGTCAGGAAATTGCCAACACCTTCGCCGAGTCCTGCATATTCCAAATAGTAGGGAGCGATCGCCAGCAGATCAGGAATGTAAACCTGGTTGACGAATTGGATCATGCGGTCAATGCTGTCTTTGATGATGGAAAGACGTTCGGCGTTGAGCGCGGTGTCACTATTGAGGTCAATCGGCATGGGTACGCCGCCAACCACAAAGTTCGGGTGCGGATTTTTGCCGCCGAAAATAGTATGAATCTTGGTGAAGGTCTTCTGTGCTTCAAGGGCTTCAAGGTAATGCGCCACTGCCAATAGATTAACTTCAGGCGGCAGTTTGTAGGCGGGATGTCCCCAATAGGCATTTGCAAAAATGGAGAGTTGTCCGCTTTCGACGATGCCCTTCACTTTGTTCTGCACATCTTTGAAGTACGCGGGGAAGAATTCGCCCACGGGGAGATGCTCTGCTGAATGGCAGAGGTCGCTGTCGGGTCGGCTTGAAGCGCATTTACAACATCCACCCAATCCAACGCGTGCAGGTGATAAAAATGCATCACATGATCGTGGACGTACTGCTGGGTAATCATCAAATTGCGGATGAGATTGGCAGCCTTTGGAATGGGGATGTTCAACGCATCTTCCACCGAGCGGATTGATGCAAAAGAGTGGACGGTGGTGCAGACGCCGCAAGTGCGCTGAGCAAATGCCCAGGCATCGCGCGGGTCGCGTCCCTTCAAAATGATTTCGATACCGCGCACCATCGTACCTGCGGAATACGCCTTGCTGATTTTGTTCTCGGCATCAAGTTCGGCTTCGATGCGAAGATGTCCTTCGATGCGGGTAATGGGGTCAACAACAATTCTTTGTGCCATGTTTTATCTCCTACTCTTCCAACGCGTCTGCGACCATCTGAGATAGTCCAGCGACTTTCCAGTCCAACTTGAAGTGGTCAACGCTGTCTGTGAACTGCAAGCGGCAGTTGGAACAAGTCATTGCGACTGTCTTGGCGCTGACTGTGTTCACCTGATCGATCTTCAACTCAAACGAAGCATAGCGGACAGGGTCAGCAGCTTTGACTGCAATCACACCGCCACCGCCGCCGCAACAAACAGACTCTTCGCGGTTGGGTGTCATTTCGATAAAGGCATCGGGAGCCAGCACTTTGAGAATATCACGCGGTTCCTGAATATGTCCGCCTTTGCGTTGAATCTTGCAGGCATCGTGGAAGGTGATCTTGCCGCCGTCATTAAAGAAACCAGGCTTGATCTTGATTCGTCCACTGCCGATCAATTCACCTAAAACGCCAGTGATATGAATGACTTCAAAGTTGCTTGCTTCGGGAATCCAGTTGGCGGCATGCCAACGCAGGGCATCATACGCATGTCCGCACTCGGTTACCACGATACGCTTGACATTCAAATCTTTTGCGCCATCGAGTACGCGGTTGAGGAATAATTTAGTGTGCTCTTCGCTGCCTTCATAGAAACCAAAGTTGACGATTTCACGCGCCTTGCTGCTGACTGTCCATTTTTCGCCAGCCTTGTTGAGAATTTTCGCAATCGCGGCAACGTTAGCTGGGAACTTCATTACTTCGATGGAGGAGAAAACGACCATCGTGGTCGCGTCTTTCACATCGCGTGGGATTTCAACTTCCCATTCGTCAGCAACCCATTCGAGGCGTTGATCCCAAACGGTGTCGGTCATGCCAAGCGGACTTCCTTCATTAACTTGCTTGGTCACTGCAGCTGCCAGATCAGCAGGGACATCTCCCGCCGCAGCGAGACCTGCGCGCATTCCGTGCAACAGTGTGCCGATGTCAATTCCCATTGGGCAGACCATCGAGCATTTGTTACAGACGGTGCAGGCTTCATAGTTAAGATCGCTCCAGTGAGCGAGTTCTTCATCGGTGATGGGCTTATCCAAACCTAAAGAAAGTTTGATTCCGCCGACCAGAGTGAAGCGTTGTTCGTACGCGCGGCGCAAGAGTTCCATTTTCCAAACAGGCGCGTATTCAGGGTTGCCAGTCGCCTGATAAAAATGACAGGCTTCAGCGCACATGCCGCAGCGGGTGCAGGCTTCCAGTTGAGCAGCCACCCAGCCGCCAGTTTCATGTACGAAGGCTTCCATTGCTTTTTCAGTTGTAGACATTATTCACCTCCTACACAGCCACACCGCGCTTGCCAAATTCCTGACCGTGAATGGCGCGCGAGAAGAAGTAAAACACGAAATGCGAAATGCGGCTCAATGGAATCCAGATCATCAGCACATCCACTGTAATCATGTGACGGGCATACAGCGCTTCGTACGAACCGCCGATATGATGGGTCATCATGTAGCCTGTGATCATCGGCAGGAAAACAAACAGCCACGCAAAAAATTCAGCAGGACCAGAGATCAGTTTGAGGACGGGATGGATCCGGCGATTAATCAGCAAAATTACCATCGCAATGATTCCCACTGCTGCCATCCAATCTACGACGGGCAGGGGCAGAGTGGGCCAACCCAAGCCGATCAAGCTCTTCCAAACCAGCATGTGCGGCGCGCCCAAAATAATCACCACGAACAGGCTGAGATGGAACAAACCACCGCCGATGTAGATCAACGGGTTGCGGTTGAAAGTATTTTTACCCAGGGGATGAAGGGCCAGATGAGGAACGCCTTCAAAAAGGTGATGACGACGCCTTTGGATTTGCTTCCCATCGGGACGACTCGGTCCTTACTCCACCCGAGGCTGATCACACTAAACAGGCGATACGCCAGCCCGAACAGCATGAACAACAGTGCGAAGTAGAAGAATGGACCACGCGCAAATTCGAGAACAGCTTGTGAGCTCATTATGATTCTCCTTTTTTGGCTTTCTTCTTGGATTGATTGACCAGCGCCGTACCAATTCCCAGCGCAGCGCCAGCGCCAATTGCCGCGCCAACCGCAGCAATGGTCGGGCGATCCAACGGAGCAGACTGCCCCTCGTAGAATCCGCCGCCATCCCAGAAGTTGGGTTCAGAGCAACCAAGGCACGGGTGACCCGATTGAATTGGGAAGGAAAGACCCTGATCCCATTTAATGGTCGCGCAGGCGTTATAAGTTGTTGGGCCTTTGCAACCGAGTTTGTATAGACAGTAACCTTCTCGCGCGCCTTCATCATCGAAGGAAAGCGCAAACTTGCCAGCTTCGTAGAACGGGCGGCGCAGGCAGCGATCATGAACGGTCTTGCCGTAGAAAGTTAAAGGACGATTGAGTTTGTCAAGTTTAGGGAGAGTTCCAAAGACAGCAAAGTGAGCAATTACACCAGTAGTGGCTTCGGGAATAGCAGGGCAGCCAGAGATATTTACAACTGCCTTGTCGGTGATGAGTTCCCAAACGCCTTTGGCGCCCGTTGGATTTGGTTTGGCTTTCGGAAGTCCGCCATATGCAGCGCAATTTCCAACAGCAATGATCGCCGCTGCGCCAGCTGCTGCTTCTTTCAAAATGTCCACAGCCGACCTGCCGCCAATGACGCAGTATGAGCCATCATTATCGGTTGGAATACTGCCTTCAACCACAAGAACATATTGCCCCGCATATTTTTCCATGGCGTCTTTCTTGGCTTGTTCTACTTGAAAGCCAGCCGCCGCAGAAAGTGTTTCGTGATATTCAATGGTGAGTGTGTTAAGAACCAAATTTCCCAGGCTGGGCGAAACACTGCGCGAGACAGCTTCGGTACATCCTGTGCAGTCCTGAAATTCAAGCCAGATGACAGGCAGGCGTTGTTTGGTTTCAATCGCATGTAGGATCGCCTGTTCCTGATAGCCGCTTGCTGGAGCGTTGAGAGAAACGGGCAGGCCACTCGCTTCCACGGGTGCGGCTTGCAACCCCATGGCTGCTGCCAGCAATCCGCTTAGTTTCAAGAAATCACGTCTTGAAACGCCCTGTTTCGCAAGACTTTGTTTAATCGTTTCGTCGGGCATGTTCTCCTCCAAATTTTTTAGGCTACGCTATAAACGTAACCTGCTATGATTATGAACAGGAAATATTATCGGCTTCCAATTTGGCTTGATAGGCGGCGATGCCGTCAGCGCCAGTGGCGAGGGAACCTTTATCGGCATCCCAATTGGCGGGCTTGATCTCTGCGATCCAGCCTTCGCCGTAGGGATCGCGTGTAACGAAATTCGGATCGGCGGCTAAGTTTTCATTGCCACGGAGTAAGACACATGTCACAAGGGCGGTGGCTGGTCCAACAAATTTGCTGCTTTCTACAGTGGCAACACTTTTGCCTTGTGCAATTTCCTGACCTATATTCTTGGCTTTGACGGTGACACCTGCCAGATTGGATCCTGCCAATTTAGCGGCAACAGCTGTCATTCCGACGCGAAGCGTTCCGTCTTCCATCGGTTTGGCCCAGACGTGTTTATCGATCAGGTAGTACAAATCTTCAGGGAGGTTGCAACCTCTTACTTCAGTCATGGTTAGCTCCTTAGAAAGTCATCGTGGTTTTGGCGTCTTCAGCCAATTGCCACATGAACGCACCGCCGACCATTTTTATGCCATCGATCAAGTCTTCGGGTTTGATATCATGCAATTCGGTGGAGGCGGTGCAAGCTGTGAATTTCACGCCCGCGTCCAGTGCATCCTGAATGAAGCCGCTGACAGGTTTGCCGCCGGCTTTGGGGAAGACAGTTTCAGCCATGCCTTTTTTGAGCAAAAGTGTGCCATCAATCGTGAAGAACATGGTCACTTCATATTCCATTGCCGCAGCCAGTGTGGCAAAAAAGAAAGGTGTGGCACAGCGGCGCGGAGTATCCGGTCCGCTGGTCATTACAATGAGAATTTTTTCGTCAGCCATTTTGAAGTTCTCCTATTTAATTTTTTAGAATGTCAGTGCAATTGCATCATCAGCGGCGAATTCAATGAAGGCTGCCGCGCCGGCAACTTCAACACCGTCAATCAATTCTTCTTTTTTGATGCCCATCACATCCATGCTCATCTGGCAGGCAATGATACGCACACCGCTTTCGACGGCTATTTCAAGCAATTCGCTAAGCTTGGCAACATTGGCTTTTTTCATCCAGCCATTCATCATGCCAGTGGCTACAGCAGTCATGCCGGGCAACATGCCGATAATATTGGGGACAGAAATGCCGGGGATCGGTTGAGGCATGGCGGGATTCGCAATCGGTGAGACTTGCAATTTATCAGCATTGCCTTTTTTGATGATTTCCAATCCGTAGAAAGTGAAGAAAATTGCCACTTCCATATCCATTGCCACTGCGGCGGTGGCAAGGATCAAGGGAGGGTAAGCGGCATCCAGGCTGCCGTGAGTTGAGATAATTGCCATTCGTTTTGCCATTTTGCTCTCCTAATAAACCAGTACGTTGGTCGCTTCAGCACATTCCTTTACAAATGTCGCTGCATTTACAATAACTGCACCCTTAATAAACTCTTTTTCCGGGTCAATCTGGCGGGATTTGACGCAAGGTCCGCATACCAGCAATTTGCCGCCGCTCTCAAGATAGATGTCTAGTAATTCTTTAAGTGGAGGAAAACCGGCCGCAAATACATGCTGGGCAATGCCTTCGCGGATTAACATCACGCCATTTGCCTGGAAACCAAGCACCACTTCCACATCAGAGGCCTGGGCGGCGGTTGCCATCACAAACGGGATCGTGGCGCGCTCTGGATCTTCCGGCCCATGTGTACACATCAAAATTAACTTTTCAGTTTTCTCTGTCATGTTTACTCCTTTTTGCGAAAAAGACAAATCACATCGAAATCAGGTGGATTACAGTGCAATAAAAAAAGCCCGCTGTTCAGCAGGCTTTTTTTATTTGGTTCGTTTGATGAAAAAGGTGAATTTTCCGGCGTCCTCTTCATGTCCAACCAGTTCATGGCCAGTTTTGGATGTCCATGCTTGAATATCGGGCAATGATCCTGGGTCAGTCGCGATCATTTTGAGTACCTGCCCAAGTTGAAGGGCGTCCACTGCTTTTTTGGTTTTCAAAATTGGCATTGGGCAGGCCAGGCCACTACAATCGAGTTCTTGATCAAAGTTGAAAGACATTATTTTTTTCTCCTTAAGATTATTTATTCAATGATGCTCATTTCGGCGATCTGCCGTAAACGGCCCATGAGATTAACACGTTCAGAGCTAATTTGTTCAAACGTACTTGCAACACGTTCCAACCACCCACTGATCTGCGGAATCTTACGATCTCCCAGCACGGATATTTGTTTTGAGGCTTGCATCAACAGATCCTGGCTGATGTGATACTTGCGAGCCAACGCTTCAATACGCAGATTCTCTTCTTCTGTTTCCGGTTTCTGTATGTAAAATTGCCCGGCGATCAAAATGGCGATTAATTCCGACCGAACTTCTATGCGAGCACGCGCATACTGCAAGCCCGCATGACATGTTGTAAATTCCGGAGCAGCATCTTCCTGAGCGACCAACCTGCCCCAAGACTCCAAGCAAGCCACACGGCCTTCATCACTGCCCATGATCAATTTGCAAAAATCACAGGAATTACTAATACGAGTCAGAGCATTTCCGTTTTTATCGGCAGTCACTGCACCAACCTGTGCAATCTCTGCAAAGACATCCTGCACGGGCTGCATACAATGCAGAGGCAGAATACCCCCAGACAAAGGGACTTCCGTTTCATTCAAACGGACAGTACCCTCAAGAACGTCATTTACATCACGCGCAGAAAAACGCCAATGTTGACCCACCTTTACACCAGTCAAGCGCCTGTCTTTGAGCATTCGATAGATTGTGGTGCGGTCTACATTTAGTAACTCTTGAACTTGCTTTGCAGTAAGAAGGTTTTCCATAATTTGCAATATATTGCTATTGTTTGCCACTGTCTGCTATAGTGTATTCCTGCAGTCCGACCTAGCCTAGTACATTTTGTCAAATTTCAATGTGATAAATGTAACAAACGCTCATCTCGAATCAGTAAACGAAAAGAGATCCCTCCATTTTTACTGCGTTTTCTATTTGCCCAGTCATTATTAATTTTTACTCAAGTCGCTACCTTCATTTTTTGAGTCGCTTTTAGTCGGGATTCTTAACGCAAAGTCGCAACACCTGCCCTCCACTCGTTTCAGTTCGGGGGCCGTAGTGGCGGGCGGTGCCAGGGAGACGCTAAGATTCTATTGTTTTTTCCTTTGCGACTCTGCGCCTTGGCGTTAAAACTTGTGCAAATTCTACAAGGCCGCAACTTGGATTAATTTTACTTTTTGTATGAACTATACATAATTTACACAAAAAAACAGTAAATATATAACATAAAAATTACATCTTGTACTATAATATTGGTATAAGCTTAATGTATCAAAAGGCTATTTCATGGCAGATAAAACCCATTATCTAAAAAACAACCAACCTGCACAAGCAAATAAAAGAGCGAGAGTGGAAGATCCAGGCAGCACGCCCAAACCAGATGATGCAATTAGTGTAGGTCAACGATTGCGGAAGATTCGCGGTCAACGTGGGCTGTCTATGCGCATCCTGGCCGAGATGAGTGGACTAAACATCAACACCTTGAGTTTGATCGAAAACGAGCGCACATCTCCCAGTGTAAGCACTTTGCAGCAATTGGCGCAAAGCCTGCATGTCTCCATCACTGAATTCTTCCAAACAAATCATGAGAGCAAGGAATTGGTTTACCAAAAACAGGGGCACCGTCCGCTTGTTTTGTTTGAACACAGCACAATGGAAGACCTAGCAGCCGGAATGCCGCATTTTGGGGCTGAACCCTTAATCGTTACATTAAACCCCGGCGCTGACAGCGGCAAGAGCCCCATCGTCCATACTGGACGAGAGTTTGTATACTGCATTGAAGGACATGTGAACTACACAGTAAACAATCAGGGGTATTTATTAGGGACGGGAGACAGCCTTGTATTTGAAGCCTACCTTCCCCACCAATGGAAAAACCCTGACCGTACTTCCTCGCGTATTTTGCTGATGCTCTGCCCGATGGACGTTCGCGATAATGCAACAGAGCGCCATTTCTTAATACAAGCGTATCCAACGCCATAATCAAGGAGATGTGACATGCAAACAAAGATTTTGTTGTCATGGTTGTTCGTTATTTCGCCAGCTTTATTAACTTTACTTGTGATCATTTCCAGCCGGCAAATGAGAGTAGACATCAAGTGGCTGCCATTTGTGGAATTTGTAACACCAGCACTTATACTCGGCTGGGCATTGACAATTTACTTTTTTCACAAAACACAAACTGCCTGATTAGCCGCACAACATTCAATACAACCAGCCATCCTCCATGCACGGGAAGCCCCGAGCAAAAAAAGATGGCTAGCAAAGAAAAGGAATTCAATAATGAATAGAGCAATCTTTAATAAGCGCATTTACACCCTGCCAAATTTCACATCTGACGTAAAAAGTATCTTTGACCACATGGACTCTTTGCGCAGCGCGGCACGCGGCGGACGGATCAGCCATGCCTTCGCAGAAAAAATTATGATGGTCGTTACCAGCGTTAACGGGTGCCGCTATTGTTCCTACGGACATGCACGAGCGGCGCTGGCAGCTGGAATTCCAGATAGTGAACTGCAAAAGATCATGGCGCTTGAACTGGGGAATTTTCCAGAAAGCGAAGCGGTAGCTCTGACCTTCGCCCAACATTATGCCGAGTCGTGCTGCAAGCCCGACCCTGCCGCCTGGCAACGTGTCACTTCATATTACGGTGAAGAAACCGCCAACGATATTATGACGTATTTGCGTATGATCACATTTGGAAATTTACTTGGCAATACTTTTGATGCCTTGCTCAGCCGCTTCACCGGCAAATCCACTTCAGGCAGCAGTTTATGGACTGAAATAGGCGTGCTCTTGGGCGCTCTATGGATGCCCCCAACCAGATTGTTTCTCCAGCTATTCAAATCAAAAACGTTTTAGCCGGATTGCAAAATAGATTCAAATCAAGGAGATTTTTCAATGAAAATTGCTGTAATTACCGATGATGGAAAAACCATCAGTCAACATTTTGGACGCGCACAACACTACCTGGTCGCAACCGTGGAAAATGGTCAGATCGTGAATCGTGAAATGCGCGACAAGCTGGGGCATAATCATTTTTCAAGCCAGCCGCATGAAGAGGAAAAGCCCGGTCAACCACATGGGACAGATGCTGCTTCTCATAACAAACATTTACAAATGTCTGAAGCCATCACCGATTGCGAAGCATTGTTATGCCGGGGGATGGGAACAGGCGCTTACGAAAGCATAAAAGCGCGTAATATTCGCCCAATGATTACAGATATTGCCGATGTTGACGAAGCCGTAATGGCATACGCAAACGGAAAGATCATTGACCACGTGGAAAAACTGCACTAACTTGACCGTATCTTTAAAGCAGGATGTCAATAAGCATGGATTTTTTTCGCAGAATTGACATCCTGTAAAAATTTCGCAGATAAAAAATGAAATATATCTTCCGCCCCGTCCCCTCTCGTCGTTTGGGTCAATCGCTGGGAATAGACACCATTCCGCTCAAAACCTGCAACTGGAATTGTGTCTATTGTCAGCTGGGGCGTTCCCTGCCGGTGACGAATCAGCGAAGCGAATATGTTCCAGCGAATGACCTGCTCCTCGAAGCCGAACAGGTTCTCGGTTCATATCGAAACGGTGAAATTGACTGGGTAACTTTCGTTGGCTCAGGCGAACCAACTTTACATAGCCGTCTCGGTGAAATCATCCGCTCTATAAAAAAGATCACACCACTTCCAGTGGCGGTCATCACCAATGGTTCCTTGTTATATCTACCTGAAGTCCGGCAGGAATTAAGCATTGCGGATGCAGTGCTGCCAACGCTCGATGCAGGCACAGCGGAACTATATCGCAAGATCAACCGCCCGCACCCTGAGATTACATTTCAACGGCTTGTAGATGGCTTGATTGCATTTCGCAAAGAGTATCAAGGCAAGCTCTGGGTGGAGGTCATGTTGGTGCGCGGGCTAAACGACTCAACGCAGGCGCTTGAAAAAATTTCTGAAATTTTACAAAAGGTAAAACCTGATGCTGTACACATCAACCTGCCAACGCGTCCGCCCGTTGAAACGTGGGTGCAGGCAGCAAACGAGGAAGGCTTAATGCGGGCAATATCCATTTTTGGAAATATTGCCGAGGTGGTACATCCAGCCGAAGGAAGTTTTGATTTGAGCGGATATAAAAATATAGCCGAAGCCATCATAGGAATTATCACACGCCATCCAATGCGACAGGACGAACTCGAAAGAACCCTCGCGCGTTGGCTGCCATATCAAGTAAAAGATGCATTGAGAAAATTAGAAACAAGCGGACTGGTACAGATTGTGGAACGAAACGGCTTTCAATTTTGGAGCACACCGCCCGCATACTACCCGAATGAAAAACAAAGCCAGCGAACCAATCCAAAAAATAACAATTAAGATCATCGCACACAATCCGGATAACACATCAGTCAACATGCAGCAAGGAGTAAAAAGTGAAACGGTATCACATCATAACTTCCATTATTTTTCTTATTAGTCTATTCATCGCTCCCATTACGCACGCACAAGCACAGCAAAACCTGCCGGTGGTGCGCGCCATACTTTTTTATTCCCCCACCTGCCCGCATTGCCAACAAGTCATTAACGAAACCCTGCTGCCCATGATGGAACAATACGGACAACAGCTTCAAATCATTGGACTTGATGTTACCCAGCAAAATGGTCAGACACTATTTTTATCTGCATTGCAAAAAATTTAACTTACAACAAGGCGGCGTTCCCTTCCTGGTCGTTGACAATACATATCTGATCGGATCATTGGACATCCCTGAAAAATTCCCCGGTCTGGTCGAATCTTATCTAACACAGGGCGGCGTAGACTGGCCTGATATTCCCGGACTAAGCGAAGCCATCGCGCAAACTACACAAGCGGATGCCGCAACTGCAGCCGCTTCTACGCAAACAGAAACGCTTCAAACGACCCCTGAGCCTGCCCCTGCTTCCTCAACAGTTACCGCCCCGATAGCCACTCCGGGACTCACCGCCCACGATGTCCAAACTTCCAATTGGCAGGAAAATTTTTCCCGCGACCCCATCGGCAATACAATCGCCGTTATTGTTCTCGTGCTCATGATTGCATCCATTGTATCGACTATTTTCCTTTTCCAAAAAACATATAACCTGTCTCTAAAAAGTAACTGGGCATGGATCATTCCCGGGTTATGCGTCATAGGCTTCGGCGTGGCTGGCTACCTTGCTTACGTGGAAACATCTCAAGTTACCGCCGTCTGTGGCCCCGTGGGAGACTGCAACACTGTACAACAAAGCGAATACGCGCGTCTCTTTGGCATTCTACCCATCGGCGTGCTGGGACTGCTGGGATATGTAGCGATCAGCATCAGTTGGATACTCGCCCGATACACCAGAGGCTGGCACGCAGATATGGCGTCCATATCTCTGTTTGCCATAATTGTTTTTGGCACGCTATTTTCAGCCTACCTGACCTTTCTTGAACCCTTTGTCATTGGCGCAACCTGCGCCTGGTGTCTAACGTCCGCCATATTAATGACCGTCCTGATGCTGCTCTCTGCCGGCCCCGCAAAAACATCCCTCTCCAAACTCACACATCCCAGATCTCTGCACCGTAAAGACGGGCGGACAGAAATAGACGATGATTAAAAATCACAGTCTCCACATTTTCTCCAGAGATGGGAGTCTGCCAATTGAGCTAAATATCATTCATCATCTTTTTAAGATGATTATTCAACGTCGATAATGGATAAGGTTTTTTACCACTGAGGCATTGAGACCGCTGGGCAACACCTTTCAAAAAACTCTATGAACTCGTGCCTCAGCGGTTAGAAATGGCCGTGGAAATTCCAGTGATCATTACACTTATTTCTCTTCAACCAACAAATGGAATTATTGCAAAATCTATGACATTTGTCATTGACAAGTGGATTTGCGGGAGTATATACTAAATTTACATAAACCAGACTTAAATTGCTCGTCAAAAGGGATGGCAACCCATATGGAGGCGATTAGCAAAATTTTTGCAAATCTCAACACACTCCTCGACAAATACCTGTTTTGGACGGTAGTAGTTGCGCTTTTAATTGCCAATGTATTCATGGCAATTAAATGGATACAGAAGAATACAACTCAACAAATAAAACAAAGAGGGGGAAACAGCACATCAATATGGGCACGTTCACTAGGCCACTCCCTGTATTTTTTCTTATTATCACTCTCGATCCAAGCCACTCTGCTTGCTGTTTTTTACTTTTCTCATTCTGTAATTCTTCGATGGGTTGAGTTTTTTGTTGTTACGTGCGGAATAACCTATCTGGCTACCAACAGAATCAGCGGAAGGCGCGGTTTATACATTTCTGCAGGGCATTTGGGGATACTACTAATTGGCTGGGTCTACGGTAGCTGGCTTGGATTATTCCTGATATCCACTCCATTATTCGCATTGCTTTACTACTGGGCGTATTGTCTTGCGCAGGTGGTCATCCCTGCTTCCAACCCTGACGATTCTAAAGAATCTTTGCAAAGATTCAAGATGCGGGTTTGGTATCTATGGGGAGTTCAATTTCCAATCTGGGTTATAAACAAAGAAACTGACCGCACTGCCGAAGAGCGAATTAACGGGGATTTTTTCAAAACGTTTGGCTCGCCGGGCATGATTTGGGCGCAATCACATCAAGCAGTTGGAATAACATCCGGAACCCGGTTTTCTCGTGTTGACGGTCCTGGCGTAATTTACACACAACCCTTTGAACGCCCCCATGAAATTATAGATCTTAGACCCCAGATCCGCACCTCACTGATCGAATCAATTTCCCAGGATGGAATTCCATATCAAGCCAGATTATTGGCGGTATTTTCTATAGACAATGCTGTTTGGACAAATGAGGAGTACAGCGCTTTACGCCTTAAGAACAGTCTCTTGCGAGGCGCTCAAAAACCAGATCGCAAGAGTGGGAATTATCAATACTCCCGCAGTCGTGTTACCGCAGCCCTAAGTATCGAAAGCGTGAAATATTCCATTCACGAAACAAAAAGTCATCCTATTATATATTGGGATCAATGGGCACTGGCAGTTGCAGAGGAAGCAGCTCGAAAAGAACTTTCCATATATCCGCTAAATGAATTATGGAGACCAATAAAGACAAGCAGGATTTAAACTCCTGGACATCATTGCACTAAATATAAAAAACAATACATCCCAACAATTAAAAATTCATGGAATTAGCCTGATCGCGGCCAGGATTATTAATTTCCAATTTGACAGCGATGAATCCAAAGTTATTTTACAGCAGCAAATTGACAACTGGCGATCTTACATAGAGCAGGATATTTCGCAAACAAAGTCTCATGCTGATGCGCAGTTGGTAAATATCAAAGAAAGCGCCGCCGCCTATGCGCGCTCAAACCTGCTGGCATCCATTGCAGATGGACTGGAAAAAATCAGCAATGCGCATCCGAATCTTCCCAAAAAATATGTTGTAGCCATGCAGCTTATTACCGCTCTCGAAAACTCACTGCATCAACAATTGCAAACGGAAGATAAAAGTGAAGAAACCAATAAACTAGAATCGCTTCGATCACTACTTGGCAACAAACCCCCGCCGCCACAGAGATAAAAACATGGACACAAACCCCGATAACTGGCAAAATTTTTACACGGCTGAGCAAGCCCAATGGAATGACGCACGCAGATCGTTCCTGATCATTTTTAATATTTTGGCGGGGATATCCTTGTCGATAGTATTTTTTATTTTATTCACCCCCGGCTTTATGCTCAACAGTTTAGCCTACGTACATTTAAACCCATTAATAATTATTTTTATTACATTAATAATTCCATTACTGATTGCGGGGGCGGGGATTTTATACATCTTTAATCTTGTTGTGATCTTTTTTGATACTTTATACAAGCCGCCTGAAGGCACGAATTCAAAAAAACTCATCCGCAGGCGTTTATTTGGAATTCCACCTACTCCCCCGCCGCTCAACTCGATTGTGCATTATATTATTTGTCAAATTGACGATCCGCATCAACATATTCCTTCCAAAGATCTGGTGCCCGTTTCAGTAAGAGACGATGGAACAATCGCAGGAGAGAACACACCCATGTATCCTTGTCCATCTCTAAGTGTGCGTAAAGCGGTTGAATGGACCAAGGTTAAGAGAGCAGTAAACACAAGCGATCAATCTGAAGAGTTATATCAATCCAAGTGGCTGGAGGGTGCCTGGGGAAAGGTACAAGGGAAGCTGGCTAATTACATATCAAAACGACACCTCGAAGACCTGTTTGTTTCCGCAAACCAGGGTATTGCCGGAAAAATTCTCTCCATGCAGGAGCGCGAAAAATTAAGAAGTGAACTGGACCAAGAGTTAATAATGAATGCTGGAGTTTCCTCATCGACATGCAAATAGAGAAATTTATGATCGAGTCTCCTGTGAACGAAAAACGAATTGAAAAATGGATGGCTGAATGGAAAGCAAAAGCCGATATCCGCGGAGGAACAGCCGGGGCAGAGGGGAAGAAGTCTATTGAGAGTGCGAAAGCGGAAGCACAGCACAGTTTATTGCTGCAAATTGCAGATGAACTAAGCAAGGCTAATCCAGATACCTTGCACGATTCTGCGCTACTGGCTTTATCGAGAATATTAGAACAAAACCAGGGAGATCCCTATGCATCGGCTTACTTAAATGATGCGATTGAAAACATCAAAGAAATTCTTAAAAACTAAACTGGTGAAAAAATGAATCTGTACTTTATGAATGCAATCGAAAGGCTTGAGTATAAAAGTGACGGAATTACCGGGCTTCAAATAAAAGCCTGTGCGCTAAGAACCATGTCAGATGCAGAATTGCTTCTCAAGGAATTAAATCAACACGTTGAGATTAGCTCAAAAAACCGCAGCAAAGATGAACTGCCTTTTTATTACCTGCTAAACGCTTATTGCCATCTGTTTATTGACGAGTTTGAAGAGGCAAATAAATATAGCGTTATGGCAATTGAAAATTTCAGAGTTTGCGGCATGACCTGGAACGAAGCGGTTGGACATTGGGTGCTGGGACTTATTTTTCGTACAGAAAAAAAAGGCTATTTGTATCTGGCTGAATTGGACAAAGCGCTGGCAATCGTCAGCCCGATTACTGCAGATTACCTTGCTCAAGGGGGACTACGAATCTGCTATGAGATGCGATCAGGTCAAAAAGGAGCTTGAGGAACAAAGAACTCTCGCCTTAAAATTAGGGACGGGCCCTCTTGGTTCAACAGGCGGGAAACGCGAAGAAAAACCGACGGATAAAAACAGAGACTATCTTATGCTCCCGTGGATTCCAGTATATCAATCAGTGCGGGGAGGAACCAAAGGAGTCGTATGGGCAGATCCTCCCGCTGAAAAAATGGTGGCAGTAAGCGAAGTTGAAATTGAAAACGTTCCTCACGTGCTACACACCATCAAGAAAACCGCCAGAATCGACCATCAGATCATGCTCAGATCCGGGATGAAATATGGATGGGCAAAAGTGGAAGGTCACAGCATGGGCGGCGCACATCCCGTTCCAATCTGTAACGGGGATTACGTGCTCTTTTATGAAAACCACCAACCTCAGGACAATGATATTGTTATCGCATCTCATCTGACATCTTCTGGTGACTTTGCCTATATGGTTAAGAGATATAACCTGTCTGAAAATCAACTGGTTTCAGAACCTAATTCTACAGACACAGGATACTATTTTTCAATCAACATAAGCCAGGACCACCAATTTCTCGGAGTGGTAATTGCCATTGCGAAAAATCAGATTTAAGCCCGCCGCTTCTGACCTTTTGCCTATCGTCCCCTTTCAACTTCAACATCTCCCCTAAGTGGCGGAGACAAACACTCCCCAGCTGATGGATGCAGCCGGGGAGTGTTTGTTATACGATGAGTTCACGGTTGATATTCTGCCCTGGATTAATTCGGCTACCAGAATCTAGGATTTCGCTGAAATTCCCTGCCCATTTTTAGATGAAATTAAGAATCCAGCCAGGCATAATTTTTCAATCCAAGGAGATTATATGAAATCACTGTTTCTAAAATTTTTTCCGTTAGTGCTGATTGCAAGTCTATTTCTTGCTTCCTGCTCTCCATCGCTTCCAGCAGCCCCGATTGTGGTGCTTGTGCCAAGTACCACGCCTGAACCGGACGCAGCAAGTATTGCGTCACAGAGTGACGATGTCTGGGATCGTATTGTGGCGAACAATAAAATCGTCGTAGGTACATCCTGGCATTATCCGCCTTTTAGTACCATTGATCCTAATTTTCAAGTGGTGGGTTTTGATATTGCTTTGATCGAAGAAATCGGACGCCGCCTGCAAATTCCAGTTGAAATCCAAAACTATGCTTTTGAAGGACTTCCCGGCGCATTACAGATCAATCAGATCGATCTGGCAGTTGCGGCCATCTCCGTTACACCTGAACGCGCCAGTCAAATGTCGTTCTCACCGATTTACTATGTCAACGAAACCGCGATTCTTGCAAGAAATGACGCACTCGTAACAACCATCACCGATTTCAATCAACTGGCTAAATTTCGCGTGGGTGTACAACGCGGCACTACGTATGAAAGCATGGCGCAAAATCTACTGGTTGATACCGGATTAATGAACGCAGATAAATTATTTCGTTACATGCAGACCGATGAAGCCGTGCGAGATCTGATCGAAAACCGGATTGATGTAGTAATCGTTGGACAGGCAACAGCCAGTTACTACGGCTCCCGTCAGGACCTGCGTGTGGCCGGCAAAGGATTTGAACAGCAAAATCTGGCGATTGCAATGCGCGCAGAGACGCCGCGCTTGAAGGCAGAGATCGACCGAGTCATGGATGAAATGCTCATTGACGGGACGATACTGGGATTTATTCAACAATATATTCAGAGTGACCTTACCGGGATTTTATCCACGCCGCTTGCGCCGAATCCATCTATTTCCACCCCCGTATCCCCTGTCCCGACGGTTGATCCGCCTGTTTGTGTGGATGGGATGAAATTTATTGCAGATGTCACCTACGGCGACAACAATATGAAAAATCCGCCCTACGTCTCACCTGAAGAAGGGTTTGTAAAAATCTGGCGTGTCCAAAACACCGGAACCTGCACCTGGACGCCCGATTATCAATTCTTATATGCTTATGGAAATGTGACTGCTGCACAAATGAGCGGACAGCCATTAAATATTCCCACAAACGTCGCTCCCGGACAAACCATTGCTTTAAGCGTAACCCTGATCGCGCCAAAAGATCCATTAACCTATCAGGGATTCTGGCAGATTGAAAATGCCGAAGGGCAGCGTTTTGGTCAGACGATTTGGGTGGCCGTCACCACACTCGCGGATCAAGATAATCCGGTTGCCACCGGACAACCCTCAGGCAATTATTGCACAGTGACGGTTGCCGCACCAAAAAATTCAGTTAAGGCTCTCAGCAATTTCAGCACAGTCTGGGAAGTCAGAAATCTCAGTGGATATGATTGGCGTACAGATTCAGTGGATTACCAATTTATCAGCGGCACAAAGATGCATAAACAAGCTGGTTATGATCTCACTCAAACCATCAAAGACGGGGAAAGTGGACAAATCATCGTGGAGATGGTTGCCCCCGGCGAACCCGGTTTATATGGCAGCACCTGGACAATCGTCTCCGGCAGCAGAACTCTTTGTGTTCTGTATGTAACGATAACTGTGACTGCAAAATAATTTTAGATACAAACTTAATCATCCGGTGCTCCTCAAAATATTCCTGGAGTACTGGATGATTGCAAAGCCTGTCTCAAAAATTAAATCCGTCTATTACAAATGACAATCTAAAAAATGACGAAGGGCCAAACAGTGAACAGAAAAAAAGATTAAAACGGTGTCGCATGGATTTTAAGGATTATTACGAAATATTGGGCGTAGCACCAACTGCCGACAAGAAAATAATTCAACAAACCTTTCGGAAGCTAGCGCGCAAGCATCACCCTGATGTAAACCCGGGCAATAAAGACGCGGAAGAAAAATTCAAAACGATCAATGAGGCGTACCAGGTTTTATCAGATGTAAAACAGCGCAAGAAATATGATGAGTTGCGCGCACAATATCAGCAATGGCAAAAGACGGGCGGACAACAGCAACAGGATTTCGACTGGCAAAACTGGTCAGCGCAGCCCAATAAAGGCGTACACACTCAACACACCAACGCCGAAGACCTTGAAGACCTTTTTGGAAACACATCGCCATATTCAGATTTCTTCTCCAGTATTTTTGGCAGCAAAGCCAGTAATGGACGAAGTGCCCCGCCTCGTCCGCGCCGTGGGCGGGATGCTGAATACGAAGTGGACCTGACGCTGGAAGAGGCTTTCCGTGGCGCACAGCGTTCACTGGAAATGGTCGACATCAAATTCAGGCGGTGATCCCACCTGGAGTCCGCACTGGAACGCGAGTCCGTCTGTCTGGTAGAGGCGAATCGGGAAAAAACAACGGTGCAGCTGGAGATTTGTACTTAATCATCAAAGTTTTACCCAATGAACTATTTGAGCGCGATGGTGACGATTTGCACCTCGACACAGCAGTGGATATCTTCACAGCAATTGCAGGCGGAGAAATCCGCATTCCAGCTCTGGAACGCCCGCTGACTCTGACGATTCCTCCGCGCACCAATGCCAACCAGACTTTCCGTATACGCGGCAAGGGCATGCCTAATTTACATGACCTGAATAAGCGCGGCGATATGTTTGCCCGTGTCAAACTGGTTCTACCTAATGCCTTAACCGATCAGGAAATAGACAGCATCACAGCATTGGCTTCAGCCCGCCAAAAACAAGCTGTACCAGGTGAGGTCAAATTATGACTCCCGAAAACACATCCTCAAAAAAATATTGGTACCGTCCATACGAAGACTATAGGTCGCGCAGTCAACGCCGACTTCAAGCAGACTTAGGTGTTGATCCAGCCGCCGTTGAAGTGATCTTGCACCTGCGCCGTCAGGTTGTTGAATTGCAGTTACATATCCGTCAACTGGAAATTGAACTAACAGCACACCACGACAGCCAACAGGTACGTCTGACCCGTTATCGAAAAGTCTATTACGAAGCTATATGGATCGAATTGGAATTTCAGAATAAAGGAGAACGATCAATGGAAAAAACTGCAAAAATAAACCGCATGGCAATAATTAGTTTTGTAAGCGGGTTTATCGTAATAGCCCTGCTTGATTTCGGCATGGTTCGGGAATCATTTCCAGCATCACTAACATACGCCAACACCATCCGCGCCATTATGCGTTTATCAGTTTCTGTGGAATATTTCTATGGAGCTGTGGCGCTATTAACCGGTATTCTTGCGCTAAAACAAATACAGAAAAAATGGGGAAGAGAAAGGCAAAACCTTTGCCTGGATTGGCATTGTTCTTGGCGCGGACTATATCCTCTTTGGATTGCTTGTCTTTATTATATTTTCGGCTCAACTCCTAACTTAAGTCTTTATCAGAAATGATAGAAAGAACACCCAGACACTCCCTGGCACTGCCCGCCAGGGCAAGTGTGCGCCGCGCACCAGTGCGGTGAGGTTTTGAATGACGGATATTTTTTTGATCAGGACAACCTTCGAAACGGTTACGCCTGAGATAGCACGGAGGATTTTACGAATCGTGAAAAACACAACAAAAATCGCAGAGGGCTTTACTCACCGATGACGCACGCCGCTCAAAAGGGCGATCCAGCGTGAGTTGCAGGATCCACTTGCAGTTAAGATTCTAAGCGGTGACTTCCACCAAGGTGAGACCATCCACATAGAAAGTAGAAATGGGAAGTTGGAGTTCACTTCACACGTGGCGACAAATTAGCGGTTCTGTAACAATGGACACACAATTCAGACTGACAGAAAAGGAAAATTGATTATGAATACCTCAACACAGACCTTACCAGCCGGATATATCCAATCCGGTCAGATTGACCTAAAAAAAGACAAACGCCTAGCCATCCTGTTGAATATTGGCGCGTTTATTGTCTTCATCCCTATGTTTTACTTGTTGTCTGGTTTCACAGCGTGGGTTCGCCCGGATATCACAAACTTTTCGGTGACCATAACAATCGTAAAGGTGTTCAGCGCGATTGGATTGGTAGTGCTTGTCTTAATCATTCATGAAATCATCCACGGACTATTCTTCTGGATTTTTTCTCGCGGCATGCCTGTGTTTGCTTTGCGTCCGCTATATGCGTATGCTGGCGCGCCCACCTGGTTTTTTCCCAGGCGCCAATACGCCATCACCGCGCTTGGCCCGCTGGTCATCATCGGCGCTGTGGGGCTGCTGCTCTTGCTGCTGGCACCGATAAGCTGGATTCAATGATCGCGCTTTTGGTGGCTTTGAATACGGGCGGGGCAATCGGAGATGTTTTCGTTTTCTTCCGCCTTTTAAAGTGTTCGCCAACAAGTTTTGCGAATGACACCGGGGAAGTCGTGACTTTCTTCGAACGCCCATGATCGGAAGGAGTGTTTACAATGAAATTACTTCAAAGACTTGGCTTCACCAAAGCCGACGAAACGGACATCCAGATCGCCTTATTTGCAGTTCGATCTAGCTGGCTTGTGACCATGATTGCTCTCTTGATCTGGTCTACTTACGATGTCATAACGAAACAGACAATTACAATGCCGTTGAACATCTTGCTATTCGGCGGAATTGTCTATTTCTTCACCTATCTGTATATGCGGAGGAATCTAAAAGGAGAAACCCATGTCCAATGAGCAGAAAGACCCTCAACCAAAGAAACCCCAAGATCAAATCGGCCTGTGGCTCGTCATCGGCGCCGGCATCGGAGTTACGTTTGGCATCATATTCGATAATCTCCCGATCGGCATCTCAATAGGAGCAGCCCTCGGTCTGATTTTTGGCGCTGCGCTTTCGCTAAAGAACAAAAAGTAAGGGGTTCTTTTTACGCCATCAAATTTACCTGATCCTACAAGATCGATTCGTATTCAAAATAAGTATAGAGGAAAAAACATGTCCAATGAACAGAAAGATCCCCAATCAAAGAAAACAACCAACCAACTCGGCTTATGGCTCTCCATTGGTGTCGCCATCGGCACGTCACTTGGCGTTGCCTTCGATAATATTCCCATTGGGGTCGCTCTCGGGATTATGCTCGGTACAGCTATTGGCACTTCGTTATCGCAAAAAACAAAAGGATTGAGCTATCAATGCAACAAACTTATTTGCACAGCACGAACGCAATACATCCTATCCCACTCAGCACATATTTACTGCTGACCTTTGGTAGTGCCTGGCTTGTCTGGTCACCGCTTTTGCTTGCTGAGTATCTGCATCTCACGCTGCCAGTACCATCTCTCGTTTTCATCACGCTGGGAACCTTTGCTCCATCCATCACTGCCCTATTCCTAACCTGGAGATACGCTGGCGGGACTGAACTACGTCGTCTGCTGGGACGGGCAGTAATCTGGCGCGTTTCCTCCGTTTGGTATCTGATCGCTATCGCTGGCCCGGCGCTGATCATGTTGCTTGCCATGGGCGTACATGTTCTACTGGGCGGCACAATACCCGATTACGTCCCATTCGGTGTTCGCTGGTTAATTGTGGTGGTCAATTTTATTTTAATTTTGCTGATCGGCGGACCGCTGGGCGAGGAATTCGGCTGGCGCGGACTTGCTCTTCCGTCACTTGAGGCACGTTTTAGCCCGTTATGGGCAAGCCTTATCCTGGGCGTTATATGGGCTGTATGGCATTTGCCGCTCTTCTTCATTTCAGGCTCGGCTCAAAGCAGCCTGCCTTTTGGGTTGTATGCCCTGCTGACAATCCCTCTGACCATCTTGATCACATGGGTCTATCATGGTTCAGGCAACAGCCTGTTGCTAGCCATGCTCTTCCATGCCGCAGTCAACACCTGGTCTGGCCCCTTGATGATCAGCCCTGAAGCGGCAGGCAGTACCAGACCGCTTGTTTTAGGTGTGATATTAACCTGGCTCACAGCACTTCTGGTCGTGGTAGGACGAAGAAGGGCTCGCTTCCAAAAAGAGAAACTTGAAAACGAGTAATCAACTGCCTATACGCAGTTGATTACCGATAAATCCAAATCTCTTCACGCCTTATCAACCAGCAGACTTCAGTAAATCTAAGATTTTTGCAAGAGGTCTACATTCATATTTGTATTGTCTACTCGGTTGCAAATCTCTGTTCTTCCTGTTGCCCGAGCGGAACAACACGCACAAATGTATTCTTCCAGTCTACTAAAAGATTAAGTATTTTCAAAGACTCTTCAGCTTGATGATGTTGTCTTAACTCTTCGGCATAGATTGTTAAAAGTTCACGCAGGTTTTTCAGGTCATCCTCACCCACTTCCTGCACAGATACTTTCGCACCCTTCCCCAAACGGCGCTGAATGGCGGCCTGATCAAAATTAAGATGCGGCTGCAAGCGGAGATATAACACGCCGCCGGTCATGCCTGCGCACATCCACGGGCCGGGATCACCCAAAACAAGCACACGGCCGGAGGTCATATATTCGCACAGGAAACCTTTGACATTGGAACGTGCACCAATAAAGCCGAGGCTGTCATTCAACGGCTTGAGGATTTCACCGCCAATAATCACATCCGCCCCAGAGAGACGGATACATGCGCGCGAATCTGCGTTGCCCTGCACGATCACAACGCCGCCCGTGCCGCCATAGGCGAGGCTCTTCCCAACCGAGCCGTCGATCAACTTGCCGTCGTGGTTGTAGCCTTTCATGATGACAACCCGTCCGCCAGAGATACCTTTTGCAACTCCATCCTGTGCGCGACCTTCGACGAGGATGTGAACGGGGTGGGCATTGTATGCGCCGAGTCCATTGCCAGGAACGGAACTGCTGACAAAATGGAGAGATGTGATCGGCACTGAGTTGCTGTCAATGCTTTCCACGGGCCGCATCCATGTTTCGCGATGACCACCAAGTCCGCCATGCCCGGGCGACCAATTCCAATTGTTGCGGAAGCGTGTGAGAGCGCCAGTCAGGTGCGTGCCAAGAGCACGATCCACCGGGGTTACTTTATCGTCTTCAAAAAGAATCGCAGATTGTCGATGTGTGGTGAAACTCTCCATCACCAAATTGGAGATGACCGTGGTCAGATGATTGCGTGGACGATGTAAAGGGCCGCGATCAATCGTGATCATTTCATTTACAGGCAATGAGATCGCGATCGGTTTCGTCATCAAATAATCACCGATCGGAATCAACATTTCTTCAAGGTCAATCTTTTCGTGATGTGAAATTTGCACGAGCAGATCAGAGCGCCCGACAATGTCCTGTGAATTTTCAAAACCAAGTTTGGATACGATCTCTTTCACACCTTCACCCAAACCCGTAAACACATTGACCAATGCCAGCGTGGACTGTTCCAAATCACGCGGGACAAAATGTTTGACGCCAAGACCCGCCGCTTCTTCCGCCGTTTCAAGCTGGGTGGTGATCCCTGTGTGACATGTGCCACTCTGACAGTCTCTACAGATCGTGCAACCAATGGCAACCATTGGCAAAGTGCCGAAGCCAATTCGATTCGCGCCAAGGCACATCAACTTGACCGCATCCGATGCGGAGCGGACTCCACCGTCAGCCCAGATCTCTACTTTGGAACGCAACCCTGATTCAGTTAAGGCGCGATGCGCTTCCACGATTCCAATTTCCGCAGGCAAACCCACATAGCGCAAAGAATGTTGACGCGCCGCCCCTGTTCCTCCATCAAATCCGGTGAGATAAATAATATCTGCTTCGGCTTTGGCAACACCAACTGCGATAATCCCAATGCCGGGCACTACAGGAATTTTGACAGCAACACGCGCTTTTGGATTAATGGTTTTGAGTTCTTCAATAAATTGCGCAAGGTCTTCGATGGAATAAATATCGTGATTGTTGGATGGCGAGATAAGGTCAACACCTTTTTGCGAATGACGCGCCGCCGCAACTTTTGCAGTGACTTTGCGCGCGGGCAAATGCCCGCCTTCGCCAGGCTTCGCACCCTGCCCTACTTTTATCTCCAAAAGATTCGTGGCATTGATCGTTTCTGCCGTGATCCCAAAACGTCCCGACGCAATTTGAATGCCGCGATTGAATGGATACTTGCCAAGCAGGTCTGGAATTTCTCCGCCCTCGCCATTAAGCGCAATCATGTTCAAACGGAACGCGGCTTCGGCGTACGCGCGATAGGCCGTTTCACCCTGCGAACCAAACGACATGGACGCGATCAAAAATGGGAAATTATGCGACGTGATTCCCAAATTAACATTGCCTGATTCAATATTGGAAGGTTGTTCTGGATAACGAAAATCAAGAATGTGACGAAGCGTAACAGGATTGGATTTTGCCGTGTTCTGTGTGTGCGCTTCATACTCGCTCCAGCCTGATTCAGCTTTCCCAAGCTTGCCAGCCGCCTTCCAGATTTTCGGATAAAAATGATTTACGCGTGAAAGTTCGCCGCGCCCTGCGCTGTGATACGCCTGTGCGCGCAAATGAACACTCGCATCAATATCATTCCACTTCAAACCGCCCAGATCCGAACCTGCATAATTTTTTACACCAAGCGCAAAGGCCACCGTGTTGCTCAATCCGATACTCGAAAACAATCGACCGTATCCGCGCGCTTCATGAATACCCATTGTGCTGATACATTTTTCAATTCCTGAGCGAAGCGCCTTGAATGTTTTCTTCAATCTATCTGCTTCATCGATTTCAGTTTTTTCCTTGAGCGCAGATTCAAAGATCAAATAAGGCGAGATCGCATCTGCACCCATGCCGACGCACATAATGACATCATGCAGATTGCGAATGGCGCCGCTGCGCAGGATCAAGCCCGCCTGGCGGCGCATGTTCAGCGATGTTTGAGAAGCCATGAGACCGAGGTCAATTTTTCCGCTATCATTTAATGGGATCGGCGTGGACAATGAATCTGAAAGAGAGGAATCAAAGAATGTTTTGCGGAGCGCCAGCTCCACGACACCGAGCGCAAGCACAGGATCAACCCATCCATTTTGATCCTGGAAAGCAGTTGAATCATCCAGAAGAATAATCCTTGCACCATTGCGAACAGAATCGAATGGCAGATTGTGCGAGGCGCTCCAATGCCTGAGCAGTGGTCTCTTCAAACAAAGTGACAATTTGCAAATGTCCGATCTGCTGATCTGGAAAAGCGCTGGTTAATTGTTCCAGAGTCGGATACCCCGTCTTTTCTCCATCTTTTAACGAATCCAAGAGGATCGGTGTTTCGAGGAGAAGGTAACAGCCTGTCCCATTTCATTTGGCATAAGCGGCGGACGCGAACCGACGATCGTTTGCGTGGAAAAATGTTCCACTTCACGCTCACGGTCAATGGCTGGGTTTGTAACAACCGCAACCGCCTCCTTGAAATAATCAGCAATATTCTGGCGTTCGGTGGAAAGCGAAGCAAGTGGACCGTCAAAGCCGAGCGAGCTGATCGGATCAATACCATTTTTGGCAAGTTCCTGCACCCACTCACGGTCTTCACGCCCCCAGCCAAAAGCAGAGAGACGATTGTCCAAGTCCACTTCGGGCTGGGCTGGATTCGTATCACTTCCTGAAACTTCCGCCGGCGATAATGGACGAGCCAGACGCGTATTCATCGTTTCGAGCGAACCAAATCTGCGCATGGTCAGGTTGAGCATACGCTGTTGAATAGCCGGATAATCAAAGACTTCCACATTGCGCTCACGGTGAATTCGCAAACGCATTTTTTCGCCAGGCGAAAGCGGAATCGGATCAACGCGCATATCATCCAGACGGTAGACGCCTTTTTCCGAAGAGAAGAAATATTCCTTTTCTGTGTCACCGAACCAGAGCGGACGAAGTCCGAGCGCATCCACGCTAAAGACACATTCATCGCCAAAGCGTGAGATGATGCCCACCGGGCCTTGAGAATACGGGCCAAAAGCCTGACGATAATACTTATAGATGGTTTGCAATTCAGGCGAGAGTTTTTCCACTTCGCTCAAGATGGGCGGAAAAGCCAACTCCATTGCTTCGGTCAACGAGAAACGATAATGATGGATCAGGGTGGACAAGAGACGATCCAAATCCTGAGAGTCGCTGCCGCTTTCCACCAAATTCACGCCCAGCATTTCAGCCTGTTCACGCAAACGGGCGATCGTATTGATCTCGCCATTATGTCCGATCAGGCTAAACGGTTGAACGCGCTCGAAGCTCGTGGCAGTATTGGTGGAATAACGCGCATGACCGATCGTGATAGCAGTGGTGAAATCAGGATTGCGCAATTCTGGAAAATATTGGTAAAGAGTTTCTATTGAGCCACGCACTTTATAAACAACCACGTTACTGGAAAGTGAAGCAATGGCAACATTCGTAAATTTTTCGATCTGAAGCGCGAGGTCAAAGAGCGTCCGCTCCACATTTTCCAGCGGACCGTTATGCACCATGCCTGAGATCTGCCACAAATGTGGAACCTGCTGACGCGCCATTTTCCCAAGTGCCTGCAAACGGGTCGGAGTTGGGCGCTCCAGCAAAAGGTCAATGCCACTTTCCTTAAGCATATTAATAATTTTGGATTTGACATTTTGAACATCGGTTTCGGTATTGGGAATCATCAAATGTCCAACAAAGAAGCGGCGATCTTCCGCGAGCCAACCCGGTTTGCCCGCCTGTTCAAGCGCCTGTGACCACAACACGCGCGGAATATCAGTCATCACGCCGATGCCATCCCCTTCTCCATTGACTTCACCAGAGCGATGCCCCATGATGCTCAATGCTGCCAGCGCGCGTTTTAAGTTTCCATGCGTCGCCTCGCCATTCTTACGCACAGAAGCAACCAACGCACACGCGTCGCGCTCGTCAAGCCAGGTCTTTGTATGCGCAGAGGTCAACCAGTTAAATGCGCTGGAAGAAGTACCGTCAACGTTTTGAGATTCAGATTTATTTTTCATGGCTTCACCTTATGTTTGCATGGATAAAAGATAATTCCATCCATCATAGGTCAATAAAAAAATAATACCATTCCCCATACGGGTACTCATCCAAAAGTAACAAGTACTCAAATGGGTCATATAAATTCATTGACACATGTTATGCATCAAGTAAAATGATTTCAATGTTTACATATTCTGCTTTCTGTTTCGAGACCAAATCCAAGCGCAAGCCCATGTCTACAACTTCGGTTGTCGGATCTGGGCAGGTTTCGGTTAAACAGGAAACAGGCAAACGCCTGCCGTAATTTATTTTATTTACCTGTTTATTCAAAACGCTCTCCGATAACGGAGGGCGTTTTTTTTGTTTTGAGAAAAGGAAACCCATGCTTGAAATTTTAGACACAACTTTAAGAGAAGGAGAACAAACTCCTTACGTCAACTTTACCGTTGATGAAAAAGTGAAGATCGCACACATGCTCGACTCTGTCGGCGTGGATATGATCGAAGCAGGCGATCCATCCGTCTCGCCCAATGTTGCCAGGGCGATTAAGAACATCGCTTCTCTCGGACTTCGAGCTGAAGTGGTCGCCCATTCAGTTGCTTCACGCCTCAGCATTGACCGTGCCAAAGCTTGCGGAGCAAACCGTGTTGCCATCTTTTACGCCACCTCGAAAATCCATCTTGATGCGAAACTGCACAAAACGCAGGCACAGGCAATTGAGATCATTCAGGAACATATAGCATACGCCCGCAGCCTGGGAATGAAAGTCCGCTATACACCTGAAGATGCCACCCGCACAAACTTTGAGTTTTTGATTCAAGTTTGCAATGCAGCCATCAAAGCAGGCGCGGACCGTATCAGCTTTGCAGACACACTCGGCATTATGCAGCCACATATCATGTTTGATAAAGTGCGCGCTTTGCGAAAACATTTACTACCCTGCAAAATAGACCTGCACTGCCATAATGATTACGGCCTTGCTCTGGCAAACGCCATGGCCGGGATTCGCGCAGGCGCAGACTGCATCCACACCACAGTGAATGGACTCGGCGAACGAACGGGCATTCCCGATCTGGCAGAGACAGTCGTGTCGTTTCGTAATTTGGAGGGAAGCGAAAAATACAACATTCAGCCGTTGATGGATGTTTCCGGCTACCTTGAAAAAGTTTCTGGATTTTTCCTCGCGCCGAATAAACCGATCACTGGACAAAATGCATTCAGCCACAAGAGCGGAGTGCATACCAACGGTATTCTCAAGGACCCGCGCACCTACGAACCGTTCGACCCGTCCATTTTAGGGAGAGAGCGCAAGATCATCATTGATAAATACACAGGCAAGAGCGCGGTTGCTTCCCGTTTGGATGAATACGGAATCGAAGTCAGCCCGGCAGAGTTGGAAGTGATCGTGACCAGAATCAAGAATATCGGCGATGAGCGGAAACAACTCTTCGACGCGGATATTCTTGAGATCGCCGAGCAGGTAACAGGGAGAGAGATCGATGTCATCCCGCACGACATCAGCGCGATGTTAATGATCGAAGTCGAGTCGCATGTATACACATCCGCAGTGGTGCGTCGTATGCGCGGATTTACGAACGTCTCCAGCGTGTACGAAGTCACCGGCGAGTATGACATCAGCGCCTTCGTGAATGTGGAAAACGTAATGGCATTAAATAATTTGATCGAGGAAATTCGCACCGTGCAAGGCATCAAACGAACGGAAACACGATTGGTGCTGAAAAAATATAACGGGAAAGAAAAGTAGCCAAGTAAACACGTAAGCGAACAGGTTAGTGTACCTGTTTCCCCTGTTTACCTATCTACCAACATAAAGGAGAATTCATGGGCACACTAATCGAAGAAATTTTTGCACGCAAGGCAGGCAGACCCGTTACGGCAGGCGAGATCCTGCTGCTGGATGTGGACTACATTATGAGTCACGACAACACGACCCCACTGGCGATAAAAGCATTCCGCGAGATCGGCAAGCCAATTCTGGATAAAAATAAAATCGTGCTTCACCTTGACCACGCCTATCCAGCGCCGAATATATTGGCGGCTGAAAATCACAAAAAAATTATTGAGTTTGTGAAAGAACAGGAATTACCTTATCTATTACATCAAGGTGTCTGTCATCAAGTAATGATCGAAGAAGGATTTATCACGCCTGGCGCAATCGTCATCGGCGCAGACTCGCACTCGAATACGTATGGCGCAATGGGCGCATTCGGCGCGGGGCTTGGCTCGACAGAAATTGGCGTGGCATGGGTCACAGGCAAATGCTGGTTCAAAGTTCCAGAAACAATTCGCATTGAACTGACAGGACAGGCGCAAACTGGCGTGTACGCAAAGGATGTAATGATCCACATCGCAGGTCTGCTCGGCATGGACGGCGGCACATACCGCTCCGTGGAGTTTGGCGGTGACTATATCCGCAGGCTGCCCATGCACGAGCGCATCATCTTCCCGAACATGTCGACCGAGATCGGTGCAAAATGCGGGCTGATCGCCGCAGATGAAGTGACGATTAATTATCTCGAAAATGACACGCCCGCCAAAAGCAGAGTCCGGAGCGCGTCGAAGGAGCCGTTTGAAATGTTTGGGCCAGTGAATCCACATTACGAGCGAGTCGTTGAAATTGATGTCTCCACATTATCACCGCAAGTGGCTTGTCATCCTGATGTGGATCATGTCAAACCGCTCGAGCAAGTTGAAGGACTGGAAATAAACGAAGTGTATATCGGCACCTGCACGAATGCGCGTTACGAAGATATCGAAATCGTAGCGAACATGCTCAAAGGAAAAAAAGTAAATCAGTTTACGCGCGTGATCGTCACACCAGCCAGCGAGCGTATTTATAAAAAAGCCATGCAAAATGGATTAATCGAAATTTTATTGGATGCAGGCTGCACGGTCACAGGCAGCGGCTGCGGCGCATGTATCGGGCGTCATGGCGGAATCCTCGCAGCGGGCGAACGTGCCTTGACCACCATGAACCGCAACTTTATCGGACGCATGGGAAGTCCACTTTCAGAAATCTATCTTGCCAGTCCCGCCACTGCGGCGGCTACTGCGCTGACTGGGCGAATTACAGACCCGCGTGGATATTTATAAGGAATTAGGGACTAGGGATCAGGCAACTAGGAAAAACTAATTCCTAATTCCTAATTTCTAGTCCCTAATCACTAATGCCTAATCACTTACAAAAGGAGACTCTCATGGCAAAAGCCTGGACATTTGGAGAAAACATGAATACGGACGAGATCATTCCCGGCCGTTACAACATTACGATTGACCCGCTTGAACTTGCAAAGAATGTTTTTTGCGAGGTCAAACCAGAGTATGCAAAAACTGTTCAACCCCGCGACATCATCGTTGGCGGGCAAAATTTCGGCTGTGGCTCGTCACGCGAGCATGCGCCCATCGCCATCAAAGGCTCACAAGCCAAGTGCATCATTGCCCCATCGTTTGCGCGAATCTTTTTTCGCAACTGCATCAACATCGGACTGCCGATTCTGGAATGTCCCGCCGCTGCTGCCGACATCACGGAAGGCGATGATATTGATGTTGACCTCGCGAGCGGCAAAATTTTCAACCGCACCAACGGGAATCAATATCAAGCCAACGCCCTGCCCGATTTTGTTTTGAAGATCGCAGACACGGGCGGCATTGTCAACTTTTTGAAAACACACGATATTCAAGAGCTAATGATGAATGCGGAAGGATGAATGATGAATTATAAAATCTGTCTTCTTCCCGGTGACGGCATTGGCCCCGAAGTGATCGCATCTGCAAAGGATGTATTGACCGCGCTGCCAATTCAATGGGACTTCATCGAATGCGGCATCGGATTCGGAGAATATCAACGTTCAGACTCCCCGCTGCCTGATTCAACCATCAGACAAATTCGCCACGCTGACGCCACGTTGTTCGGCGCAGTCACCACTCCCCCCAACATCCCGAATTACTTTTCTCCCGTCGTGCGAATGCGCCAATCGTTGGAGTTGTTTTCCAATCTACGTCCATGCCGCTCCATTCCACATCCCTCCTCCCGCTCAGGCATTGACCTGATCATCGTCCGCGAGAACACCGAAGGATTGTACTCCGGCATCGAACGTCTTGAAGATGACGGCAACCGCGCCATCACCGAACGTGTCATCACCCGCAAAGGCTCGGAGCGAATCATCCGCAAAGCATTCGATACCGCCCGCCAAACGGGACGCAAATCCGTTCACGTGGTTCACAAAGCCAATGTGTTGCGTCAAACCTGTGGATTATTTCGCGCAATAGCCTTTGAGATTGCGAAAGAATATCCAGAGATCACCACGCACGAAATGCTCGTAGATACCTGTGCAATGGAACTTGTCCGCGCGCCGGAGCAATTTGAAGTGATCGTCACCACCAATCTATTTGGCGACATTCTCAGTGATGAAGCCTGCATGTTCGTCGGCGGACTTGGCGTGGCAGCCTCCGCAAATATTGGTGCAGATGCAGCGGTCTTTGAACCTGTCCACGGCAGTGCGCCGCCCTTGGTGGGTACAAGCAAAGCCAATCCCATTGCCACCTACCTCGCCGCAGCCATGCTATTGGATTATATAAATGAAAAAGAATCCGCTGAACGCTTGCGAAACGCAGTGGAAGCCTGTATAGCAAATAAAGAGTCCACGCCTGATCTGGACGGAAACTTGACAACAAGTCAGGTGACCGAAAGAGTGATTGAAAAATTGTAGGCAAGTAAACAGGCAGGCACGATGATCAAAACACGATACTTGTTTACTTATCTACCTGTATACATGTTTACATTCAAAAGGAGAAATCATGACCAAAGTTGGATTCTTATACACCCGCTTACGTGTTGAAGAAAAACATTTACTAGATGAACTGGAAAAACGCAAAGACGTGGAAGTTATCCGCATTAATGATGGGGATTTATTCTTCGACATTAATCAGATCCCTGAACAAATAGATGTACTCTTCGAACGCTCCATCTCTTATTCACGCGGATTGTACATCTCGCGCATTTTTGAGGCGCACGGCATCCCAGTTGTCAATTCGTCTGTTGTAGCCGAACGCTGCGGCGACAAATACATCACGAGTCAAATTCTCGCGCAGAACGGAATCCCAACTCCCAGAGTGTATATGGCGTTCGACGAAGAATCAGCACTCAGTGCGATCGAAGCGATGGGCTACCCCTGCGTACTAAAACCCGTTGTCGGGTCATGGGGACGCCTGCTTGCCAAGGTGGAGAATCGTCACATGGCTGAGTCATTGATCGAGCACAAAGCTACCCTGGGAGTCAATCATCAGGTTTTTTATATTCAGGAATATATTAACAAACCAGGGCGCGACATCCGCGCTTTTGTGATCGGCGATGAATGCATCTGCGCCATTTACCGCTCCTCAGAAAATTGGATCACCAACACCGCGCGTGGAGGCGTCGCCACAAATTGCCCCATCACCGACGAGATCGCAGAATTATGTCAACGTGCGGCGCGGGCGGTCGGCGGCGGATTGCTGGCACTTGATCTTTTTGAAACTGAAAACGGTATGACGATCAACGAGATCAATCACACCATGGAATTCCGCAATAGCATCACCACCACAGGCGTAAATATCCCCAAAAAAATGGCGGACTATGCCCTGATGAATATTCCCGCTTAAATAAACGCACCGCCTTCGGGTAAGGCGGTGCAAAACAAAACTGTCGGGGTGAGAGGATTTGAACCTCCGACCTCACGGACCCGAACCGTGCGCTCTACCGGTCTGAGCCACACCCCGGACGGAGTGCATTATACCATTGCAAGTTTTTTTAGCAAGTCTTGCTATGGGTTTAGTAAAATATCGAGGGTGTAAACATATATATGTTTCAGTAGATCAGGGTCTGTTACGCTTAGTAATGGATTTTCTTGATGAATGGTTAGGCGTACTCTTGTCGGTTCTGTGATTTTATAAGGCAGGGTGGTTTCAAATGCTTCGGGGTCAATGCCTTTGAAATCCAGTACACGCGAGGAGAGCGGTTTCCCATTGGGGAGAAGCAGATCTACAAATACAGGCTGGTCATTGAATGGCCAGAAAAGTCCTTTGAGATTTACTACACCACCAGAGATTTCATCGCCGTCTTCCAATCCTTCGAGCATGGTTCGTTCATAAATTGTGTTGCCCGGCGGATTGATTTGATTTGAACCAACGGAATACAAGAGTACGGGCATGGTGTTGAGCGCTTGAATACGACCAAACTCATCTTTTGTACTAACGCGAATATATCCAGCTTCGGATACGGCGCGAATCTCAAAGGAAAGATCGAAGTTTCGATATTTCCCGCTCAGATTACGTTCCACCCGTTCCAGAACTCGCTGTAGAATACGCCCGTCTTCGCCCAACAAATCTACTTGTACGATGTCACTTTCCCCTGAAATCAGTAGAACTTGTAAATTGAAGGAGGAAATAAGGCTGGACATGGGGCCGGGTGAGATAAACCGGATCTGTGCAAAATCATTAAAGCCCGGTTCTATTGTGGGCGTTGCGGTCGGATAGATAATGGATGGAAGCGGTGTTTCTGTTGGCAGAGCTGTTTCCACTGGCGCGGCCTGGCCGGTTAATGCGACCACTGTCGGAAGGTAATCGGGCGGGAAAGGCGTGAGCGCTGACTCTGCCGATTGTGAGCAGGCAGATAACAGTCCAAGAAAAGATGCGAGGAGTATGATTTTATATTTCATGGTTGATGAGAATCAACATCCCGCAGTCTGAGACGAGTCTCATGTCTCAATCTGCGGGATGTTTTATTTGTTATAACAAAACTACAATCCGTAGATGTCGCTGTATTTTTTTGTCAGGTAGCGCACATAAGCAGCAGAGTCGATTTTTGATCCGGTAACTTTTTCAATAAGATCCTGCGGATCATATTTGTGACCAAAGATATGCACTTTCTCACGCAGCCAGCCAAGCAATGAGTCGAATTTGCCTTTGCGAATTTGATCGTCGAGGTCGGTAATGTCGGCGTTGATCTTCTCCCACAACTGGGCAGAGACGAGGTTGCCGAGCGCGTAGGTTGAAAAGTAACCCATTAATCCGCTTGACCAATGGACGTCCTGCAAAACACCTTGCGCATCATTTGGAGGTACGATGCCAAGATAATCCTGCATTTTGGCATTCCAAATTTCAGGCAGGTCTTTTATTGCAAATTTTCCTTCGACCATGCCAATTTCAAGTTCAAGGCGCAGCATGACATGCAGGTTGTAAGTGGATTCATCTGCATTGACACGAATCATGGATGGCTCAACTTTATTTATGGCTTTATAAAATGACTTTGCGCTGACACCATCCAGTTGAGACGGGAATGTCTTTTTTAATTCGGGGAAAAAATATTCCCAAAATGGAAGTGAGCGGCCAACCAGGTTTTCCCACATGCGGGATTGGGATTCATGTACTGCAAGGGATGTTCCACCTGCAAGCGGCGTGCGCTCATAAATGGGATTACTGCCCTGCTCATACATGGCGTGACCAGCTTCATGCATGGCGCTAAATAAAGTGGAAAGCGGATTTTCGGATTCAAAGCGGTTTGTAATACGGGTGTCGTTGACACTAAAGGTTGTCTGGAAAGGATGCGGCGCCTTATCCTGCCGGCCGCGATTAAAGTCATAACCAAATTTTGAAATGACTGCTTCGCTAAAATCCCATACTTTCTTTTCGTTATATTTTTTGTGCAGGAAATCATCCTTGACCTGTCTGGCTGACTTAATGGATTTAATAAGTTCCACTTGTTTTGGGCGCAGGTTGTTGAAGATTTCCTTTACTTCAGAAGTTTTCATCCCGGGTTCGTAGTCATCCAGCAGAATATCATAAGGATGATCGGCGGGCGGGAAAAATGAAATATATTCCTGTACAAGCTCTACAACTTTTTCAAGGTGCGGACGAAAAATGGAGAAATCAGATTTACCCTTGGCTTCCACCCAGGCTTCAAAGGCTTTGGTGGTCACAATGGCTTGTTTGGATACAAACTGGGAAGGCACGCGTGTGGCTTTATCATAATTCCGGGCAGATACGCGTACCAGGGCGGCATCATCTGATTCAGCGTCTGTAAATTCGTACTTGAGGTCTTGCAACAATTTACCGACTTCATCTGAAGTTGATTTTTCATGAGCAATCTTGCTCAGTGTGCCCAACTGCTGACCGCGTGCATCACTGCCGCCGGGCGGCATGTTTACCTGTTGATCCCATTCCAATACACTGGCCGCGTGATAGACATCCGAAACTTCACCGAGAATTTCCTTTAGTTGATCCAATTTTCCAGACATGACAACCTCCTGAATTATGTTGACACATACGAAATGGCCTGATCAACTTCATCGAGGCCATCTGTAGTGGTGTCCATTAATGTTTCATGGATTGATTTTATCGTAAGTAGGCATGATTTGACATCCCACTTGGGAAGGGGTTCACGGGCAGTGCCTATGGTCACCCAACCCATCTACTATAATTTCTTCATCAGACCCTTCACGGATATCCACTTGAAGAACTTCCATTGGATCACCCGGGACGTCAATATCGTAGACCGTATAGGTGCCGGGATAAAGCCAAATTTCATTTTCAGGATACCCGAGATATGAGTTTAGATATATTTCACCAGGCAAAACATACATACGGTGATATGTACAATTCCGCAGGTATGCAGGCACGGGCCATTCTGTGGTGGTAAATTCAGGAACAGAGGCTAAATCACCCTCCACTTGTGAGTATTTCGTTTGAATGGATGCCCAGCCGGTTTTGTCAGAGTTTGGAATTTTGATCTGCACCCACTTGGAGAGCAGATCGCGCGCAATGACTTCGGCGCTGGTATCTTTATAAAGCACACTAATGGGATTAAAAGCCATATCGGGTCCGCGACGAATAAACAGATTCCCATTCACGGCATTAATCTTAACTTTGGGTGAAGAGACAACCGTTGGGGGAAGTTCTGTTTCAGTTGAGACAGGGGTTTCAACGGTTAGAGTCTGCGTTGGGAGCGGAGTAACAGTTTCATCTTGTGTTGTAAACGGTTCAATATCACGCGCGGTAGGCAGCGCAGAAGGCGTATCCAATTTAACCAACGCGCATGATTGAATCAACAAAACAAATAACAGGGCAATGGAGAGCGTTCTATATTTCTTTAACTGCTTGATGATTACCATGTCTACTCGTATCGCAAAGCTTCCACTGGCTCAAGACTCGCTGCCCGGCTGGCAGGGTAAATACCAAAGAAAAGACCAATCACAGCCGAGAAACCTGTTGAAAGCAATATTGCATCTGTTCCCACAACAGGAACAAAATTATTGCCTGTTGCAGCAGCCACCTGCCCCACAACAAACGCAATCAGCCAGCCAAATAAAATGCCGATAATGCCGCCAAACAAACTAAGCAATGAAGACTCGGTTAAGAATTGAAGCAGGATATCCTTCTTGCGTGCGCCAAGTGCCTTACGCAAACCAATTTCACGGGTACGTTCTGTAACGGAAACCAGCATGATATTCATAATCCCGATTCCGCCTACCAACAGGGAGATTCCTGCAATGCCGCCAAGAAAAATCGTTAAGACACCTGTGATCGTTTCAAATGTTTGGAGAAAATCCTGTTGGGTAAAAACAGTAAAATCATCATCACCAATGGGCGTGCGGTGACGTTGACGTAAAATATTCGAGATATCATCAGCCGCCTGCGGTACCGATTCTGCTGTGGTGGCTTGCACAAAGATCACATCCACTTCATCACGCAAGTCGCGTTTGATCAGGCGCGCCTGTGCAGTTGTAAACGGAATATAGGCATTGTTATCTTCACTGCCAAATGCTCCGCCGCCTTTTGCAACCAAAACTCCGATCACACGGAATGGCTGACCTTCAATACGAATGGTCTCACCAACCACTCCATCGGGATGCCCAAAAATCGCAGTGGCGGTTTCAGGCCCAAGGATAACAACAGACATGCGCCCCAGCATGTGTTCTTCATTAATGAACTCACCTTCGGCCAATTCCAGATTACGGACTACCAAATAATCAGGAGTTACGCCAGAAATGGTCGTAGTGGATTTTTCACCACCAAAGGCCAGCGTTCCATTTCCTTGAATGGCGGGAGCAACCGAAGCCACGGAAGGCGCTGCAAAAGGATCTGCTATTGCCTCGGCGTCAGCCAGTGTGAGCGGACGGTCATTGTTACCGCTTCCACTGTTACCGCCAGTTCCGGGAGGACCACCGCCTGTATCACTGCCTCTGAACACAAATAATAAATTTGTGCCGATGCTGCTAATGGAACCTGTAATGGAAGCCTGCGCGCCATTTCCCACAGCAAGCATGGCGATCACCGCCGCCACACCGATCACAATACCAAGCACTGTGAGCCCTGAGCGCATTTTATTACCATTCAAACTTTCAATGGCTTCGAGAAGAGCTTGTGTGAATGTCATTTCTTCCTCGCTGCTGCTTCTTCTTCACCAGATGATTCAAGTTCGCCATCGCGTAAGCGAATCACCCGCTGGGTTTGTTCTGCGATTGCGGCATCGTGCGTAACAATAATCAAGGTTGTACCGCGATCCTTGTTCAAGTTAAGCAAAAGGGTCATGATCTCTTTACCCACTTTCGAGTCCAAATTTCCTGTGGGTTCATCAGCCATAATAATGGCGGGATTGTTTACCAAAGAACGGGCAACTGCCACGCGCTGTTGTTGTCCGCCAGAAAGTTCGTAGGGACGATGTGTCATACGATCCTTTAGGCCAACGGCTTCAAGAGCAGCCTGCGCACGCTCACGGCGTCCTTCTGCCATGCCTGCATAACGTAAAGGCAGCTCAACATTTCCCAGAGCGGTCAAACGGGAAAGCAGATTGAAACTTTGAAAGACGAATCCGACCTTGCGATTACGCACACTTGCAAGTTGATCGTCATCCATTTCGCCAACTGATTCACCGTCCAAAATATATTCACCAGAGGTCGGCCTGTCTAAACAGCCAAGCGTATTCATCATCGTAGACTTTCCCGAACCGGAGGGGCCCATAATGGAAACCACTTCGCCGCGTCTGATCTTAAATGAAACGCCGCGCAGCGCCTGCACATCAAACTCGCCCATCCTATATGTTTTTACCAGATCACGAGCTTCGATCACCCAATCCATATTAGCCTCCGAACGGCCCGCCGTTAGTAGAAGGTGGATTCAAAATGATCGGATCGCCTTCCTTAATATCACCTTGCACAAGCACGCTATCTGCACCGGATGTGGAACCGAGTAATACCTTGACCATAACTGGCTGCCCGTCAACAAGCAGATACACCACCCGTTCAGAATCCACCAAACGTACTGCCCGATTAGGAATCAATATCACATCATTTACTTCTTCGACGATGATATTCACTGCGGCGGTCATGCCAGGCTTGACCAGTTCGTCTGCGTCCGTCAGTTCAACTGTTACTGTAAAACTGACCACACCTTGTACAGTAACACCCGCCTGATTAACTTGCACCACAGTGCCTTTATACGGCTCAGCTCTGCCGAGAACTGCATCAAATGTTAAGGATGCGTTCTGCCCGACTGCAACTGTGTTGATATCCACTTCTGAAACCTGAACATCAACCAATAGATGTGAAAGATCATCCACGCGGAAAGCAACTGTGCCGGCGGTGATTTGATCGCCAATTGCGGGGTCAGCCTGTGTGACTGTGCCGTCAAACGGCGCAACAATATAAGTTGTGTTTAATGTCGCTTGTGCGGCGGCGACACGCGCTTCTGCGGCGGCGATCTCAACAGGATCTGTGCCGTTTTTTAGACGTTCATAGTTGCGGCGCGCATCATCTAATTGGGCTTCGGCCAGGGCGAGTTTTTCATCAGCATCGGCAATGGTTTCTGCATCGGCATACCCTTTGGTATAACGAACTTTGGGAACGCCAAATTCAAGATAGGTATCGGTAATGGTGATCTTTCCATTTAATCCCAAACGATAGTTATAGGCTTTTTTATAAGCCTCTTCAGCCGCATCCAATGTGCGCAAAGCCTGCGCACGGGCTGTATCTGAATTCGATAAATCTTCCAGTGCTTTTTTTGCGCTGGCAAGATCGGCTTCTGCCAGGATCACACTCTGATTAAGAGAAGCCTTATCGAGACTGGCCAGCACACCGTCACGAGAGACGCGGTCGCCCACTCCCGCATTGACAGCTTCCACAATTCCAGTCGTCTGCCAGATCAGGGTTGCGCTTTGTCTTGCGCGGACACTTCCGGTGGCACCGACTGTCGCGGTCAAATTTCCACGCTCGACGGCTGCGGTTTGAAACGTCACGACGTCGCTACCGCCGGCTGTGGAAATAATAATCACAAGCAAAACAACTGCGACCACTCCAATAATGATCCAGGTTCTGCGTGAAAATCTTTCAAAAAATTTTTTCATTGGTTTCCTCCAAGGCTTAGTCAACGCGCGGATAAAAGTTCTTACGCGATGCAAAATGATCCGTTTCAGTTATAGATATAAATGAAGGGTTTCACGAACTTATACTATTCTAATTCAGAGCGAATGAAAAACGAGACTTTTTACACCTTAATTAATAAAGGTCTAATGAAAAATTGTGACGATTGTCGTCTGCTTTGGTGACATTTACGCCTATATGTGCTCAGTTAGATTGAGTATCATCATTGGAAACTTTAGAAGTGAAAGTTCATTCTTGATTCGGAGGCAGTTATGCAGGCAGTCCCAAGCGAATTCTTAGCGATTGACCGCAAAGAACGCGCAAATCGTCCTTTTTTTGATCTTGACCTCCGCTCTCCCGAAGTGCGCACCTGTGACTTTGAGGATGTTGTAATTGAGTTTGACCCTGAACGCGCAATGGTGGAGGCAGCGCGATGTATCCACTGCCCCGATCCTGCCCCTTGTATGGTGGCCTGCCCTACTGCCAACGATATTCCATCTGCAATGTGGTTGATTGAGCAGGGACGTTTCGTGGAGGCTGCAGGAATTTATCATAAGACCAGTTCCCTGCCAGAAGTCTGCGGACGGGTTTGTCCGCACGAGGCTTTGTGTCAGGGTTCTTGTGTTTTAAATAAGCACCATCAGCCTGTTTTATGCGGCGAGCTTGAAGCCTTTACTGTTGATTATGAACGCCGCACGCAAGGTTATGTAATTCCTGTTGGAAACCCAATCGGGAAAAAAGTAGCTGTGATCGGTGCCGGCCCCGCCGGGTTGGGGTGTGCCGACATCCTCGCGCAAAAAGGATACGAGGTAACCATCTTTGAATCCAAACCTGCGCCGGGCGGACTGCTTGTTTATGGCATTCCAAACTTTAAATTATCCAAGGAAGTATGGCAGGAAAAGTGGGAAGAGTTTGAGCGGGCTGGTGTAAAGTTTGTTCCAAATACATATATTGGAAAAGACAAAACGATTGATGGTCTCTTTGAAGAAGGATTTGAGGCTGTGTTTATTGGTGTGGGTTCAGAGGTTGATGCAAAAATGGAAAATACTCCTGGTACAGATTTGCCCGGTGTTTTTGAAGCGACAGATTTTCTCATTCGCGGTAACGTGGAAGTTGAGCAATTGCCGCAAAGTATGCGCAAGCCGCTTGAGATTGGTAAACGCGTAGTGGTGATCGGCGGCGGTGATACAGCATCCGATTGTCTGCGGACCGCCATCCGCCTTGGCGCGGAAGATGTGACTTGTCTTTATCGCCGCACTGAAAATGAAATGCCCGGCGGAAAGAAAGACCGCAAGATGGCGCGTGAAGAAGGCGCAAAATACCGCTTCCTGACCCAGCCTGTAAAATTCATTGCCGGCGCGGACGGAAAACTCGCGGCTGTGGAATGTATCGAAATGAAACTCGGCGAACCCGATGCAAAAGGCCGCCGCAAACCGGTGCCGGTGGAAGGTTCAAATTTCAGCGTAGCGGCAGATACTGCAATTCTGGCGCTCGGTTATTGGCCTGATCCCATCCTCGGCAAGACCACGCCCGAACTTGAAATTCACGATTGGGGTTTGATCACCGTTAAAAATAAAGCCAAAGGCAACACATCACGCGCGGGAATCTTCTCAGGCGGTGACTGTGTGACCGGCCCCGATCTGGTGGTGACAGCCATGGTCGGCGGAAGAAAAGCCGGCATCGCCATTGACGAGTATTTACAAAATAAAAAATAACCTGTTGTAGAGGGCAGGGTAACTTTAGCAGGGCGAAGCCATCCGGTTTCGCCCTGCGCTTTTGTTATAATCTCATTCATGATGCAACGTATCCTGCGCGGGCTGGAAATCACGCTCGCGCTTACCATCCTCGTTTTACTTACCGGCTACAGCAACCCATCCCTGACAGACAAGATCGAAAAGGTACGCACCTACACGCGCCAGATCGAATTCAATTATGTTTCATGGATGACAGACGCCGCGCTGCTCAAGATGCGCGCCGCCTCGATTGGCGCGCCTTATACGCTCGATCATGCCGCACAAAAGCAGATCGTCACCGAATATTTACGGAACACCCAATCCATCCTCGAAAAAGAATACTTCCTTGAAAAACTCTACGCAGACGCATCCATCACAGACAAGGAACTCGCATCGCAAACGCTGCGCGCAGAACTTGCTGAACAATATGCAAGACAAAAAGAACTCGCCCCGCTCGCCGAATCCATCCTGCAGGATCAAGTCAGCCGGGTCATTGCAGAACTTGGGTTAACCGTTATCGGTCAGCCTGTGCCAAACGTCTGGTATCACTCCACACCGCTGCCGATGGCATTGATCGTCTCTCCGCGTGATCATATCGAACAAACCGCAAACATCTCAGTCACAACCGATCTTACGCTTGATGAACAAGCCGCGCTCGAAAGCAAAGTAGATCAAGGCCTCAACACGTCCTCACTGGTTGTGGGCATCGGCGGCGTGGGCGTTTACCCCACCATGGTCATGCGTACCACCAACCTAAACTGGACCCTCAGCACCGTGGCGCATGAATGGATTCACAACTACCTCACCCTTCGTCCGCTGGGAATTTTATACGGCGAAACGCCCGAACTGCGCACCATGAATGAGACCACAGCCTCCATCGCCGGAGATGAAATTGGAGCGCTCGTCATCAAACAGTTTTATCCTGAATTAATGACCGCATCAGACTCAACCATCAGCCTGATCTCTGCTCCGAATGACCATCGTGAACCCGGAGATTTTTTGCGCCCGCCCTTCGACTTCCGCGAAGCCATGCACGAAACCCGCATCACCGCCGACGCATTTCTCGCTGAAGGAAAAATAGAAGAAGCCGAAGCCTACATGGAAAGCCGCCGCGCCATCTTCCTCCAAAATGGATATTTATTACGCAAGATCAATCAGGCTTATTTTGCATTCCACGGAGCCTACGCTGATTCACCCGGCGGAGCCGCAGGGCAAGACCCCGTCGGCCCGGCAGTGCGCGCCCTGCGTGAGCAAAGTGATTCACTGGCTGATTTTGTCAACACCATCTCGTGGATGACAAATTTTGAGCAATTAAAAGAAGCAGTCAATCAATAAATGAAAAAAATATTTTTTATAATTCCACTTATCATGGTAAGCGCTTTCATTTTAAGCGCGTGTGCATCCGGCGCTGAATCATCCGCAACCCCAACTGTGATTATTTCACAACCCATTCTGCCCAATACTCCAACTTCTGCGATCAGCTGCTCCACGGTTTTCGCAGAACCCACCGCCGCCCCCGATACTGAAACCCTATTCCCCCCCGTCAGCCCCGCAGACTTTTCCTATGGCCCCGCAGATGCACCCGTGACCGTTGTTGAATATTGCGAGTTCGAGTCACAAGGCTGCTTGGGATTGGCGGTTGTGATGGGAGAGATCATGCGCAACAATGACAACGTGCGCTTTGTCTTTCGTCCGCTGCCATTGATCGGCGTGCTCGATAAATCTGATAAAGCCGTTCTGGCCGCATACGCCGCAGATCAGCAGGGACAATTTTGGGGCATGTACGATCTGTTGTTTAGTAAATATAACAACTGGGTCAACTTACAACCAGCCGAGTTCAATGCCTGGGTCGTAAAAGAAGCTGTCACAGCCGGTATGGATGGAGAAAAACTCCAGGCGGCGATCAATGCCGATGAAACAACGACCAGAATGATGTCGGCGTATGAAGCGGCGAAGAAGTTAACCATCCCTGCGGTTCCACTCATCCTGATCAACGGTGAGTTACAGCCGCCGTACGTCCTCGATTATAAAAATTTAAGCGACACCATTGGATTGATCGCGCTTGAAAAAAACAATTTAGCAGTTGCCCGCCATTTAATATCGATCCGATAAAACAATATATCGCCACCATCAAAACTGAAAAAGGCGACATCGTCATGCAGCTATTTCCTGATAAAGCGCCGCTGGCTGTGAATTCATTTGTGTTCCTTGCAAAACAAGGCTGGTATAACGGTGTGACATTCCATCGCGTGATTCCCGGCTTCGCGGCGCAAACCGGCGATCCAAGCAATACAGGCAAAGGCAACCCGGGATATTTTTTCAACAATGAGATCAACGATCTAAAGTTTGATAAACCCGGCATGGTAAGCATGGCAAACTCCGGGCCAAACACAAACGGCAGTCAATTCTTTATCACATTCGGGCCGGCGCCTCATCTTGATGGCGGCTACACCATTTTCGGCCAGGTCCTCAGCGGATTGGAAGTGGCCGAGCAATTAACTCCGCGTGATCCTGATCAAGGCATAATTCTTGCCCCGGGCGATAAAATCATAAGTGTGGACATAGAAGAAAAATAATGCAAACAAATAAAAATCACTGGCCTTCGATCCTGATCCTGCTGACTCTGGCCGTTAGCGCGCTTGGCTTAATGTTGATTATCCTTGCACTTGGCGCATCCTCCCTGATCAACCTTTTTTCAAATGAAGGCGATCCTGCCGGTGAAATGATCGGCGCCGTTGCCTTCGGGTTTGAACTGCTTGTTTTGTTTTTATGCCTGTGGATGGTTTTTCAAAAAACAAGAGGAAGTGAACAGGCTGACCAGCCGTTTAAATTTCCATATTCAGAATGGCAAATTTTTGCAGCACTCGGAATGGTTATCTTCGCTGCCGTGATCGGGGGCGTGATCGCCTTTACAGAAATCAAATGGCTGACATGGATATTCCTGCCGCTGCTGACTTTGTTCGTGATCGTACCGCCCATCTGGCTGTTGTTCGGCATCGGCACGAAAGGCATCGAGCTTGGTCCACGCTGGCGGATATTCAGCGCGCTGGGTTTGGGCATGACCGTCGGCCCGGTGATTATGATCGTACTGGAGATGATTATTTTATTGGGCGCCATTATTATTGGCTCAGTCATAATCGCCATACAACAACCTGAACTCTTTCAAGAAATTGCGGCGCTGGGCAGGATCATTCAGCAGGAAACCAATCAGGACGCAGTTCTTAAATTAATCGCGCCCTACATCACAAATCCGCTTGTGATCGCGTCACTGGTCGGGTATATCTCCGTGCTGGTGCCTTTGGTCGAGGAATTATTGAAGCCGCTGGCCGTGTGGATCTTTGCCTTAAAAATAGAAACACCCGCGCAGGGATTTGCAATGGGAATGTTAAGCGGCGCGGCATTCGCGCTGATCGAAAGCCTGAACGCCAGCGGGAACGGAAGCACAACCTGGCCGATCATTGTCAGCATCCGTGCAGGGACGAGTCTGCTGCACATGACAACTTCAGGACTGGTCGGCTGGGGCATCGTCTCAGCCTTTCGCGAAAAGAAGTTCTTGCGCATGGGCGCTGCATACTTAAGCGCGGTAACGCTGCACGGCATCTGGAATGCGTGTGCCATCGGAACTGGCATCTCTTCCATTGGAGAGCTCGTCGACAAACCTGAATGGGCCTTCAACATCATCCCGGCTGCTTTGTGCGGTATGTCTGTTTTGGGCATCGGAATGCTGGTCGTATTGATCGCATCGAATCGAAAATTAAGAAGCGCGCCTGTCCCTTTGCCCGCATCTTTATCAACTCCGCCGGCCATCATCCATGAGAACGAAGAGGAAGTAAAATAATCGCATGAATTATTCATCCACTGCACGCGCAGGTGATATCGCACAATTGGTTGGGCTGACTCACAAGCATTTCATCTTTTCCTTAAAAGAAGGCGGCGACCTTCAAACGCATCGCGGCGTGCTTAAGCATGATGATTTGATCGGCACACCGTGGGGCTCACAGGTTTTTAGTCACATGGGCGCGCCGTTCTTTTTATTACAGCCATCCATCGCCGATATTCTGAATGACCTGCCGCGCACCACGCAAATTTTGTATCCAAAAGATATTGGCTATATTCTGATCACGATGGGCATCGCGCCGGTCAACGTGTGATCGAAGCCGGCACCGGCCCCGGCTCAATAACCATTGACATGGCTACCGCAATCGGCGCAGAGGGACGGATTATTTCTTACGAACAAAAACAGGATACGCAGAATCTGGCGCGTAAAAATCTCGAACGGGTCGGGCTCGCTTCGCACGTAGACTTCAAACTGCGTGACATCAAAGAGGGATTCGACGAAACTGACGCAGACGCCTTCTTCCTCGATGTGCAAAACCCATTCGATTACATTCCGCAAGTCCGCGCCTCAATAAAGACCGGCGGATTCTTTGGCACCATTCTGCCCACTTTTAATCAAGTGGAAAAAACACTACATGCTTTGAAAAAAAATAATTTTGCATTTATAGAAGTCTGCGAGATCATCCTGCGCCACTATAAATCTGACCCGGCCCGCATCCGCCCGACCGACCGCATGGTTGCGCACACCGGATATTTAATGTTTGCCCGAAAGATCGAGCCAAGCACAGACCCGCGCGGCAAAGAGTTGACAAACGAAGTCAGCGGCGACGGTTAATTTTTTATGGAGTCTATCAGCAAGCTGATGGACTCCATGGGAGAATCAATTATGTTCCGACGCAGAATCCAAAGAGCAATACGACGCATGGGAACCCCCGCAATACCGCCCCAATTACTGCGTGCCAATCAATGGATGGCGAATGGGGAATATGAAAACGCGGCATCAGCATACAAAGAACTTGCCCGGCGCGCCGAAGAACTTTTTCCGCAACGCGCGCCGTTCCTATATATTGAAGCAGGCCGGGCCGCCATCTTAAACGGACAAACCAAACCCGAGTTGCCGATCTGCGGCGCGGACTCACCCTCTTCGCTTCACAAGGCCGAAACCATCGTATGCAGGCAATCGGTCAACATTTGATCAATGAATTGAAAACACATTCCTTAAATTCTGAAGCGGAGGAAATCTCGCTTTTGATATATGGTAATTTACCGAAAGAGATTCAAACCAAACAACCTGTACCCGGTCAGCGCCCGATTCTGCCCACGCATTGTCCATCCTGCGGCGCGGTAGTGAAAGCAGACGATGTTGAATGGCTGGATGAAGTCACCGCCGAATGTGATTATTGCGGAAGTCCCATCCGAAGTTAAAGACCTTCTTTACACGCCGATGAATCCATCAAAAGAATATATTACGCAAAAATTATTGGAAAAAGAACAGAACGCCGCAGACTCTGACGGCTACGCGGAAATCCCTGTCAAACCGGGTACTCCTCTGAGATGCGCAGCAGTGCTTGTTCCGTTGACATATTTTCAAGGCGAATGGAATCTACTTTTCACGCGCCGCACAGACAAGGTGGAATCGCATAAGGGACAAGTCTCCTTCCCCGGCGGCGCATGTGACGAAGGCGAGACCACACCCGAACAAACTGCCCTGCGTGAAGCCGAGGAAGAAATCGGCATACTGCCCGGGGACGTTCATGTCCTCGGTAGACTCAGCCAATTGATAACCATCAGCAGTTTTCGGGTGAGTCCGATCGTGGGTGTCATCCCCTGGCCATATACTTTTAAAGTGGCAGGCATCGAAGTGGCGCGCGTGTTCACCATTCCGCTCCCCTGGCTGGCAAACAAAAATAATTACTGGGAATTTTCCCTGCGCGAATCCGAACGTTCCCTGATCGCATATCATCCTTATGACGGCGAATTGCTATGGGGCGCCACAGCAAGAATGACTGTGAATTTTTTGAAAACTCTTGATCTCTTAAAATAAAAAACCCGCCATCGAAATGATGACGGGTTTTTGAATTGCAAAAATTTACTTCTTGGCGGGAGCGCCTTCTTCTTCCTTCTTACCACGTTCCACGCTGATCGCGGGAGCGGCAGCTTCAGCGCCGGGCAGGGCAGCATCAGCAGCTTCTTCCTTGACGGCTGTGGCAATGATGACAATATCATCAGCATCATTGAGGACTGTAATGTTTTCAGGAAGCGGGATGTCGCTAATGCGAATGCTGTTACCAATTTCCTTAAGGGAGGAAATATCAACGATCACACGTTCGGGCAGGTTGGAGGGCAAACATTCCACTTCAACCGCATCCATACGATGCACAAGCACTGCGCTGTAATCTTTCACAGCGGAGGAAACTCCTGTGAATGTCAGGCGGACCTTGGTGCGGATCGTTTCGGTCAGATCGAGGGCGAGGAAATCAATATGCGTGATGTTTCCCTTAATATAATTGCGCTGCTTTTCGCGCACAAGAGCCGCATACTCCTGGCCTTCCACATCAATCGTCACCAGTGTGGATGAGGTGACTTTGGCGATCACAAGTTCGGTGCTATGCGCATTCAACGAAATCGCAACAGGTTCCACATGGCGGCCATAGATCACTGCGGGCAGTTCACCCGCACGGCGCAAGGCTTTCACCTGCTTGCCAGTTACATCACGTTTGGTGGCTTTTAAAACAATCTTTTCCATCGTTACTCCTTGGGCGCCTCTCACAAGAAGCGGATTAATAAAATCCGCGCTCCTGTTACCTTCACCCTATAAAATGATATTCTGAAAAGCGACCGCGTCGCTGAACATTTAATTTATTTTCGGCCAAACAAAGCCCGGCCCAGCAGCAACATCGTGCCTGCAAACAAGCCGCCAACCAATCCGGCGATCAATGCGCCGCGTGTATCGATCACGGTGGTCACATTGCCTTCCACTTTGCGGGACAAAAGGATGATCGACTCAATCCTCTCAGCACGGACTTCACGACTCGCAACGATGCCTGCGTACGCATTCCCGAATTCAACGCTTCCTGCGACGACCACGCCTGCGCTGCCATTCATTGAGATTTTCTCAGCCCGAACCGCTCCGGCTGCGCTTTGCTGCATGGTCACCTCACCAGCCTGCACCACCCCAAACGCAGACTGACGGGAGTTTACATTCACTGCATGAGTTTGCAAAGACGCGCTCTGACTCAACTCCACATCTTCAGCATTAATAACCTGTGCCGAACTTTGATGCATCCGCACCAACTCAGCGTTGACCAATTCCACATCTACATGTGCAAGATTAGCAACTTGTGATTGTTCAGATTCAGAGATCTTTGTGTTTTCAGTCATTTCAGCCTCAAGGCAGAAAATACGCCCCCTTCTCGGAGGCGCAATGTGGACAACGGCTTGGATTTTATACGGGTGAGAGGGTTTCGTCAAGGAAAAACCATTTACATCCTGAGCGTCCTTCGGCTCCGCTCCTCGAAGAGCACTCGCCACTCCGCTCAGGATGTGTGGAAATCAGGATGCAGAACGCTTCTCTTTCATCGCCTGCGCCACGCCAGCGGACTGTTCATCTCCGCGCCCATCCAACTCGCGGACGATATTCTCGTGATCGTTGTCATTGCGATTCTGGCTGAGTTTGTAGCCTGCATCAATACGGGTCACATCCACGGCGAAACCGATCACGCCGTTCATTTCCTTTTGCACAAAATCCTGAGGGAGGGATTCAAGGCTATAGGCAGCAGGGTCTTCATGATTTTTTACAAGGCGGCTGAGCAAAGCATATAACTCATCCCCTTCCACCACACGAACTTTGCCATAAACATGCACCATCATGTAATTCCACGTCGGCACGTTGACATGGTCATACCAGCGCGGAGAGATATACGTATGCGCGCCCTGAAAGATCAGCAAGACGTCCTGTTCGCCAAAACTCTTCCACTGCGGATTGGCCCGTGACATGTGACTCAGAATGGTCAATCCGCCGTCTTCGGCTTCGAGCACTTCCACCGGCAAATGCGTGGCAACCGGCTTTTCACCGTCATAGCTGACCAGTGCGGGGAAATTGTTCTGTTTGAGAAATTCAATGATCTTTTCACGATCTTCTTCACGATAAAGTTTGGGAATATGCATAGGGAAAAACCTCATAAATGAATTTTGTATCAGTATAGCTTAAGATTAACCTGCTTCATGAAAGAATACGTCGGGTATACTAGGGGAAATTAATGGGGAGACCCATGCTAAAAACCAAATTTTTTCTTTATCGAAAAAATAGTCTGTTACTGTCCGTGCCGGACAGGGCGTTTAAGGGAGAGTTGCGAAACTATGACTAATATTAATGATGCCTTATTGAGCAAAATTGCGCACGCCATGGATGGTCCATGGAATAGAAGCAGGTTTATAGATTTGCTTATTGAATTAGGTCTTTATAAAATTTCAGACTTTCAAGCAGGCGGCATAATACGCAATTACAACTTTATTCTTGAAATACTTCAAATACATGCCAGCCTAAATTTTCTACGCGAGGTCAATGAAAGAAAGCAATTTCCAAAAGAAATTTTGAGGGAATTATTAGAGGCAGGCATTAATTTATCAAAAGTAGACGGTGTAGAAGAAACATCAGAGCCTCAAAAGCCAGTTATATCTAACGGAAAAATTAAAGAGCCCGAAAAGGCTGATCCAGCTATAACTGTTTCTATCAATGGGAATGTGACTGGGAATGTTGTGATTGGCGACAGAAATACAGCCAATCAGCAATCTGCACAAAACAACGCATCAAAAAGCAAAGAGGTGTTTTTTGATGCTGGTGGTCGCTTACGTCAAGTCCGTGAAGAGATTGGGGTGAAAAGCAGTGAAATGATAGAGTTATTAGGGCTTCAAAGTGAGAGGCAATACCTGACAATGGAGAGACAAGCCGAGGAAGTCCCATTCAGTCTCCTGGAATTGGTTCACAAACTCACAGGCGTCTCTTTAGAGTGGTTAAAACATGAAGAAAACCCAAGATATGAAATTGAAGCAATATATTTCAACCCAATCAACAGAGATTTGCAATATTGCGACAGTTTAAACCCAATTGAATATTTTCTGACACTTGAACCCAAAAGTTTGCATACAGGGTTGATTGTGCAAACCAATAAATATTGTTTCCAAACGATTGAGACAGGTGTAAATCTTAATTTATGGGACTGGCTTGAAGATCACTGGGCAATCCCAGCATTTTATAAATTCCTAAAAGCCCTAAGCGATCCATGGCATGATATTGATGGAATAATAATTAACGCAAGCGACGACAAAAGACTCTATGATGGAAGCATTCATTTTTCAGCAGTATCAAGGATGAAAAAAACAGATCTAATTTATGACATACTGGATATCAACGAAACGAGAGGGGTAGTCGCGCGGTATTCAAAAACGTATGGCGGTAATTGGATGCACAAAGTCCACGATACCTTTAAAAAATATCTGTAATTATATCTAGAAAGAAATAATTAGGAAATTGAGAGTGTTTATGAAAACAAGAATCCAAGTAATCGCGCTCGACGAACAGCGGCGAATCGTGGCGTATCTCGATAGCGTCCAAGCGCGGCTGGCGTCGCTGCGGGAGTTACAGTCCGCTACGGGGGAGGAATTGTCCGCGTTGTTACCGTCCGTGCTGGATAGGGCGTTTAAGGGAGAGTTGTGAAAAGCGCCTACCCCCGTCTCTTTCCCAAATGAGAAAGGTGCCTTCTAGCGGAAACAATGATTATGCTTTAATATAAAAGTTTGAAGATAAACAACTTTACAATGGAGATTTTAATATGCCAACATTTGAAGCTCTTTCCCCTTTACTCACAGCAATTATCAGTGCAATAATTGGTCCGCTCCTAGTGTTCTTTGTAAGTAAAACATACACTGACCGTACTATCAAGAGAAATAATAAGCAAATTATTGATCAGATTGAAGATGTGGTAATCGGCGACCACACTATTGCGCTGGAAACGTTAAACAAAACTTTAGTAGATTATTTAAAAAGAAGAGTGAAGTCTGGACCCCTCCATCTTGAATTAAAGTTGATAGCAGTTGCAATGACTTTTTCTTGGGATTTTATTGTGGATAAACTTCCGAAAATCCTTGAGCATAAAGACTTTGAATCAGTGTCTGTCAATCTAAGTGTATGTTTTGTTGATTGTGATTATCTATCAAACCTAAATATTTCTACAGAAGGTCGGAATTGGGGTGATATTAGCCGCCGTGCAGAAAAGAGTATTCCGGGTTTTAAAAAATTGATGAGGAAATTTGACAATCGATTTACGTGTGAATTTCATACCTATGAGAATTTACCACACTGGCATGGGTGGCTTGTCACAGAACGAGGTTTCAATAACAATCCTTCAAATAATGAAGATGTTGTTGAATATTTATTCTTAGGCAGAACAAGATGGGAGAACATTACAGGCGACAATCTAAAACGAAAGAACTTACCTAAACTCACCGTTGGGCAAAATGAATACAGGTTATATACAAATGAAACAAAACAAGGAAGAAGCAGAATTTCCCTTTTTGAGCAATGGCATGCATATTATTTTGAGCGTGTAATCAAGAAGAAGATTTAAAGTCTTTAGTGAAACATAATGGCGAAGATCAATGCGCTGTGGGAGTTACAGCCCGCTACGAGGGAGGAATTGCGCCGAAGTCGGACGGTGTTACCGTCCGTGCTAAATAGGAGAAACTCATGATACCCACCCTAACTTTTGGTCGTACTGGCCACGAAAGTACCCGCACCATCTTTGGCGCGGCAGCTTTTTGGGATACCCCTCAAAAAGATGTTGATGCAACCATGGATCTTATCCTGCAAAATGGAATTAACCACGTGGATGTGGCGGCCAGCTATGGCAAAGCTGAGCAGGGTTTGGGTGATTGGATTCGACGTCACGGCAAACCGTTTTTCCTCGCCACCAAAACAGGCGAACGCACGAAGCAAGCCGCGTATGACCAAATCCGCCGCTCGCTGACCTGTTACATGTTCCCCAGTTGGACATGATCCAGCTCCACGCCTTGCACGAAGAACCCGATTGGACAACAGCCTTCGGCCCGGGGGGTGTTGTTGAGGCTGTCATACAGGCACGTGATGAAGGGCTTGTCCGCTTTATTGGAGTTACGGGTCATGGTGTGCCTGTGCCGGAGTTTCATCTGCGCTCACTCGCCCAATTTGACTTTGATTCTGTATTGCTCCCATACAGCTATATCATGATGCAAAATCCACGCTATGCCGAAAACTTCAACAAAGTGCTTGCAGTGTGTAAGGAACGTAATATTGCCGTGCAAACGATCAAGGGCATCACCCGCTCACCGTGGAAGGATGTGCAGCAGAACCGCACCACCTGGTATCGTCCGCTGGAAGAGCAGGCCGACATTGACCTTGCCATGCATTGGGTCTTTGGCAATCCGCAGGTTTTCCTGAACACGGCCGGCGATATTAACCTCCTGCCCCGCATCCTGAATCCGCTCATCGTTTTATGTCCTCCCCCACAGATCATCAAATGCAGGCTCTCAGTCAGCGGCTTCAAATGGAACCACTTTTTGAATAGTAGAAGTTAAAATGCGGCTAACGATGGACAAACGCGGCGGGAGAAGTTGCGCCGAAGGAGAATTATGAAAACCAATAAGTCATTTATTTTAATAACGGTATTGCTGATCTCAACTGTCTCTTTCGCCTGCTCCCTGTTCACTCGTACAGAAACGACTCCCACTCCCGACCCATATATTTTTCAAGAGGTGACCACTCCGCTTAAGATCGAACCCGATGCCCTGCCGAATGCACAAACAGGTGTGGAGTATGAGGTTGAGATTCTCGTCAGTGATAACGTCACACCTCTGAACAGTGTTTTCATTTCAGACGGAATCCTTCCTGCGGGACTTGAGCTTATATTTGTAGATGGCGAAAATGGCGCAAAGATCAGCGGCACGCCGCAAGAAGCAGGGACTTTCACTTTCAAGATATTTGTATCCTGCAAAGGGACCATGGTCAGCGGGCAGACTTTGGAAAAAGAATATCAAATTGTAGTAGAGAAATAAATTTTAATAACTGAAGGGTATAAGTATTTTATTTTTTCATTACTACCTTATAATACAAGTATGATCGGAATGGCAAAAGGTTTTACCCTAAAGTAGATCATTTTTATGCCGTAAGCCAAAGATGCCGGGCTGACCGAAGCCATGGTCACAAAAGTACTGGCTGAGATCAACGCCCGCAAGTAATCGTCGCATCTCATCAAATAAATAAAAAATGGCGCAGGTCTGGTGACCGTGCGCCATTTTTCTTCATCCTTCATCATTATTCCCCATTCATCATTTCCTCATCCTTCCTCATTCATCATTCATAATTTCCCCGCCCTTCCTTGTTATAATCCGCACCTATCTTATTTAACGGGAAAACAATGAAAAAATATTTACTCTTCACAGTTTTTGTCTCCGGCATGACCACCCTTGCCTCCGAACTCGCCGCCGGGCGTTTGATCGGCAATGTCTTCGGCACCAGCAATCTGGTCTGGGCCAGCATTATCGGCTTGATCCTGATCTATCTCACACTGGGATACTTCCTCGGCGGCAAATGGGCCGACGCAAATCCAACGGCGGGCGCCATGTATCGCATCCTGGCTTGGGGTGCATTCACAATTGGGCTCGTACCCTATATCGCCGGACCAGTTCTCAGGTCCGCTGCGACCGCTTTTGAAGCGTTGAGCGTTGGCATTATGGCAGGATCATTCATCGCCGTGTTAATTCTGTTCAGCGTCCCCATCACATTGTTGGGCGCCATCTCACCCTTCGCCATCCGCCTCTCTGTCGATGACACTTCAAAGGCCGGGCAAATTTCCGGACAGATCTATGCCATCTCAACCCTCGGTTCATTTATTGGAACTTTTCTGCCCACGCTCGTTACCATTCCGACGATCGGCACAAAATTAACTTTCTTTGCCTTCGGTTTCTTTTTATTGATCGTGGCCTTGATTGGACTTGCAAGATTCGCAAGTCAACGCGAGATGATCCAATTGATCTGGATGCCGATCGTGCTGGTGATCGTGGCCGTGCTTTCTGCGGGACAGTCGCTCAAGAATAGCGCGGGGCAGGTGTACGAAACCGAGTCTGCATATAACTATATTCAAGTGCAGGAACAAAGCGGCTTCACACTTTTAAAGTTGAATGACGGGCAGGGCATTCATTCCATTTATCATCCCGACACCCTGAATTACGGCGGCCCTTGGGAGCAGTTTTTGGTCGGCCCGTATTTTTACGCCAACCGCAAAACTGCGGATGTAAAACGCATGGCGATTGTCGGGCTTGCGGCTGGCACGGCTGCGCGTCAGGCCACTGCGGTTTATGGTGATATTCCAATTGACGGATTTGAACTTGATGAAAAGATCGTTGAAGTCGGTAAAAAATATTTTGGATTGAACCTGCCGAACTTAACCGTCCACATTGGCGACGGTCGGCTTAATCTTGATCGAAGCGAATATAAATATGACATCATCGCTGTGGATGCCTACCGCCCGCCCTACATTCCGCCGCACATGACCACACAGGAATTCTTCGAAGTTATCGCTTCGCACTTAACTGACGATGGGGTGCTGACCATCAACGTTGGCTCAGTCCCCGGCGACCGCCGCCTGATAGACGGACTCGCCACCACGATGGGCACGATCTTCCCCTCCATTCATATTATGGACATCCCCGGCACACTCAACACAATGATCTTCGCCACCAAACAACCGACAGTCCGCGAGAATTTTTCAGCGAATCTGATCGCGCTCAACGCAGACCCAAAAACAAATCCATTGTTAATCGCGGCCATGTCATCTACTTATGTGAATCTCAAAGACGGCTACACCACAACTACAGTATTCACTGATGACCTCGCCCCCATCGAGTGGATCGTAAATGACATGGTTGTCAGCTTTGTCTTGCAAGGCGGCCTGGAATTTTACAGTAATCACTATCTACACCCTGAGCGGAGCCACATCCGGCGGAACCGCACTTTGCGAAGTCGAATGCATCCTGAGCGGAGCCGCGCGCACTTGCGGCAAAGTCGAATGCATCCTGAGCGGAGCCGCATGAACTTTGCGGCGTAGTCGAAGGACACACACACTTACAGCACAGCCGAATGCATCCTGAGCGCAGTCGAAGGGCACTCAACCGGTCAAACTAAAGCAACCTGGGTTTTATCTTGCGGGTTGAATTTGACAGTGACTTTTTTGCCAACCGTATATTTATGCAAACCTGCATTCATAAAAGTATTTTGAACTTCTGCTTGAAATGGCTCACCTGTTTTAGGAGTTACTTCTAATTTCAGACGCAAGACTGATTTCATTTCCTTATGGTAGGAATGTACCAATTCCAAATCTTCTACTTCGAGGATCGTGGCAATCGCTTCTTCACCTGTTTTGCGAATCACTATATTTTGTTTTTCCAGTTTCGCAAAGGCCGGGTAACCCAGATAGTATTTATGGTCTTTATCATGGTGTTCAAACAACATTTCAGTAACGTCCTCAGGGTTGTATGTGACCCAGATTTTTTTACCAACTTCTTCGGGTCTATCACCCCAGGAGACAAAATGTCTGCCAACTGGCAGCCAATCTTTAAAAGTTGTGACAAATTTTGAACGCCCCTCAGGCTGAACTTCAACCTCAAGTGTCATTTGCATGAGGCGATTCCCACTACCCGAATTTACAATTCCGTTTTTTGCAGAAACAATTGTTGCAGGTGCTGTAATTCCGCGTTTGCGAAGGTCCTTGAGTTTCAGTTGTATTCCTTGTCGATGATTCTTGTTTGAATAAAAAATCCATCCGCCTATAGCAAGTATCAATCCAATAACAAGAGGGGTATTAAAGCATCCAGAAAAAGATAACAACGATTCCATTTTATTCTCCTTATTAAGGTTTTTTACTCTTTTCTATAGAATCTTAACCTAGGGTAAATGTTATTATTCAGCAGAACGGTCAAGCGCGACCTGGGTTCTATCTTGAGGGTCAATTTTCACATACACTTTTTTACCAACCACATATTTATGAAGAGAAGCATTTGCAAACAATGCTTGTGTTTCAACTGGAAAAGTTTGACCATCCTTTACAGTCACTTCTAACTTCATACGCATAATTGTTTGTTTTAAGTGGTCTCGCTCTATTACATTGGTTATTTCCAAATCTTCTGTTTCTAAAATAACAGCCAGGCCTTCTTCACCTGTTTTGCGAATCGCATCATATCTTTTTTGCAGTTTATCAAAACCAGCCCGCCCAAGCAGGTGTTTGCGGTCTTCATCATAATATTCAAACATCATCTGGCTTGTATCGTTCAGGTCATACGTCACCCAAATTTTACGTCCCGCATCATCCGCGCGATATCGATAGCCTCTGCCTGGCACCCAATCTTGAAAAGTTGTTTGAAAAGCAGCGCGCCCTTCAGGCTGAACTTCAAGCTGAAAAGTAATCGATGTTTCCTGGCTTCCACTATCTGGACCGCTGCTAAAACCATTCTTCGCAGAAAGTACGACAGCCGGGGCGGTAACGCCTTTTTTACGAAGGGCGCTTAATTGTTCAAAACGCTTCCGGGCGCGTTTATTTTTATCAGCTTTATTTAATCGAAAAATCCATATGGCAAGTAAAACAATCCCCACACCCACAACAGGTAACGCAAAACAACCGGCAAGAGATAACAATAAATCCATTCTATTCTCCTCAATAAAAATATAAAATTTTTCAGGGATTTTATCTTGTTTTAGAATATTGTGGCACAATTGAAGTTAATGAGGTAAGTTCAAAGAAAGGCACAATACACTATGGCTACAAATCAACAAATCTACTGGCACACCACTATAAAAATGCCCGATGATTCAAATCTGACACCCATCCCTGAAAAAGTGGATGTGGCAATCATTGGCGGCGGCTATACAGGATTAAGCGCAGCGCGGACTCTGGCAAAGCGCGGCGTGAATGTAGCTGTTTTGGAAGCAGAGACAATTGGCTGGGGAGCGAGTTCCCGTAACGGCGGCATGACGTTAACCGGCCTCAAAGTGCCAATGCAGACCATCATCAAAAATTATGGGCGGGAAATAGCAAAAGAGTTATTCCAATGCTCCATTGATTCCGTAAATACTGTTGAAGAAATCATAAAAGAAGAAAACATAAACTGCGGATTTGCGCGCACAGGTCACTTACTGGCAGCCAACAAGCCCAAACATTTTGATGCACTGAAAGATGAAGTTGAATTCATGGCGAAGGAATTCAATCACAAGGTACATCTTGTTGCGCCGGGCGAACTAAAAAACGAAATCGGCACAGATGTTTATCATGGCGCTTTGGTGGATGATGTCAGCGGCGGATTGAACCCGGCTCAATATGTAACCGGCCTCGCAAACGCAGCTGAAAAGGCGGGAGCGAATCTCTGCGCGCGAGCGCGGGTCAACAGGCTGCGGCGGGGAGAGAACCGTTTTGTGCTTGAGACAGAGAGAGGCTCATTAAGTGCAGAATCCATTTTGGTGGCAACATCCGGTTATACAGGAAATGTCACACAGAAACTGCAAAAGAAGATCATTCCGATCGGGTCGTTCATTATTGCAACGGAAAGATTGTCAGACGAACTCGCACATGAACTCAGCCCGAAAAACAGAATGATCTTTGATTTCAAGCATTATCTAAATTATTTCAGACTGTGGGATAACCGCATGATCTTCGGCGGACGCGCAGCATTTTTTCCTGAAAATAAAAATACGATCGCGCAAAGCGGAGAGATATTAAGGCGCGAGATGATTCAGGTCTACCCACAATTAAAGGATGTAAAAGTGGATTACGTTTGGGGCGGCACTCTTGATTTTGCATTCGATCAAATGACACATGTCGGCGAGTTGGATGGTGTGCATTATTCACTGGGATACGCCGGCCATGGTGTGGCAATGGGCACCTATTTAGGGAAGACCGTTGCTGAAGCCATGCTGAGCGGAAACATCAAGGAACATCCATTTGCAAAATTTGATTTCCCCAATGCGCCGTTGGGATTGTATGATGGCCGTCCGTGGTTTCTGCCATTTGCGGGCATGTGGCACAAGATTTTGGATTGGGTGGAGTAAACCATTAAACACAAAGTTTTTTTCCTTAGAGACTGTTTCTTAAGTACACGGATTACACTGACGCTTCGCGCACGGAAAAGAACGGATTTTTTTAGGATTTATCCGTGATTGCCCGTGCAATCCGTCAAATCCGTGTACAAAAAAGAACTTAAGAAACGCTCTCTTAGTACCTTAGTACCTTAGTGCCTTTGTGTTTAAAGGGTGTGGCTAATTATGATAAAGCCGATTAAAATAGCCGCTACTATTCTCACCAAATTCAGGAGGCACTTATGGCAAAAACCAGCAAGCCGAAGGAAATGGAAGGCGAAGTTTATTACCCCTCAGAGGAAGTCATCTCTCAAGCACGTTTGAAAGACTGGGACGCGCTTGCTGAAAAGGCAGGCAAGGACTTGCAAGGTTTCTGGGCTGATGAAGCCTCTGAACTGGAATGGTTCACAAAGTGGGACAAAGTTTTAGACGACTCTAACAAGCCATTTTATAAGTGGTTCGTTGGCGCGAAGACCAATATCGTACACAATGCAATTGACAGACATCTCAAGACACATCGCAAAAACCAACTTGCCTTGATCTGGGAATCTGAAGACGGCAAGATCGAGCGCACATTCTCGTATTACGCCATGAACCGTGAAGTCTCGCGCATGGCGAACATCATAAAATCGATGGGCATCCAAAAAGGCGAGCGTGTCACCATTTATATGGGACGCGTGCCTGAGATCGTCTTTGCCATGCTGGCTTGTGCCAAGATCGGCGCGATCCACTCAGTGGTGTTCGGCGGCTTCTCCGTCGACTCGTTGCAAGGCCGCATTGACGACAGCCAATCCAAGCTGGTGATTACCTGCGATGGTTCATATCAAAACGGCAAGGTCGTTGAGCTAAAAAATATTGTAGATGATGCGGTCAAGCGCTGCCCGTCAGTGGAAAATATGATCGTCGTCAAGCGAACAGGCCAACCCGTCAATATGGAAGCGGGACGCGATCACTGGTATCACGATATGTGCTCACTTCCAGTCGCCAACGGCAAATGCGCCACAGAAGTCCTCGATGCGGAAGATCCGCTTTTCATTCTTTACACATCCGGTTCAACCGGCAAACCAAAAGCTATTCTGCACACGCACGGCGGATATATGGTCGGCACGTATTCCACACTTAAGTATGTCTTCGATGTGAAAGATGAAGACCGCTGGTGGTGTACCGCTGACCCCGGCTGGATCACCGGCCATTCATACATTGTCTACGGCCCGATGATCGCCGGCGCGACTTCGATGCTCTTTGAAGGCGGACCAACCTTCCCCTATCCGAATCGCTGGTGGCAGGTAGTCGAACGCTATGGGATTACGATCTTCTACACAGCGCCGACTGCCATTCGTGGACTCATGCGCTTTGGGGAAGCGTGGCCCAACAAACACGATCTTTCTTCCCTGCGCCTGCTCGGCTCTGTCGGTGAGCCGATCAACCCTGAAGCATGGAAGTGGTACTACCGCGTGATCGGGAAGGAAAAGTGTCCCATCATGGATACCTGGTGGCAGACCGAGACCGGCGCATTCATGATCGCGCCGACTCCTGTGGTGCCGCTCAAGCCCGGCTCGGGCACTCGCCCATTCTTCGGTCAGGAAGCTGAAATCGTTGATGAGCAAGGGAATCCTGTTCCAGATGATACCGAAGGTTATTTGACCTTGAAGAATCCGTGGCCGGCCATGCTGCGCACGATCTACGGCGATGATGAACGCTATGTAAGTCAATACTGGTCAAGATTCCCTGGAAGATATACAGCGGGTGATTCTGCCAAACGTGACCCGGATGGCTATTACTGGATCATTGGCCGCGTGGATGATGTGATCAAGGTTTCCGGTCACCGCCTCGGCACCGCGGAAGTTGAGTCTGCGTTGGTGAGTCACCCGGCTGTTGCGGAAGCCGCCGCGATCGGGCTGGCGCACGAAGTAAAAGGACAGGCGATTTATACCTATGTAATTCTGCGCTCAGGATTTTCTCCCTCTCCTGAATTGGCCGAGGAATTACGTCAGCATGTTTCCAAACACATGGGACCCATCGCCCGCCCCGAAGATGTCAAGTTCCTTGATAAACTTCCCAAGACCCGCTCAGGCAAGATCATGCGCCGTGTGTTGAAAGCCAGAGCGCAGGGATTGCCCGAAGGTGATATTAGTACGTTGGAAGAGTAGTGACTTGAGTGACGAGTAATAAGTGAGAAGTAAAAAGGAAGAGCCGGGTGATTGCGTCACTCGGCTCTTCCTTTTTATGGAGTCAGGCGGCTTGCCGCCGTTTTTTTATGTTAAAAAAAAGTGAAACAGCAAGCTGTTCCACTCCATAAGGCTAAATTCCACCGCGAGATTTCATTACTGCGCGGATTTCTTTTTCGAGTTCGTCGGCTCGTTCTTCAAGTTCGGCGAGTTCCCTTAGCATCTTATCGCCAAGGGACTTATCTTCGAGGGAGTTAATATTAATCCGCACGTTGTAGCCGGCGGCGGTTAGGGCGGCGCGGGCCATGGCGAAACCAGACATCGAGTCGCTGATGGCGTTGAGATTGGCGTCTTTGGCACATTTCAGAGCGAGTTCCATGACCTTGACCGAATCACCGGCCACGTGCAATGGGACATGTGCCGCGTTCAACGTGGCTTGCGCAATGGCGGCGGAACGCAAGAGTTTCTGCTCGTCGGTTTCTTTTGGCATCTTGAATGTGACCATCAAGACTTCAAACGATGATGCGTCATCGTCCACGGCTTGTGTTAATTCCTTGCGTAAACTTTCAGCCATGACGCGAATGGCCTGCATTTCGGCTTCCACTTCGGCGTATTTCTTTTTGCCAATCGTCAGCCCTGCAACCATCGCAACGAGACCTGCGCCCATCGCGCCGGCGTAGGCTCCGGCAGAACCGCCGCCGGGGGTTGGCGTGGGAGCGGCTAAATGTTCAATGAAAGAGAACCCGTTATCAGCGGAGTCTGATGCGGCTGCGGCGGGCGTAGAGAAAAGTCTGGATTCAAGAATCTGCTCTTTGTCAAATTGATCCAGTTGGGTGTACCAGACCGCAGCATCCACCAAAGCTTCCTGTGGAATCAGCCCAACAAGTTCGCTGTGATGAATTCCCACGCCGTAACGTTGAGCTTCACGCCGGATAAATTCAACTACGCGGGCAATGGGCGTTTCGCGGAAGTTGGTGAGGTTCATCGAAACTTGTGCGCGGCCATCCACCAGCAGGCCGAGTCCCTTCACGTAACGCAGCCCGCCCGATGACTGGCGCACGGCCTTGGCGATCTTCTTGGCAATATCAACATCTTCGGTGGTGAGATAAACATTGAAGGCGATCAGCGGATTGCGCGCACCGATGACGGTTGCGCCAGCCGCACCAAGTTTTGCGGGACCAAAATCAGGTTTGCGGTTTGGGTCTTTTTCAACTTCGACTTTCAATCCTTCATACTGGCCCTTGCGGATATTTTCAAGATTGGCACGTTCGGGACGAGTGGCCGCCGCTTCATACAAGTAGACGGGGATGCTGAGCTCGCCTCCGATGCGCATTCCCAACCTTTGGGCAATCGCAACACATTCTTCCATGCTGACATCACTCAGCGGCACAAAAGGTACAACATCCGTTGCGCCAATGCGCGGATGTGCGCCGGTGTGCTGGTTGAGGTCGATCAATTCGGACGCGGTCTTGATGGCACGGAAGGCGGCTTCTTCCACTCCGGCGGGCGTGCCTGCAAAGGTAAGCACGGTGCGGTTGTGATCGAGATCGGAGGAGCGGTCGAGCATTTTTACTTCGCTGACCGATTCAATGGCAGCGACGATCTGATCTATCACTTCAGGTCGTCGCGCTTCGGAGAAGTTGGGGATGCATTCGATGAGTTGGGTCATTTGATTTCCGATTTTTGGATTTTTGATACTTCGACAGGCTCAGTACAAGTTTTGGATTTACAATTGACGATTTTTGGTTGGTATTGTCAAAGTATAATCCAATTCATTGGTTGGGCAATTTTCAAAAACATCATTTCTAACAGGGAAAATACATAATGAAAAATCTTGCAAACAAATTACATATTACGCCGCCGGTTGTATTTATTTTTATATTTATTCTTATTCAAAACTTCTGGCTTACCTTATATGCTGTTTTTAGCAGAGAGACTCCGTCTGCTTTCACTTTCATGGATGGGATCATATTTATATGGTTAATAACCTGGTGGGTAAAAGAAGATAATAAAAAATACGACCTAATTGATTGGACTTTATCGGAAATAAAATCGGGACGCTGACCACTTCGCGCGCAGAAAACGCAGATTTTTCTTTTTTACGCAGCCCCCCCGGTATTACTGATAAGGTCTAATGGATAAGGAATATTCACCGCCCCCCAAGTTTTAACCTTTAAATTCGCAAAATTCGTTCATTCGATAAATTCGCGTTAAAGGTTTTCTGACCTTAAACCAATATGGGACTTTTGTCTTCCCTGCCGCGTTGCACATCAACTTATAATCGCGCCACAGGAGACAGTCAAAATGAAACTCTACAAGTTCTGGGCTACTCACAAACAAAAAATTTCGATCCACGGAGAAACAGTGGAAGTCCGCTGTTATGGCGGATCCAATCTCTCACCCGAAGATGCCGCGCAAAACGCCGCTCAAAAGATGGGACTGATCGAGCGCAAAATCAATGGCGAGCACGGAGTCTTTGAAGATTACGAAGTGGAGATCCGCGAAGAAATATTGGAAGAGATACACAGTAACGCGGTCATCACCAGAAATCGCTACGGGGCCAGAGTTTTGAATGTATCCAATTTATTAATTCTCGATATAGATAAGCCCAAAACCAGCTTTATCGGCCTGTTCAGCAAAAAGGACCCGCAGCAGGATAAAGCCAAAATATTTGAAATGGTCAGAAAGCTTGCTTCCAGCTCCAAATACAGCGGACTGGGCTTTAGAGTGTACGAAACCTTTCAAGGCGCAAGAGTGATCGTCAGCGGCAGGGACTTTGACCCGCGTGACTCTGACACAACAAAACTAATGAACGAATTCAACTGCGATTCTCTTTACACAACCCTCTGCGTAAAACAGGATTGTTTCAGAGCCAGATTAACACCCAAGCCCTCACGCATCAAGATGCGCAAACAAAAAGTAAACTTCCCGCGCGAGACCGACCCGCAAGTGGAGCAATGGATCGAAGCCTACGAAAAAGAAAGTCACAACTTTAGCGTCTGTAAATTCATTGAGCAGATCGGAGCAAACGCCACAGGCAGCGACCTGATCCGCTTGCATGATGAATTAACAAAGGCACATACCAATCTACGCCTTGCTTGATAATGCTGGCTGCATATCAAGCATTCCGTATCAACTTGCTCGCGAACACTTTGCACCGAGCGCCAGTCGCGCTGTTGCGCTAATTTACACGGATTTTTTAAAAATTCGCGCTCATCTGTGAAATCTGCGGCAAAAAAGAAGAGGGCAGGTCGTCTGGCTATACATGGCAAAGAGAAAATAGAAACCCAGAGGAAACCATCATGGAAATGAAAAACATCCCATTTGGAATAACAGACTGGTCAGAGATCACTCCCACCGAACACAAAGGCGAAACCGGAACCGCACTCTGGCACACGCAGCAATTTGACACGATCCGCGTGCGCATGGTGGAATACAGCGCCGGATACCTGGCCGATCACTGGTGTTCAAAAGGTCACATTCTGTTTTGCATTGCAGGCGAGTTACATACCGAGCTGGCCGATGGTAGAACCTTCATCCTCACACCGGGCACAAGCTATCAAGTGGCCGATCAGGCCGAAGCCCATCGTTCCTACACAAGCACCGGAGCAAAGCTTTTTATCGTTGACTAAAAATAGGAGCAGGGAATTCATGTATAATCCCCGCTCCTATGAACACAAACCCATCCTATGATCTTGTCATTTTTGATTGCGACGGCGTTCTCGTCAACAGTGAACCGCTTGCCAATCAAGTCTATGTAGAAATGCTCGCAGAACACGGCTTCCAGGTCAACGCAGAAGAATATCTTCAGAAGTACTCCGGCGCTGCCATCCACAAAAGACTCGAAACCACTTCACAACAACTAAACTGGGTCCCGCCCGCAGATTTTTATCCGGTCTTTAATTCGCGGCTGGCCGTGCTCACCGAAAAAGAGCTCAAACCCTTCCCCGATATTCACGCGCTGATCGAAAGCCTGTCCGTTCCGGTTTGCATCGCATCCAATGGCAGCCGCAGCGAAGTCATCCTGCGCCTGAAAATTGCCAGACTCACCCAATACTTCGGCGAAGCCATCTTCAGCGGGCTGGAATTACCGCATCCCAAACCCGCCCCCGATGTCTTCCTCGCCGCCGCCCAATCCTTCAACATCCCACCCGCCCGCTGCATCGTGATCGAAGACAGCATCCTCGGCGTCACCGCAGGCGTCCGCGCCGGAATGCGAGTCTACGGTCACGCCGCATTTACACCCGTAGACTCCCTGCGGGAAGCGGGCGCGATTCCCTTCGCAAACATGGCGGAATTAAAAACCCTCATCGCGCAATAGACATAAGAACCGCATCCTTCTTAACCTCCAGCCTGACAGCCCAATTCTTTGAAATTCCCCACCCTGTGACTGTCAGGCTTAAAAAGCATCCAAAAATCTCTATGCTATAATTTTCAAATTCAACGACAGGCCGCGCAGTTCACCCGCCGTATGGATCAGGTCAGCTATTGATGAAAGATACCCCGATCACCAAACACGATTATATTGACGCACTAAGAGGGTTTGCGATTCTGGCTGTCGTCTTTTATCACTCCCTGCAATGGGTCGTGCCAACATCAGGACTACTTAATGTCATTGCAGAACAGGGTGCGCGAGGTGTGCAATTCTTTTACGTCGCCAGCGCATTGACCTTGTTCCTGTCACTCGGCACCCGCAAAAAAATTGAAACTCGTCCGGTTCTTAATTTTTTCATCCGCCGCTTTTTTAGAATTGCCCCGCTCTTCTACCTCGCGATCATCCTCTACACCTGGTACGACGGAAACGCCCCGCGCTATTTTGCGCCGAACGGTATTCAATGGTGGTACATTCCTCTCACGGCTTTCTTCTTAAACGGCTGGCTGCCCGAAACGATCAACTCCGTAGTCCCCGGCGGATGGTCTATCGCGGTTGAAATGATCTTTTATTTAACCGTCCCCTATCTTTTCTCAAAGCTGAAAGATGTATCCTCCACCTTGAAATTTATCTTCATTTCACTGGTTGCTTCAAAAGTATTTTCTATCCTCGCAGTCAATTTCTTTAATCCCTTTCTTCAAACAGACCAACAATATCTGGTGACAAGCTTTTCAAATTTCCCCCCCTGGTTCTTTTCACAACTACCTGTCTTACTTTGGCATGGGCATTCTGCTTTATCAAGTTGTCACTCAATATCCCGAACAAAACTCGAAACTGGCATGGCCCTCCCTCTCCTGCTCTCCTTTTTTCTTTTTTTCTCTTTTCTAAAAGCTGAAACTTATCAAACTTTCTACCCCATTACTTCCTGTACGGAACTGTATTTTCCTTTTTTCCTTGTCCCTGCATTTTTCCCCGCTAAAATATTTGTCAACAAAATAACCACATTGATCGGCAAGTTAAGTTTCAGTATCTATCTGGTCCATTTTATTGTCCTGAAAGTCGTAGGGGCATATATTCGGCAAACCGCTACACCCTGCAGGAAATTCCGGTTTCCTGGCCGCCTTTTTGATTATTACGATCCTGTCCATTGCCGTTTCATTTATCACCTATCAAGTTATTGAACTCCCCGGGATCAATCTCGGAAAAAAGGGTTAAAATTTTCCAGAAAAACACCAGCAACAGGTATAAAGTAACAGAAGTTTGGCAATCGTCCCAGTAACCCTAAACCGGAGCAGACAATGAACGAGATCAAATATCTGGAAATGCATGAACTCGAAGAAGGACTTGAAACCATACGCCAATCGCCAAAGGATCATGGGATATTAAATCTCATCGTCCGCAGACCGGATATTGAGCAGCGCGAAGTTCTAAACGAAGCGCAGCTCGATCTGCACGAAGGACTGATCGGCGACAACTGGAAACTCCGTCCCAGCTCCCGCACCGAAGATGGAAGTCCGCACCCGGAGATGCAGCTCAACATTATGAATTCACGTGTGATCGCATTGCTGGCACAGGATGAAGAACGCTGGCAGCTGGCAGGCGATCAGTTATTTATCGACCTTGACCTGAGTGAAGAGAACCTGCCTGCGGGCACACAATTGTCCATTGGCGAAGCGGTAATTGAGATCACCGCCCAACCTCACACCGGCTGTAAAAAATTTGCAGCCCGCTTCGGAAGAGACGCGATCCTTTTCGTCAACTCACAGCAGGGAAAGGAACTTCACCTGCGCGGCATCAACGCCAAAGTAGTAAAAGCAGGAAGCATTCACAAAGGTGATATTGTCATAAAAATATAACTGCTCGCGCGCACTACCCGATGCGCATCAATCCCATCACAAGAGAAGTCTTTATGAAATCAATCTATGTAAATGGGCAAAAAAAGGTAATATCAGCTACACTGAAATGCCCATCAAACTTACACTGAAATTAAAGGAATAATAAATGTCAAACTCCACACCTGTCGTCAAGATCAACCCTACAAAGGTATTGATCGTTCTGGGCGGTATGATCGTTCTCCTTGTTGCGTTCAGCATTTGGGGTCAATACTTGAGATTCAATCCGGGGGCGTTTGATATCAACGGACCCATCGACGAGTTTATGATCGACTTGCTCATGCGCGCCTTTTATGTTGACCTTGAAGCCAACGTCCCAACCTACTTCAACACGATCATCCTTTTTATCCCCGCCCTGCTAATGGGAATTATTGCCGCGTGGAAGTATTCGATAAAGGATAAGTTCAAATTTCAGTGGATCGGACTGTCGCTCATCTTCTTATATCTATCCATGGATGAAGCCGCCGTCCTGCATGAACGCTTGATCAAACCTGTGCGCGCCATGCTGAATATTTACGAAGGCTGGTTCTACTTTGCATGGATCATCCCCGGCATGATCGCTGTTGCGCTCTTCGGCCTGGCTTACATCACCTTCTTTCTGCACCTCAACACAAAATTCAAGTTGTTATTTTTTGCTTCCCTTGCCATCTACATCGGCGGCATCATTGGCGGAGAACTGGTCAGCGGGCATTTCGCACAAGCCACCGGCCTCAACAATTTCAGATACGCCATGTTCACCAGTCTTGAAGAATCGCTGGAGTATATTGGCTGCTCCCTTTTGATCTACTCCCTGCTGACCTACATAAAAGAGTACCTGCCCGAAGGAATTACAATTTCCGCATGAACATACCTGATAAAATTATTTCAATGCTAGAAGTAAAACGCAACACGGGCGAACGCGGCACCCGCATGTGGATCGCGCACGCAGGGATCGTCTACGATGTAACTGACTGCCCCAAGTGGCGCACCGGTATGCATGAATTCCTGCACTTCCCCGGTCAGGATCTTACCGGTGAACTTTCTGACGCTCCGCATAAAAACGAAGTCTTCACACACGACTGTATCAAGATCATTGGAAAACTAGAATCTCAAAATTGAGGAAAAAATGTCAAATTTAAAATGGTGGCAAACTGCTGTTTTCTATCAGATATATCCGCGTTCCTTTGCCGATGGCAACGGTGATGGTATCGGAGATTTCAAAGGCATCACTGAAAAATTAAACTACATTGCCGCCCTCGGCGTGGATGCCCTCTGGCTTTCTCCACACTTTCCCTCGCCCAATTGGGATTGCGGCTACGATATTTCGGATTACTGCAACGTTGCGCCGGAATACGGCACAATGGAAGATTTCAAAGTCTTTTTGGATGAATCTCACAAACGAAATATCCGCGTCATTCTGGACCTGGTACTGAATCACACATCCGATGAGCATTCGTGGTTCGTTGAGTCAAGATCCAGCCGCGATAATCCCAAAGCAGATTGGTACGTCTGGGCTGATACTCCCCCGAACAACTGGCAATCCTGTTTCGATGGCGAAGCGTGGACTTACGTCCCCGAACGCAATCAATACTATTATCACTACTTCATGAAGCAACAGCCGGATCTAAACTGGCATAATCCAGAAGTTAAAAAAGCCATGTGGGACGCAGCCCGTTTCTGGCTTGATCTCGGCGTGGATGGTTTCCGGCTCGATGCGCTGGGCACTATTTTTGAAGATCTCAATCTCACACCACACACCGTCCCCATGACACTGGCTGAATTGCGCCGCTTCTCAGATCTTGCCAAAACTCCTGAAGAGCTGGAGCTCAAAGATAAATACTGGCATGATATGTTCAAGAACCAGTGGGGACAGTTGGGCGTTCACGACCTGATGAAGGAATTACGCGCGATCCTCGATGAATATGAAGGCGACCGTATGCTGGTCGGCGAAGACGACAATATCGACTATATGGGCAGCGGCAATGATGAACTTCATCTTGTTTTCAACTTCCCATTGATGCGCACAGAAAAGATCACACCAGACCATGTACGCGAAAACCAGACAGAGCGATTAAAACAACTGGATGCATTGTCTGCTAAAAAAGGCTGGCCGTGTAATACGCTCGGAAATCACGACTGCTCACGCATCTACACCCGATACGGCAATAAACTTTATCACGCTGAGCTGGCACGCCTGCACGCCGCTTTGGTGTTGACCATGAAAGGCACCGCTTTCCTTTATAACGGTGAAGAGATCGGCATGACCGACCACATGCTGACCGATATTTCACAGGTCAAAGACACCATGGGAAGTTGGTATTACCACGCCATCGTGACTGACATGGGCGTTCATCCCGATGAAGCCATGGCGCGTACCGCCGAAATGACACGCGACAAGAACCGCACCCCCATGCAATGGACAAGTCACCCCAATGCAGGCTTCTCTCCGATGGAGGTGTCCACCTGGCTTCCTGTCAACCCAAACTATAAAAATGGAATCAACGTCAGGGATCAGGAGCAAAACCCAAGCTCCCTTCTGCATTATTACAAACATCTTCTGCGCGTACGTACATCATCTTCCGCGCTCAAAGAGGGAGAATATATCCCATTACACACCGAGCAAAAAGATTATTTTGCATTTGTGCGCCAAGCAGATAAACAATCAGTGCTGGTAATTTTAAATTTTTCAAACAACCACCTTGAATTAAATTTCTCCACGACAAAAGAAGTGGGCGGCTCAAACTTGAAAATCTTATTCTCCAGCGCCGAAAGACGTATAGAGGAGATTTCATCCACTCTTAAACTCAACCCCTTTGAAGTATTTATCGCAGAAGTGGTCCATTCAAAGTAAATCATGGCAAAAGCAGAAAGCGCCGCAAAAGTTCACAAAAAATTCGTCACCCTTTGCGGGCGAATCTTCCGTGAAACTGACCCTGCTTATTTTCCGCGTGCTCAATATCGAGGCAGGACAATTTTTCTTTGCACAGAGTCCTGTCTCGGCGCATTTCTGGCAGACCCCGATGTTTTCTACAAAGTCCACCGCAATTCAGAGAAAAGTAAAGGCCGGCCATAAATGAGAAAAACAGATTTTGGAACGAAGGCGAAACCATACTCCTGCGCGGCGTATATGATGGTCGTCCAGTTTATATGCAATCAGCGCGGGTCATCAAAGACACTGCTGAAGAGACCGCCCTGCTCGTCTGGCCGGGTGCGGAATGCATGGTTCCCGATGGTTACATCCATCATGCGCATGATGCATCCAAATGGGATCGCTGGCAGGAAACAATGACCAACACAATACGGCTGGAAAAGTTCATCTGGCACACCAATCGTTTCCTGATCCTGCTGGAACCGGAAAAATTCTATTCAACAATATATATCTGGAATGCAGCCTCTGATGAATTCGTATCTTATTACATTAATTTTCAACTTCCCATTCAACGCACCCGCCTGGGATTCGATACTCTTGACCTTGATCTGGATATGGTGATCGAAGATTCACACGCCTGGCAATGGAAGGACATGAATGAATATGAGCGCGGAATCCACACAGGTGGAATACAGCCAGACTGGGTAAAAAATATTGAACAGGCTCAACAGGAAGTATTCATCTGCATAAAAGAGCGCGTTTATTTGCTGGATGCATCCTGGTTAAATTGGCGTCCTGACCCAGCCTGGGATTTACCGTGATTACCTGAAAACTGGGATCAAACCGCTTAACCCTCCTTACAAAAAAATCAGATTGCAGACTTCAATCCGCTTCTTACTTAAAAATAGACAAGCTGTTCAAAAAGCATATGGTAAGTAATTAATATCAACGCAACCATCGCTGAAAATTTACACTGTACACAAGAACTTGAAAAAATAAAAAAGAAACTCCCTGCATATTGCAAAGATTACAAAACAAAATAGACCGCCTGCTCAAGGCAGTATTTTCTGTTATACTTAATTGTGAAAATTATCACTATGTAAAGGACAATCATCCCTGCAAAGTATGAAGAATGAAACTTACCTAAATAGACAAACTAAAGAATAATTAGCACATCAAAAAATCTTAATAATGGTTATAAAAGGAAATCTCAGGTTATGAACTTAAGAGAAATTATAAAATTAGCAAATGGCGTTCTACTCACACCAGATGTGGAGACCAACATACAGATCAGTGGCGGCTATGGTGCAGACCTAATGAGCGATGTACTGGCCGCCAGCCAACCAGGCGCAATTTTACTGACCGGCCTCACCAACCCGCAAGTAGTACGCACGGCAGAAATGGCTGAATTCCGCGCGATCATCTTCGTACGCGGAAAACAACCACAGGCTGAAACCCTGTTAATCGCAGCGCAGGAAAATATTCCATTGATTACCAGCCCACTGGGAATGTTTGAATTAAGTGGCCGTCTCCATCAAGCAGGCCTGCCGAGTTTTGAATCCAATGTGCCCAACTAGAACACCCACCCGTCAGGAAACCCACGGCAGACAAGGCCGCTCGATCACAGATCACGATGCGAATGAGATTAACCGCGTCGAGGAGCTTTCGTATGATCTAAAGATCCAGGAAGTGATGACGGTAAAACTACAGACCGTCAGCCCGGAGATGCCGCTCTCCAAAGTGTTGGAGATACTGCGCATACACCGCATATCAGGTGTGCCAGTGATAGAGGATGGTCAACTCATTGGCATTCTCAGCCTGGAAGATATCGTCCGCGCCATGGAAAAGAACGAACTCTCGGCTACTGTCAGCCAATACATGACCCAAAAACTTATCACAGTTTCAAGTCACGACTCCATAGTGAGAGCCATCCAAACATTTACAGAAAGCAGACTGGGACGACTGCCTGTTATCAATGAAGATAACAAACTGGTGGGCATGATCACCAAAGGGGATATCACCCGGGGAATTCTGACCGCCCTGCAAAAAGATTACAAAGAAGAGGAAGTGCGCAAGTACAGAGCCAGTCATCTCTTTGAAGATATTATCTCCGACCGCACTACACTCGTACTACGTTACAACATCAAAGCGCACGATTTCACACGCGGCGGCAATGCATCCAGCCATATCAAACGCGCACTCTTAAGACTCGGCGCAGACCCGCAAATTGCACGGCGCTGCGGAATTGCAGTGTACGAAGCAGAAATGAATCTCATCATCCACACCACCAACGGCGGCATTCTCAAACTCGAAGTTGAGTCACACCGCATCACCATGTCCACCACTGATGATGGCCCCGGAATTGCAGACATCGCACAGGTCCTTCAACCCGGATATTCAACCGCCACAGAGCAAGTACGCGAGATGGGATTTGGCGCCGGCATGGGATTGGTCAATATTAAACGCTGTGTCGACAAAATGGAAATCGAATCCACTGTAGGCAAAGGCACAAAACTTGTAATGCGGATTCACATACCCACTGAAAACTTTAACGGACGCAAGGATGGATAACCCAATGAACCTTCAAGAAATCATAAACCGCCTCAACCTCACCGTTCTAACTGATCCCCGCGATTTTACATCAATCCAGCCTGACGGCGGCTACACCTCAGACTTGTTATCGTGTGTCATGGCCGGCGCAAAAAACAACTATCTCTGGATCACACTGCAAGCCCATCTCAACATCGTCGCCGTAGCCGCACTGCTGGATGTCGCCGCCATCATCATCACCGAAAACGCACAGCCTGACTCTGCCACAATTTCAAAAGCCAACGAACAGGGTATCGTTTTACTTTCAACCCCCAAACCAACCTATGAAATTGACGGCAAACTTTGGGAAATGGGCATTCACATTCAGAAATGAAAAAATTTCGTGCCGACCTGCACGTACATACCGTTCTTTCCCCTTGCGCAGAGGTGGAAATGATTCCGCCCCTGATCGTGCAAACAGCGCTTGAACTTAACATTGACCTGATCGCCATCACAGACCACAACGCCAGCACAAATGTAAGCGCCGTGCAAAAAGCCGCCGCTGGCAGCAAGCTCAAAGTCTTTCCCGGCATGGAAGTACAAACCTGCGAAGATGTCCATTTGCTGTGTTTGTTTGAAAATATAAACGAGCTTGAACAGTGGCAGAACGCAGTAGATAAATCCCTGCCAGACACTTTGAACCGTGCAGAATTCTTTGGCGAACAATATATCGTCGACGAACAGGGTGAATACATCCGCACAGAACCGCGCATGTTGCTCACTTCCACTCGTTTTTCAATTGAAGATGTATTTGCGCAAGTCAACACATTAGGCGGATTGGTCATCCCGGCACACGTAAATCGGACAACCTACGGGCTCTTCCCCACCCTCGGCCTGCTATCTGACCAATGGCCGATTCTTGCCTTTGAAATTTCCCGCCACATCACCCCAGAAAAAGCCCGCGCAAATTTCCCTGCCATTGGGAGGTATCCACTGATCCAAAGCGGAGATGTTCATCGATTGGATGAATTTATCGGCACAACTATTTTCAAACTAGAAGAACCAACAATGGATGAAATCCGTATGGCGCTGAAAAACGAGGGTGACAGGGATGTTTTCATTGAAAATATGCCTGACAAGTTACACCCATAAGAACATGACATTGGTCATTGACGAATCTAAACAGCCAGATTAAACTGAATTGTGAAAAATATCACAAATTTTATCAAAGGTATCCAAGATGACAAGACTGCAACAGGAAATTCCAACCAACGACCCACTTAATATCGCAGAGCAAAAAGCAATCATTAATAACGCAATTGCCAACAATAAAGACCGGCCAGGCGCCGTGATGTTGGTGCTCAATGAAGTACAGGGCAAGATCGGACACGTCTCCACACCCATGCAAGCCTATATTGCCCGCAAATTAAAAATCCCAATGGGGCAGGTTCATGGCGTAGTGACTTTCTATTCCTTTTTCAAGACCCAGCCGCGCGGAAAACACACCATCAAGTTTTGTTTGGGAACCGCCTGTTATGTAGCTGGTGTTTCCCAATTAATTGAAAAAGCAAAACAAACGCTCAATATTGACATGGGGCATACCACTCCAGATGGACAGATCACGCTTGAGGAATGCCGTTGTGTGGGCGCCTGTAGTCAGGCGCCTGTGGTTGTCGTGGACGAGGAAATCCACGGGCATCTGCGCCCCAATAAATTTCCGCAGATCCTTAAAAAAGTACAAAGCTGATCATGAGAGAGATCTCACTGCACCTGCTTGATATTGCTGAAAACAGTGTGGCTGCTCAAAGCCACAGGGTTTGCATTGAGGTGCATGAAAATCTACAAAGTGATCTGCTAACAGCCAGTGTGACAGACGATGGGCGCGGCATGAACGAGGAAACAGCCAAACAGGTGCTGGATCCGTTTTACACCACGCGCACAACTCGCAAAGTGGGACTTGGGATTCCACTCTTGAAGCTGGCAGCAGAAATGGCTGAAGGTGGATTAAGCCTGGTCACAGAATCAGGTAAAGGCACAAAAGTCGAAGCGGTTTTTCGTCACAGTCACATTGATCGAATGCCGCTCGGCGATCTGGCTGTCACATTTTTAACATTGCTGGTTTCCTATCCGCATATTCATTGGGTCTTTATTTATCAAATAACAGACCGGGATGGGCAAAACACTAATTTCAATTTTGATGATGTTGAGCTAAAAGAAGCCCTGGGCGATATGTCCATGACTGAGCCTGACATACTGAGGTTTGTGCGCGGCATATTTGAAGAAGGCATTCAATCGCTTGCGTATCAAACAGTTAACTAAAAAGGAGAAACCATGCCCGCAATTAAATCACTCGAAGAATTAAAACGCGTGCGCGAAGAAGCGCTGCACAAAAAACAAATGAAAGCCGCCGCCGGAAATGTGCAGGTGATCGTGGCGATGGGCACTTGTGGAATCGCCGCAGGTGCGCGGGATACGATGAAAAGTGTATTGAATTTTATTGAAAAAAATAACTTAAGTGGCGTCACCGTGACTCAAACCGGCTGCATGGGTATGTGCGAACAGGAGCCCATCCTTCAAGTTGTGATCGGCGAAGGCGCCAAAGTTGTGTACGGCAAAGTGAATACGGAAATTGCCGAGCAAATCATGAAGCAGCACGTGCAAAATGGAACCCCTGTAAAGGATTACGTTTTACCGATCTAAATATCATTGAGAGTTGGAGTTTATTATGGCGTTTTATCGTTCGCATGTATTGGTATGTGTTGACCCGGAGTGCCTTGCAAAGGGCGCTCATGAAATTGTTGACGCATTACAGGATGAATTTGTAGCACAGGGCTTGATAGATGAAATTCAAGTGCTCGAAACTTCACGCATTGGCGGCTGTGCAAACGGTCCTGAGATCATGGTGTACCCGGAGGGTATTCATTATCACGGCATGACTGCTGATGATATCCCTTTTTTGGTTGAGGAACATTTTCTAAAAGGCCGTGTCGTTGAGCGTTTTCGTGAAGTGGTTAAGCCTGTTGTTGATGAAGAACTCGGGCCCTTGCGCCCGAAGGAAGTGCGGGTTGTCTTACGCAATTGCGGTCAGATCGATCCAAATAATATTGAAGACTATCTTGCAATAGATGGATATCAGGCGCTTGGCAAGGCCTTGTTTGAAATGACGCCTGAGAAAGTAATTGAAGAAGTTTTAAGTTCCGGCTTACGCGGACGCGGCGGCGCGGGCTTTCCAGCAGGCAGAAAATGGGGGCTCACCCGTCAGGTAAATGACAACCCGAAATACATGGTCTGCAATGCGGACGAAGGCGACCCCGGCGCATTTATGAATCGCCGTGTGCTGGAAGGCGATCCGCATGCAGTGATCGAAGGCATGATCATTGGCGCGTACGCCATCGGTGCAAGTTATGGGTATATCTATTGCCGCGCTGAATATCCTGTTGCAGTGGAAACTCTCAATATTGCGATCAAGCAGGCGCGTGAGTTCGGCTTCCTTGGCAATAATATTCTCGGCACTGATTTTAACTTTGATCTTGAAGTGCGTGTTGGCGCGGGCGCATTTGTTTGCGGTGAAGAGACAGCCTTGATGGCTTCGATCATGGGCAAGCGCGGTGAACCAAGTCCGCGCCCGCCATTCCCCTTCTGTAAAAGGTGTATGGGGCAAACCAACCAATAATAATAATGTTGAAACATATTCCAACGTGCCGCAAATTATCTCAAAGGGCGCAGCCTGGTATTCAAGCATGGGCACAGAACGCTCCAAAGGGACAAAAACTTTTGCCGTCGGCGGGAATGTGGTCAAGCCGGGCTTGATGGAAGTGCCGATGGGGATTACGCTGCGCGAAATTATTTTTGAAGTGGCCGGCGGAATCAAGGACGGCAAAAAATATAAAGCGGTACAAACCGGCGGCCCAATGGGCGGATGTCTCACTGAAGAACATCTTGATCTACCGCTTGATTACGAAGCGCTGAGTCAGGCTGGTTCGATGATGGGTTCCGGTGGTCTGGTGGTGATGGATGAAAATTCCTGCATGGTGGATATCGCCCGCTTCTTCATGGACTTTACACAAGCTGAATCCTGCGGAAAATGTACACCCTGCCGGGTTGGCACACGCCGCATTCTTGAACTGTTGCAAAAAATTTGTGATGGCCTCGGCGAAGACGGCGACATCGAAAAACTTGAAAACCTGTGCCATGAAGTTTCGCGCAATAGTTTATGTGGGCTGGGTCAGGGTGCGCCCAATCCGGTATTCAGTACGCTTAAACATTTCCGCCATGAGTATGAAGCGCACATTTATGAGAAACGCTGTCCGGCTAAAGTCTGCCGTTCGCTGATCCGCTACGAAATACAAGCGCCAGCCTGCACAGGTTGTATGGTCTGCGCGAGGAATTGTCCGGTGGAAGCCATTAGCGGTGAACGACGTCAAACGCATCATATCGATGCTGAAACCTGCATCCGCTGCGGAATCTGCATGCAAGTCTGTAACTTTAACGCCATCACCGTGGAATCATAGGTTTGCCATTTGTGATTTGCAGCAAGCACAATAATGATGTTTGACCCTTAGCCAAACCGCCGGGAATGGCTACACTTGAAAAACAGAATCAAAAGAATGTTTGATCGGAGGAAGTATGGTCGCTCCAACAATTGATCGTGAAATTACCGCAGTCGTTCAAGCGGCAATTGAAAAGCACGGCAAAAATTATGATGCACTGATACCGATTCTCAGCGAGATCAATCATGTATATGGATACATTCCCGGTAAAGCTTTTCATGAAGTGCGTCAACAGCTTCACGATCCGCTCAACCAGATTTTTGTCTCTGAAGGTCAGTTGTATTCTCTGGCGAGTTTCTACGACATGCTCTCCACCAAACCACGCGGAGAACATGTGATCAAATTTTGCGAAAACGCCCCCTGCCATGTCGTTGGCGGAAAAGCAGTTTGGGATGCGCTCAAGGAAAGACTTAATTTAAAAAATGGAGAAACCACACCCGATGCAAAATGGACGCTCGTCACCACATCCTGTTTGGGTCTGTGTAGTGTAGGGCCTGTGCTCTTAATTGACGATGATATGTACGGCAACGTCACACCAGAGCAAATCCCTGACATTCTGGGACGTTATGAATAGGAGCCGATGATGATGAAAACAAAACGTGCCATGATCCTGGTTTCCAATGACCCTGAAAGCATCCGCCTTGGAGCGAATGAACTCATCCATAATTTAAATGAGGCACTGGCAACCTACAACCTGCAGGACGAAGTGGATGTTTCCACGATTTCCGATATCAACTATTCAAATGTCCTGCCATTGGTCATCGTCTACCCTGAGGCCACTGTCTATGGGCCTGTCAAAGCGGCAGATGCAAGGTATCTCGTCGAAGAGCAGTTATACAAAGGACGTGTGGTCACCAGCCTGCTGGCTCCCCCAAAACAATTGACCGGTCAGATCGGCTCATTGCGCACACATAAAGGATACAACCCTGCAGAACAACGCATTGTGCTGGAACGCGCAGGCCGCATCGACCCTGACAATATTGAAGAATTTATTGCCGCCAATGGCTATGAAGCGCTTGGAAAAGTATTGACCGAGATGACCCCGGACGGAGTCATTGATATTATCGAACACTCCGGCTTGCAAGGACGCGGCGGCGCGGGCTTCCCTGCCGGACGTAAATGGCGATTTGTTCGGGCAGCCAAAAGCAAGGAAAAATATATCGTCTGTAACGCAGATGAAAGTGAGCCCGGAACGTTCAAGGATCGCATTGTGCTGGAAGGTGATCCACATCTCATCATCGAAGCCATGGCGATTGCCGGGTATGCGCTTGGTGCGGGAGAAGGATACATTTACATTCGTGGTGAATATGGACTTGCTTTTCGCCGCCTTGAAAAAGCCATCCTCCAGGCAAAGGAATTTGGTTTCCTTGGCAAGAATATCTTTGGAACAGACTTCAACTTCAATATTCATGTTCATGCGGGTGCGGGCGCATACGTTTGCGGAGAAGAAACCGCGCTTCTTGAATCTCTTGAAGGCAAACGCGGAGAGCCACGCTCAAGACCGCCCTACCCCGTTACAAACGGATTATGGAACAAACCAACTTTAATTAATAATGTAGAGACGCTCGCGAACATTCCTCCGATCTTAAGACATGGAGCAGAATGGTACAGATCTTTTGGCACCCCCTCCAGCCCGGGCACAAAAGTTTATACGATCATGGGCAATATCAACTTCAGCGGCGTGATCGAAGTGCCCATGGGCATCACTTTGCGCGAAGTAATCAATATTTACGCCAAAGGTATGAAGCCGGGTAGTACCCTTAAGCTTGCGCAAACGGGCGGAAGCAGCGGCTCTGTTATTCCTGCTGCATTACAAGACACGCCAATGGATTTTGAATCCTTCCGCAAGGCGGGCGTATCGCTCGGCTCCAGGCGCATTGTTGATTTGCGACCAGAACACCTGCATTGTAGACCTGGTCAAAGTTCTCCTGCAATTCTTCCGCTTTGAATCATGCGGCAAATGCACACCGTGCCGCGTTGGCTCACAACGCGCCTATGAGATCGTTGAACGCATCTCACAAGGTCAGGGCAGGCTGGAGGAACTGGATCAACTGCTGGACGTGGCCGGTGAAATGGAACGCGCTTCAAACTGCGGGCTTGGACAAACAGCTGCAACCCCGATCCGCGATATGCTTAAATATTTCCGTACAGAAGTGGAAGCCCATATTCGTCTAAGGGTCTGCCAGACAGGAGTATGTGAGTTAACGGAAGAGATCGAAAAAGTAGCATAAAAAAATATTTATCTCCTAATGAGTTTGAACACTGAAAAATTAGAAAGCGAAAGTACAGAGGATCTTATGGTGCAAATAACGATAAATGGAAAACAGATCGAAACTCCCGAAGGCACAACGGTTTTGCGTGCCGCAGAATCAGCTGGAATTTACATCCCCAGATTGTGTGATCATAAAGAATTGATTCCTTATGGCGGATGCCGTTTATGCATTGTGGAAGTGAATGGATGGCGTGTCCCCATGGCATCCTGTACGCTGTCTGTAAGCAACGGCATGGTGGTGAACACTGAAACGGAAGCGATCAAGAAATCGCGTGAATTTATCCTCTCGATGCTCTTCAGTGAACGCAACCATTTCTGCCCCTTCTGTCAGGTGAGCGGCGGCGATTGTGAATTACAGAATGCCGCCTACCGCGAAGAAATGACCTCATGGCCCATTCAACCGGGCTGGAGCAACTTCACGGTGGATACCTCACACCCGTATTTTATTCTTGATAATAACCGCTGTATCCTGTGCCGTCGCTGCGTACGTGCCTGCGGCGAACTGGTAGGTAACTTTACCCTTTCAGTAGCGGAACGCGGCGCGGCCAGCTTGATCGTGGCCGATACAGATGTTCCATTAGGCGAAAGCACCTGCATCAAATGCGGTACCTGCGTTCAGGTCTGTCCGACCGGCGCATTGATCGATAGAGTCAGTGTTTATCAAGGACACGATAAAGACCTGACAGAGATCAAATCGGTCTGTGTAGGATGCTCAGTGGGATGTTCAATGAACATCCTTGTACGCGACAACCGCATCGTGCGGATCGAAGGAGATTGGGAAGGCAAAGTTAATAGTGGATTGCTCTGCGAGCACGGACGATATGACCCTCTCACCGAAGCACGCCAACGCATCACCACTCCTCAAATACGCAAAAATGGCAAGCTCGAACCTGTCACATGGGAAGAAGCTCTGCGCACTGTCTCCGATAAGTTAAGTCCACTGGCCGGTGACAAAAACGGTGTGGCGGCAATTGCATCCACCCGTTTAACAGTCGAAGCGCTGTCTATGTTCAAAGAATTATTCTCCGACAGGTTCAACAGCAATATGGTCACCAGTATCGAAGAAGGTGTTCCCACAGCGGCAGCCACCCGCTTTGCAGAAAAAAATGGCGCTTTTGAAGGCAAGCTGGATATCTTAAGGACTGCTGATACCGTTTTGTGCATTGGCGCAAATATCAATCGCAGTCACATGGTCGCCGGATTCTTATTCAAGCGCAATATGCCAAAAGGCACGCACCTGATCACTATCGACCCCGATATTAGTGAATTGGACGACATGGCAAATATTGCACTTAAAACCAAAGCCGGTTCAGATCTCGCGCTCATTAAAGGATTACAGGCGATCATTGTCAAAGAAGGTCTGGGACGTGTTTCTCTGATCCTTCCCAACGCAGACGCGCTTATCGAACAAGCCGTCCAAACTTCGGGAATCTCACACGAAGAGCTTGCCCAAACAGCGCAAATGCTGGCACATTCCATCTCGCCTGTCATCCTGTTCGGTAAAGGCATTACCGCCCAACGCAATGAAAGTCTCATCGAAGAATTACATCGGCTGGCAGTATTGGTTGGCGCAGTGGACAATGAACGATTTGGACTGCTCTCAATGAAGGGAGAAGCGAACAGTCTGGCAGCCACCCTGCTCGGTTTGGATGAGACATTCAAGCTAAATGGACATCAAGCCGTATACATTGCTCTGGGTGATGATTATGCTTCCAAGTCACTCGTAGAGCGGACATCCAAAGCGCCTTATCTGGTGGTTCAGGCTTGTTATGAATCCAAACTAACCGAACAAGCAGATGTCATCCTGCCTGTCACCATTTGGTCTGAACAGGAAGGTCACTACATCAATCTGGATGGACGGACACAACAGGCGAAAAAGCCCTTCTCCCCACGAAGGTGTATACGACAATACGACCGTATTCAGTGAAATTGCCGCGCGTGCAAACATGACACTCAAAGCAGAATGGCAAACAGCCATTCTGGAACGCAAGTCAAGCGTGTCATTAAATTAATGGTGAAAGAGAGTATCTTATGAACAAACCTAAAATTGCTTCTGATTGGATGTGCGGTTGTGCAGGATGTCATATGTCCCTGCTTGATATGGACGAGCGCATTTTGAAAATTGTTGAACTGGCAGACCTGCGTTCCTCCCCCATCACTGACTTAAAAGAACCCGATGAAAGCGGAGTAGATGTTGGCGTACTGGAAGGCGGCATTAATAACAGCGCCAACGAAGAAGTTGCGCGCAAGATGCGCAGCCGTGCAAAAATTCTGGTGGCGCTGGGTGACTGTGCTGTTTTTGGCGGCGTACCCGCCATGCGTAATTTCTGCGGCGTTGAAGCTGCACTTCAACGCGCTTATGTCGACGCGGAGAGTAACGAACCCGGCAGCGAAATCCCCAATGACCCTGAGTTGGCAACCATGACCAAAACACGCGCCATTCATGAGGTTGTACCAGTGGACTACAATGTCCCTGGCTGCCCGCCCGATGCAGATGTCATCTTTTACGTACTCTCCGAGCTGGCGCAAGGACGAAAACCTGAGTTGAAGAATAACTTATTGCACTGGGATTAAAAATTTAGAAAATAATAAAAATAGATACAGAATGTTTTTTATTCATCACTTCACATTCTGCATTCAAAATTACTGGAGATCATTATGACTGCACAAAAAATAACAATTGAACCGGTTACCCGTATTGAAGGTCACGCAAAAGTCACCATTCACATGAAGGAAGACAACACCGTTGACCATGCCTATATGCACGTCAACGAATTTCGTGGGTTTGAAAAATTCTGCGAAGGCCGCCTGTATTTTGAAATGCCGCAAATCACTGCGCGCATTTGCGGAATTTGCCCGGTAAGCCATCATCTTGCTGCAGCGAAAGCGGGCGACGCGATCACAGGGCAAACCCCGCCGCGCCCCGCCAACCTTCTGCGCGAACTCATGCACATGGGGCAGATCATCCAAAGCCACGGAATGCACTTCTTTGAACTCGCAGGTCCTGATCTATTACTCGGCTTCGACGCCGCGCCAGAAATACGCAGTGTGGTCGGCTTGATCGGCGCAAACCCTGAATTAACCATCAAGGCTGTCAATCTGCGCAAATTCGGTCAGGAGATTATCAAAACCCTCGGCGGAAGACGCCTTCATCCTGTTTTTGCTGTGCCGGGCGGAGTCAACAAAGCCCTGACCAAAGCAGAACGCGATAACATCCTAACCGGCGCAGATGCAGCAATTGAAACCCTCCAGCTTGGTTTGAAGATCATGAAAGACTGGGCTGAAAAGAACATGGAAGATATTAAAAAATTCGCCGTGTTCCCAACAGGATACTTCGGATTAACCACCCCCGAAAACGGACTGGAACTGTACAATGGAGACATTAGGTTGATCGACAGTCAAGGCGTCGAAATGGAACGCTTCCAGGCTGCAAATTATCTGGATTACATTCAGGAACACGTTGAACCGTGGTCGTATCTGAAATTTCCTTTTTATAAAAAGATGGGATATCCCGGCGGAGTATATCGTGTCGGTCCGCTCGGACGCTTGAATCTTGCCCAAAAAATTGACACGCCGCTGGCAAATGAAGAACTTAAAATCTTTAAGAGCCTGAACAGTGGCAAACCCGTGGAAAATACCCTATACTATCATTACGCCCGCCTGATAGAAGCCCTATTTGCCGTTGAACGCGCGTGCATGTTATGCGAAGACCCTGATATTCTCAGCACAGAAATTCTCAACACCCGCAAAAACTATACCGGCCACGGCGTTGGCGTTCTTGAAGCCCCTCGTGGAACCCTCATCCACGATTACACAGCTGACGAAAACGGCAAACTGCTCAAAGTAAATTTGATCGTTTCCACAGGCCACAACAACTGGGCAATGAGCAACGCAGTTGACAGTGTGGCAAAGACGTACGTCAAAGGACCGCAGATCCACGAAGGAATGTTAAATCGCGTCGAAGCAGCCATCCGCGCCTATGATCCGTGTCTGTCCTGTTCCACTCACGCCGTTGGACAAATGCCTATTCAAGTGGAAGTGTTAAATCCCGATGGCTCTCTCCGCCAAACTCTAACTCGGGATTAATAGGAGTTACTCTTGAAGCGTACCCTGCTGATCGGCTACGGAAATCCAGATCGTGAAGATGACGGCGTGGCCTGGCACATCCTGCGCGCATTAAGCGTCAAACTGGGATTGCCCGCTCCCGACTCTTATGAAGATGATTTTACGCAAACCGCACAAATGGATTTCGCCTTTTACCTGCAATTGACTCCGGAAATTGCAGAGGAAATTGCCGCCTATGAATACGTCTGCTTTGTAGATGCGCACACCGGCAGCATTCCCGAACCTGTACGCCTGATCGGTGTTGACGCAGATTTTCAACGCTCGCCATTTACACATCACCTTACACCACAATCGCTTATTTCCATTTGCGAAACCATCTATAACAAAAAGCCGGACGCAGCCCTGCTTTCTGTACGTGGATACCGTTTTCTTTTCACGCGCCAACTTTCTCAAGAAACCGCCGAACTTGTCCCCCAAGCCGTTGAACGAATATGGGAATGGCTGCATCTCAAAAATATCCTGGGGCAACCGGCGGAACAAACCAACTCCTTTGCAGGTTTTAATCCATATAACAATTAAAACTTTATATAGAACCCGGCAAGCCCTGCCTGCCCCACAAAGGTTTCCGGGCACATCACAACAGATGTAAAAATTAAATCGGCACGAAGTGAGGTTGTTCCTCACATACAAATTATATAAACCCAAAGGAGAATAATCACATGACCACTGTTCGTAAACTTCTTGAAGAGAAAGAATCGGAGAAAAATTTTTCTGTCACCTCCACCGACACCGTCCTGCAAGCCCTTAAAATAATGGCCGAAGCGCACATCGGCGCCATCCTGGTGACCGAAAGCGGAAAGATCGTCGGCATTTATACCGAACGTGACTATCTTTACAAAGGCGAGATCGAAGGCCGCCTTGCAAAAGACACGCTGGTCAAAGATGTGATGATCTCAAAAATGATGACCGTCACAAAAGACACAACAGTTGAACAATGTATGGGACTGATGAAGCAATACAACGTACGTCATTTACCCGTCGTGGAAAATGAACACCTTGTCGGCCTCGTCTCCATGCGCGATGTCATGTTTGCGGCACTTGAAAACAGGGAAAGCGAGATCCGCGGGCTGGAGAATTACATCATGGGTTCAGGCTTTCAATCGTAATTTTTTTCAAATACCTAAAACTACGAGAGGCATGGATTTCAAAAGTCCATGCCTCTTACTTTCTTTTCACTCATGCGCACACGCTTTTTTCTCTCCACTGGTAAAATCGCCCACATGTCTGTTCAAAAAAATACACGGCCAACTTCTCTGATCCTGCTTTCCTGTTTGCTCATCACAGCCCTGCTTGCTTCCTGCGCACCTGCCACGGTTACGCCGGTCATATTCCCTACCTACGATCCATTCCTGCCCATTCCGCAAGACACCCTATTGGACAGCCCGTTGGCACAAACACCAGCTCGCCGCTGCCGCCAACTGCAACACGCGAAGCAACCCCTACACGCATCCATTAACAGTCTCTCCACCAGCACCAGGCGGCAATCTGCAAGCCGTAAGTTCACCTACACCAGATGAACAACGCATCCTGCCAACTCCCAGACAAGATACAGACCAATATGTGGTGCAGCCCGGTGATATTCTTGGAAATATTGCCCAACGCTACGGCATCAGCCTTGAAACATTAATGGAAGCCAACAATATTACAGATCCAAATTTAATTGATGTGGATATGGTATTAAATGTCCCTGCACCAAACCCGGGGGATGCAGGCACGCCCTTCAAGGTGATTCCCGATTCTGAACTGGTGTATGGCCCAGCTGCCATCTATTTTGATATTGACGATTTTATCCAAAGCCAGAATGGCTACCTCGCCAACTATACACAGGATGTAAACGGCGTTTTATTGTCTGGCCATGAAATCGTCTGGATCGTCGCCCGTAATTACTCAGTTAATCCACGCCTGTTACTGGCGCTGCTTGAATATCAAAGCGGCTGGGTAACCAATCCTCAACCATTCAACACCTCCTATCCAATGGGACTGGCCGACGAATACCACTATGGCTTATATCGTCAACTAACATGGGCCGCAGACAACTTAAATCAAGGCTACTATCTCTGGAAAGCCAATGCCATCTCAACCTGGGTCGTAAATGACGGCACTGTGGTTCCAGTTGACCCAACCATTAATGCCGGAACTGCGGCACTGCAATATTTCTTCGCCCAGCTTGACGACCGTCCAACATGGGAACAGGATGTCAGCGGCACAGGACTACTCCTCACTTACTATGTCTTTTTTGGCAACCCTTTTAATTACGCCATCGAGCCGTTGATCTCCCCATCTGTCACACAGCCGATCATGAATCTTCCTTTCAGCGCCGGCGAAGCATGGTATTTCACCGGCGGCCCGCATGGCGGCTGGGACTCAGGGTCAGCATGGGCAGCTCTGGACTTCGCCCCGCCCGGCGACAATGGAAGCTGTTTCGCAAGTCCACTATGGGTCACGGCCGTCGCCGACGGGCTGGTTACACGTGCATCCAATGGCGCCCTGATACAAGACCTCGATAACGATGGTTACGAACAAACAGGCTGGGTCGTTTTATACATGCATATCGCTGAAGAAGACCGCATCGAACCCGGTGAATATCTTTTTGCTGGCGAACACATCGGGCATGCTTCCTGTGAAGGCGGCGTATCCAACGCCACACATGTTCACCTCGCCCGAAAATACAATGGCGAATGGATCGCAGCAGACGGCCCAATGCCCTTCAATCTCGACGGCTGGATATCAAGCGGGAACGGCGCCGAGTATGATGGATTCCTCACACGCGGCAATGTAACCATTGAAGCCTGGGATAGCGCGAATGAGTTTAATCAGATCATGCGCTAATTCATCTTAACTTAATCAAGACAGATATAATTCAATTAATCATGTATCGCATCTTCGCAATTCTCATCTCCCTTTCTTTGACTTTATCAGCCTGCGGATCTTCACCTTCGATCTGGGGAATTCCACAAACCCCTACAGCAGACCTCCTGAACTCAAACACGATTCCTTTCGACCCGTTTGCTGTTCAAGACAACCCGATCATTTTCCCCACCTCAACCACTCCGCCGCTGATCGAAACAGAGGCAGCCTACACCCCACACCCACCCCCGATGGAGCTTCCCCGCTTATCGAGGCCACACTCACACCATCATATGATTCTGCTCCATTCCTCTATTACGCCCAAAGCGGAGACATGCTATCAGCTCTGGCAACCCGTTTCGGCGTGGAAGAATCGGAAATCACGTCAGATGCTGATCTGACCAAAACAACACTCATAGACCCCGGCACTTTACTCGTGATTCCCAACCGCATCAACGAAATCATGACACCCAACGTCCAGATCATGCCTGATGCCGAGATCATTTTCTCCTTTACCGCCGCCGACTTTGACGTCAATGAATATGTGCAAAACGCAAATGGACATCTCAGTAACTTCAAAGACTATCTGGGTTCCACAGGCTGGATCAATGGAGACGATGCCATTAAACGCCTTGCATTTGAAAACTCGATCAATCCGCGTTTGATCCTTGGCATCCTTGAATTTGAAAGCCGCTGGGTGCGCGGTGAACCTGTAGATACTCTCCACATTGATTATCCAATGGGATTCAATGACTATCACTACAAAGGCATGTCAGTTCAATTGGTGTGGGCCATCAACAATTTAGCCATTGCATATTACGGCTGGCGCGCAGGTACACTGACCCATCTCGATTTCCCCGATGGAAGCACCATGCGCATTGACCCGCGATTAAATGCAGGCACTGTTGCCATTCAATATTTATTTTCACGTACCCACAGCCAGTCGCAATGGGAACAGATCATCAATCCGGAGTCGGGTTTTCCGGCCATGTACACAGAAATGTTCGGCGACCCATGGGCACGCGCAGACGCGGTCAACCCGATCTTTCCCGCCGCGCTCAATCAACCAACCCTTGTCCTGCCTTTTGAAATCAATGTTGAATGGAATTTAACTCGGCGGACCTCATAACGCCTGGGGACAACTCAACCCCACGATTTACGGCAACAAACACAGTGTATCTGCTGCCATCGACTTTGCCCCTTCCACTGCAAATGGCGGATGTCAGCTCACACCAACATGGGTCACGGCGGCCGCTCCGGGTCTGGTTGTACGGTCAGGCAATGGAGCTGTAATGGTTGATCTTGATGGCGATGGCTACGAACAAACCGGCTGGAATTTCCTCTATATGCATATCGCCGAAAAAGACCGTATAGAAACGGGCACATGGCTTGAAGTGAATGACCGCATTGGACACGCATCCTGTGAAGGCGGTGTATCCACCGGCACACATCTCCATTTTGCAAGAAAATATAACGGCGAGTGGGTTACAGCAGATGGGCCGATCCCGTTTATCATGAGCGGGTGGCGCGTCGTCGCTGGAAAAAATGCCTACGAAGGCACACTTGTCAGAGGTGACGAAGTAATCCTCGCTGACCCGGTCGGACAAAAATGGTCAAACATTTTTCGCAAAGAGAATGACTAACTTTACAAAAACCATTCAAAAAATTTTCAAACTGGCAATAATTGCCATGCTTGCCCTCACATCCTGCAACCTTAATGTGGCATCGAATCTTGATCCAACAACGGTCACATCCACCCCCGGCAGCGACATCATACTCCCCGTACTAACCCCTCTCCCCACACGCCCCACATACAAGCCCGGTGAATTGGTGGATTACATCGCACAAACTGGAGATACCCTTCCTGCGCTTGCCGCACGCTTCAACACCACAGTAGAACAGATCTTTGAAGCCAACCCGCAGATACCGCGCGACGCAACGACCATGCCGCCCGGTATGCCAATGAAAATTCCAATTTATTATCTTGCATTATGGGCCAGTCCATTTCAGATCATCCCTGACCATGCATTTGTAAACGGCCCCACCGGCATTGGTTTCAACACATCCGCTTTTGTTGCAGCACAGCCGGGGTGGCTCAAAGATTATCGGGTATACGCGGGCGGTGAATGGCGCTCTGGCGCTGAGATGGTGGATTACGTTGCCACCAACTATAGTATTAATCCGCGTCTGCTGCTTGCAATTCTTGAATATCAGGGCGGCGCATTAACCCAATCAGAAGCGCCTGTAAAAAAGAATCTGCTCGGTTTTACACGCAGATATTGGGAGAATCATTATCTACAGCTTGTGATTGCAGCCAACACCCTCAACAATGGATATTATGGCTGGCGTGTTGGAAATCTGGTTGAATTTGAAGAGAATGACGATGTACTTGTCAGACCGGACCCCTGGCAAAATGCGGCATCTGTCTCAATTCAATATTATTACTCAAGACTTTTCACAGGCGATAAGTACGCACTCGCCACGGGACCTCAGGGGCTGTTCCAGACATACGCAAGCCTGTTCGGCGACCCATGGAGCGACCCCTTCATACTCATGCCTGGCAGTTTACTACAACCAGAATTCCAGCTCCCATTCCCTAGCGATCAGGTCTGGTCATATACTGGTGGGCCTCACACAGGCTGGGGAACCGGTGAACCTCTCGCTGGAATTGACTTTGCCCCTCCATCTGATAAATCAGGCTGCTTCATTGCCAATGAGAAAAACTACGCTACAGCAATGGCAGATGGACTGGTCGTGCGCTCCAGTATTGAGGGACTGGCGCTTGATCTTGATAAAGACGGCGACGAACGCACAGGCTGGGTTATTTTTTATCTACATCTTTCGGCTGATGAACGCGCGCCACTTGGGACAGAGTTACAGACAGGAGACAAGATCGGGTATCCCTCCTGCGAAGGCGGACGCGCGACAGGGTCACATGTACATATCGCCCGCAAATACAATGGAGAGTGGATCATGGCAGACAGCGCCATTCCGTTCAATTTGAACGGCTGGATCACACACAATGGAAGCCGTGAATACCTGGGAACATTAACCAAAGGCGGTGCAACCGTGATCGCCTGTGAATGCGGAGATGCTTACACTTCGATCAGTGGAAGTCAATGATAAAAAAGAGACAAGCGCTTAAGCGCCTGTCTCTTTTACAAAATACTCGCCTTCCCGGATCATTTTTTATTTTCATCAATGATCTTATAAATCAAGCGGATCGGAAACACCTTGCTCAACATGGCCTGTGCCGGACAATATTTCTCCGCTGACAATTCAATGGCTCGCAGCAGTGCGGCTTCATCCACTTCGCTGCCTGTGACAAGGTATTCAATCACCGCACCTGAAAAAACTTTGGGATGTTCCTCTGCTCTTTCGGCATGGATCAAAACCTGAAAATCTGCAACGGGTTGTTTCTTCTTTTGAAGAATGGAGATGACATCCATTGCTGTACAACCTGCCAACCCAAGCGCAATAAACTCCATTGGGCGCGCGGCGCTATTATCACCGCCAGCCGCTCCATCTGCATCCATCTTTTGAGAAAAGCCTGTATCTGCCGCGCCTTCAAAGGCCATCTTGCCTTTCCAATCCAGTTTTATTTCCATTGTCTACTCCTGTTGGTTACTCCATAATTATATCGGGCACATATTTTTCAAGATTATTTTTTGAAATGCCGCCGATCCACATTAATCGCACTTTCCCAGTGCGGTCGATCACGTAGGAACTAGGCAGGTTCATGGTATTAAATTCACGTTGAGCCAGATAATCAGCATCGAGCCAAATAGGGAAAGTTAACCCGAATTCTTTTACAAATGGCGCAACAACTTCGCGGGTTTCCTCCTGATCGATGGCGATCAATACAAACCCATCTGCTTTATATTTTTCATAAAATTTTTGCAGGGCGGGCATTTCCTCCCTGCAGGGCGGGCACCAGGTTGCCCAGAGATTAACCAGCACAACACTTCCGCGATAGTCATTTAAAGACACGCGATTACCAGCCAGGTCTTCGAGGATCAGCTCAGGGGCGAAAAATTCACTTGAGCAGGAACAGCTGAAAAGTCCTGAGCGGATGCGGCGTTTTTATTCAGAAGTAAAAAAAGCATGATCCCAAGGGCAACAAATCCTGTACCAATCATCATCATGGCAATAAATTGTCCCAAAGAAGGTCTTTCAGATAAAGACATTAATCACATCCATTTGTGTTGCCCGCACGGAGCAAATATTTTTTATCAGGTACAGCCTCCGCCTTCACCGTTGACAAAACCGCATACCGGGCATTCCAATTGCAGCAGTCCGTTATAGTCCAGCTTTCCGTTTTTGCATATCGGACAAAGCTCTCCTTTTCGCAGCGGAACGATGACCTCAACCTTCTCAGGTTGATCGATGCCAAGCAGAAGTTTTTCAAAAGAAGAAAGAGTATTTGTGGGTTTCATCATCATTATGAAGATATGAGGCTGTAAAAAATTACGTATTTCACAAAGTATAACCGAACATCAGCCTTGCTTTTCAAAAGAAGGAAAGATGTCACTGAGTTTAGGATGTTTGGTACTGGAAAGTTGTCCAGACGTTGGATAACATGCAATCAAATGCTTGATTCATTGCCTTTCATTCCACTCTTTCAAGATCTTAATGCAAATCAAACTGCCTTGCTCAAACCTCTATTTGAGCAGTACACATGTACGGCAGAAACCCTGGTTTTTGAACAAGGCGGCCCTGCAACGCATCTGTACCTGCTACTCAAGGGTGAAGTAGCAATTCGATTCAAGCCATATGACGGGCCGCCGATCATCTTAACCCGTTTGCATGACGGTGATGTATTTGGATGGTCTGCCGTGGTTGGAAGTACACACTACACGTCAAGCATTGTTAGTGAATCGCAAATCGAAGCCATTCGAATACGCGGAAAACATCTCTTAACCCTGGTGAGGGAATATCCTGAAACAGGAGAAATTATCATGGACCGCCTTGCACGCGTGGTTTCCTCCCGTTGGAAGAATGCTCATGCGCAAGTTCAGTCTCTTTTGAATTCGAATCAGAAATAATAAAAAGGAGTCATTCCATGGTCGCAACAGAAACTCATGATCGTGAAGCGCAATTGCGCGGTTTGCTTGATAAATTAAGTGCATACGTTGAACAATTTCACGGGGGCACTGTGGAGTTTGTTTCGTTTGACGGCAAACAATTAAAAGTGCGGCTGGGCGGTGCGTGTTTAGACTGCCCACTATTACCGTCCACTTTGCATGGTTGGGTGGAAGGGACAATTCATCAGTTCTTCCCGGATGTGGAAGTTATCGGAGAACAATAATTAATACTGCTGAAAGCAGAAAAAATAATCATCCCCGTGAGTTTCACGGGGATGATTATTTTTAGAAGGTGAAAATTAAATACTTCTCAGTTCTATCGATTTGTAAAATATCTAAAGAGCATGAAGATGCCCGCTCCGATCAACACCACAGCCCAAAGATAATTTGCAATATCCAAAAGGGATGCGATTCCCAGGAAACCCATAACACCCAAAGCCAATGCAGGCCAGTAAGCCCAACTCATCCTTGCCAATAATGCCACGAGTAAAAAGGTAAGAGAAAGGCCAAGAAAGAAGAACCCTGCTGTTTGAAACTCGCCAAAACGCTCTGCGGCGATGGTCACACCGGCAAGCGTAGCCAATACACCCGCCGGAATGAGCGCCCACCAACGTTCAGCGCGGTCTGTAAAATACACGGCAAAAAAGGAAAGCCCGATCCCGCCCAGAAAAATCGCGCCGCCAAATTCTTCAAAACGCGCAGCAACCAGAATCATCACGGAAAGCGCAGTTAATACACCAGCGGGGATCATCGCCCACCAGCGTTCGCTGCGACTGGTAAAGTATACATACCAAAAAGAAAGACCAATTCCGCCTAGAAAGATCGCGCCGCCAAATTCTTCAAGCGATTCGGGGAGCAGGATCAACACGCCCAAAGAAACCAGGGTAAAGCCGGGAATGGCGCTCCACCAGTTTCCACCAAAAAGCAGGGAGAGGAAGATCAACCCTATGGCCAGGAACATGCCGCCCCAAAAAATACCCGAGGCATTTCGTAACACCCCCATCGTCTGCGCCAGCGCAAGTCCGCCGCCGACGATCAGTAAAAAGCCAAATACAATTTGTGGATCGAACTTTTTCATTTCTTTCTCCTTATCAATCTCGCAGTGAAGAATTATTTAATTTTTATCGAAGCCGCGCCTGCATCAATGGTCATATCCACTGCGTTTGCGGCTGAGTCAAAATCGGGAGATTGATAATAGCTTCCATTTCGTGGAAAACGGGATTGATTAATGTTGAGATCAGCCGCACCGAGCGAGGCGCGGATTCGGGCAGAAAGTCCTTCGGGGATGGTCACTTCCAATGAGGCCGCACCAAAATCCAGGTCCGCATTGAAGCGGCCGCTTGCGGGCAGAGTCAATTGTATTTCACTCGCGCCCATTTCCAATTTCAAGTCAGTGATGTTCATATCACGCAGATCAATGACAGATTTATTCGCGCCAAGGTTTAAAGTCAGCGCAGTTGGGATTTGAGCATTAAGCGCGACATCCCAATCCAATTGGGAACGCGGACCGAAGAATGGAAAATCCATAACTTCTTTCGCGGGTCTCATGCGGACCTCAAGCCTGTCACCGTTTCGAGAGGCTTTTTGCTGCAACCCGCCAGCGAAAGAACCATGCGCCAACTCGTTGGCATTCGCGCCGCTGTGAATTTTTAACTCACCCGCGCCATGGCTGACCTTAAGATTTGCAGAGGTCGCGCCCTGTAGGTCAATGGAAGCATTTTCCAATTCAATGGCGCCGCGAAAGAAAGTGCCAACAAGCACCCAAACACCGCCGAGGATCAACAACAACGGCCAAAAAAGCTCGGTAAAGGAAACACCGTTGGGAAGTTTAATTCCCATTTCGTTGGCAAGCATCAAGCCGCCGACAAGAAGGAGAATCACCCCCCAGAACAATTGATTGTTTTTCATGCTATTCCTCCCGTTTGCGGAAGGAACGATAAAGGCCGCTGCCGAGCACCCACACTCCAAGCAGGATCAAGAGAATCGCAGGGCCGAAATTACCGAGCAATTCCAATCCACCGAAGAGTGATGCGAAGACAAGGAACAAGACTACGCTGATGACCATCATGTTAAGTCCACGCCTGAGGTTGTGCGCAGTGTTATCGCCAAGCAGACCTGCAAGAATGGAACCCACCCCGATAAAGCCCAAGATCAACGTCCACATATAAGACCAGGAAGAGTAATCATTGGTGACATCCTGATAGTAAAAGATGCCGCCCAATCCCGCAACGATCGAAGCAGGGACTGCCATACCGGGCTGACCTGTTACAAGGCCGATGATAAGAATACCGCCGCCGATCAAAAACATATTGAAGGGAATTCGGTGTATTTATTAAATAGTGTGTGGAAAGCAGGCACGCTTTTATCGAGCAGAAACCACGCGCCGAGCAAAATAAGGATGACGCCGAGGGCGAGTTGTGTACGACCTTGTCTGTTCATGTTAAGTTCTCCTTGAAGTTAGTTTATAACTTTTTGATTAAAAAGAAAAGTCCTTGAAAATATACGGACGGAAGAGGGAAAGGTTGCGCAAAATTTGAATTTAACGGCTGCCTACCCACAAGCCAAATTCGGCAGGTTCACGTCTGCCGCGCAGATGCGCCAGCCACGGACGCAAGCGCCAGCGAACTCCATACAATGGACGGATGTGCCGCCACACAATGCCAAGTGTTTTCCCCAGCTCTTCCATGCGCCGATACGTCAGGTAGTTCTCGCTTCTGAGCGAGTTTGGAGGCGAAGCCATAGCGCGAGAGAAAAGCAGATTTCCGCTCAGCAACCATTTGCTTGCCAGAGTCAGCGTTATGATAGATGGGCGAATCCATGATAACGACCTTTCCATTTGGCGAAAGCACTCGCAGGGATTCGGTCAATGTTTCTTCGTAATTTTCAGAATAATGAAAAGATGCGTTAAAGATCACGGTTGAAATGGCAGCATTTAAAAATGGCAGATGAATAAATTCGGATTGAGTTCTTGTGAACCGGCTTTGATAATGAGTGCATGCGCCAAGCCCATCTTCGGGATTAAGGAGCAGATCGACCGCGCAGACATCATATCCGCTCAATGACAAACGGTTCGATAACCAGCCGTTCCCTGATCCCATATCCAAAACAGTTGACTCGGCTGTGAGTATTTTCTGCAAAGCCCCAAAACTCGCGGCGCGGATCTTCCAATCTGCAGAAAATTTTCGGCTGGTATCTTTGAATGGCAGGGCACGGTAGTAGGATGCATCAGGTGAGAAACGCCCCTCGAAACGGCGGACAGTTTCATAGTCACGAATGAAGCGGGCGTAATGGGATTCGCGTTCGGGCAGGAGAAATCTCCAAATTCCATCCTCCTGTTTAAATAGGAGATTGTCTCGCGCACAAAATAACTCAAACTCAGATTTTTTTGCAGTTCCCCATGACAGCGCGGACAAATAAAATTCATGCGTCCTCGTTGAGCGCGTCAATCGCGGTGTTGTAGGCGATCTCAAAAGACTGATTGATCGCCTTCATATCTGCTGGAGATTCCCATTTGAGATTTGCAAGGCGATCTGCCACAACAAGAATGGAAGCGGCTTGCACGCCGCGAAATTGAGCCAGCGCAAACAGACCTGCAATTTCCATTTCAACAGTTTGCACACCTTCAGATTGATATTGCAAAATTTCATTCCTTGTTTCACGATAAGGGGCATCTGTTGTCCACGTTCCGCCTGAAGTGAATTTTACATTTTGTGAAATCAAACGCGCCTCAAGTTTTTCTTCAACAAATCATCAGCAGGCGCATATTTTTCGGCGGGAAGATAATGATGTGAAACGCCTTCATCACGAATGGCACGGTCATTGAGAACAATATCGCCCGTGTTTAATTCCTTTTGTAACGCACCGCCCCAGGAAAGAATAACAAAGCGCCGCACACCCCAGGCGATCATCTCCTCGGCAATAGATACGATCACGGGGGCGCCGATCCCAAAATTGGAGAGCACACCAACCCGTCCGTGCGTGCGTTTGACGAGGAACAAGTCACCCATTACCCGCCCCACTTTTTGAACGGGAGTTTTCCAGCGCAATTGATAAGGCAGGTCATTCTTCAAACATAAGACCAACCCACCGGGCGGGGGAATCGCTGGGAATCTGCCAAACTTGCGGCGCATTTCAATCGTATCTTCAGGCTTCATGATGGGCTCGCTTTGTTCTTTATCAGGGAAGTTTGGAAACGACATGTATTCTCCATTGATACCATAAAAATATCGCGTGAATTATTTCAGACAATAAAACCGCAAATGCTGCGCCGCGCAAACCAAACGCGGATGTGAAGCAGACAAACGATAGCAGCAAAACAAAAGCGCTGTTAACAAGGAAGACAGCACAGGCCTTTCATAACCAAGCGCGACCAAACCGAGCGAAGTATATGTAACCAACACATACGGAACAATGACCCAGATCATAATCTGCAATGGTTGAACGGACGAAATGAATTCAGCGCCAAATAAAATATCAACTATTGTTTGCGCAAAGGTGAATACAAAAACAGAGATCAAAAAAGCCAAACCAAGCAATGACCGAAGCCCTTTCATTTGCCTGCCAAAATCCACATCCCGCGCCATTTCAGGATACATGGCCGTGAATGCCGAAAGATGACCGAGCTTGCCCGCATCTGTCAAACGCGAAGACACCGAGAAAATGCCTGTTGCTGAAAGTCCAGCCAACTGGGGCAGAATGCCAATTATGATCTTCTCATACACAAGACGCAGCGTACCAATTACAGCCAGAGAAGCGCTGTTTTTCATTAAAGCAAAAGCGCCTGGAAGAGAAAAACGCCAGAGAATGCTGCGGGATGAGCGAAACACAAAAGCAAACAAAGCAGTGGACGTATGAGCGATCAACATGAAGATGGCAAAAGTATTCATATCCGCACGAAAAATCAGCAAAGTAAACACAGCCAGCATTTGTGCAAATACAGCCGCAAATTGCAGAAGTGAAAAAGATATCATCTCCTGCCGGGCACGCAGATTAATATTGAAAATTGTAAAAAGGGCAAACGGAAACAGGGCGAAGATATAAATCCTCAAAGATAGAGGAACAGAAATAAATAACGCTGCGGCAAAAACACCCGCAACATAAAGCAGGGAAAGCAATAATTGCAGCAGAAATCCATCGGCCAGGGTAAATAAGTTTTCACCAGAAGCAAGACTGCGGATCAAGATCATGTCTGTGCCAAAGGTGCTGAATGCGTTACCGATCAACAAAATGGATGAGATGAAGGCATATTCGCCAAAGCCTTCCTGTCCCAAATAGCGCGCCAGTAAAATATTCGATAGTACCGCCAGACCCTGAGTGCCGATACGGGAAAGGACTGTCCAGCCAATGTTTTTTAGAAGGCGCATAAAGCTTGTCCACCAGTACACCGCATCAGACACATGCGCTGATGAACTCCAAAAGTTACTATCGCAGAAACGAACGCAGACGCATTTCTGCACGCGCCATGCCAAGCAAATAATATGGAGCGCGAATCATTCCACGCAGATCGCGTTTGCGCCAGGCGCGTCTCATGCGGAATTCGTGATGAACTCGTCCATGCAAAACACGATAAAACGCCTGCGGAAATGGGCCATGATACAACATGGCGAGATCGTCTGAATCGACCCAGTTTTGTTTTTCTCCCAACTCCATTTTTACACGCTCAAAAAATTTTGTCCCCGGAAATGGATAGGAGACTGAAATACCAATGTCATCGGGCGCGCACTCGCGTACCATCTTTAAAGTTTTCTGCACATCGTCCCAGCCTTCGCCGGGATAACCGAACTGCAAAAAGAAACCAACTTCGATTCCATTTTTATGCAGTAACTCAGCAGCGCGATAAATATCTTCAACTTTATCGCCCTTATCCATCGCGTCTAAAATTTTCTGCGAACCAGATTCCGCGCCCAGCCAGACCGTTTTGCAGCCGGCCTTCGCCAGCGCAAGCGCGGTTTTTTCTGTCACCAGATCTGCGCGTTTCAAACACTTAAACGGAATCGCAGAATTGTTTTCACGCAACAACTCTGCAAATTTCTCCACCCAGTTCGGCTTCAACCCGAAAATATCATCGGCAAACCAAATGTGATCGGGCGCAAAATTTTCCTTCAACCATTTCATTTCAGCGGCCACGTTTTCCGCCGAGCGCGAGTTATAACGCTGTCCCCAGATCGGCTTGGCACACCAGTTGCAGTGATACGGACATCCGCGCGTGGTGACCATATTCATCGAATAATAGCCATGATGTTCACGCCAGATCTTTTTATATTTTTCCACATCGATCAAATCCCATGCGGGAAAAGGCAAAGCATCGAGATTGGAAATATCAGGACGACGGGCATGGATGAAGCGTATTCGCCATCGCAATCATCGTAAATGCGGCCTCGCGCATTCTCAACAGACACATCTTGGAAAGGTAATTAAAATTATCTTCAAAGATGATCGCATACTGCGGCGCATGTTCATCAAGCGCCCTGGCCCAATCCTCTTCCGAGTCTGCAAGCATGGCATCGAAAAGGGCAACATCATATCCTTTCGAGCGGATATAACTTGCCGCATACATCGTCCCCAGCGGAGGATACGGCATCATCGCATCCCAGAGTTTTGGGTCAAAGCGCAGGTAATAAGATTGTCCAAAGAGAATTTGTGTCACAGCTTTATCGCAGATTACAGTCCGCGCTCCATTTTTTCAATATCGAGAGCAGAAAGGCGCTCCCGATAAATATCATCTGTCCATTTACGATGATGGTCAAAATTACCCTGACAAACATCCGCAGTAAAAACAGTCTCTGCGCCAAAGCCAGCCTGTTTGGAAAAACGCGCGATCTTGCGTGTCATCTCCCAGTTTTCAAATTTTGATCCAAGTGTGCCGCGCAAAAAGAACTCTCCCATATTCAAACTATTGGAGGCGTTGAAAGTCTCCGGAACTGCATTTGGCAATAACGATTTTGTCCACGGGTTGACGGCAAAGAGGCGAATATAGATATCACTCCCTGTTATGGGAATCATCTGGAAAAGTTCACGCGCAGAGTACAGATCATGCAACGGCCATTCGAGTGTACGCTCTGAAATAATAAGGTTGGGACAAATCGTATCGCCGAACAAATGCGTTATTTTTCCAAATAAAATGGCAAACGCGCGCGCCGTCCACACGTAACCATGCGCGGCAACAATCATGAAATCCATATCGGGATTTTTAGAGAGATTAAGCATGGCGAGGGACCCCGTCAACGCAGCCATGCGGACAAATGGCAGTCTGCCGAGAATACGCCCATAAAACATGGCGCGGCGATAGGCTTTGCGTGAAGCAGATTCACGCCGTTTGCGAATGTCCACGATTTCGGAACGACCCGCGAGAAAATAATATCCAGCTTCGAAAAAAACATTTGGTGCGCTGGCCGCACATCGCTCCACCTCATGTCTTTCAGCAGGTGCAACAAGAAAGCGATGTAATTCCTCTGCCGTTAACGGGTAATCAAAAATGTCTGAATAGGCAAGCGTTTCAACAATGGCATTTTTAATATTCATAAGAAATTAAACTATACTTTGCGCACATCCATCTGTCAACATGCCATTCGATTAATCAAGGTTGTGTAAATCCCGTATTAATGGAATAATCCGCCTTCTTATGCATCTTGCCATTGTCAGCCCCTTTCCGCCTGCCATTACTGGTATTGGACAATACGGATATCACGTCACACGCGCCATTGTAAACACAGGGTCATTTTCACGGATCACTGTGCTCGCAGGCTCAAACACAGACTCCGGCAAAAACCCCAACCATCTTGGCGATACCGAACTTGATTATTGCTGGCAACCAGACCAATTGAAAGCTGGTCAGGCTATTCTGTCCGGTTTGGAAACGATTAAATCCTGATGTGGTCTGGTTCAATCTCGGCGCAAGCATCTTTGGCAAATCACCTTTGTCAAATCTGACAGGTATGTTCACCCCCATGTTGACCCGCCAAATGGGATATCCAACCGTCGTCACATTGCATGAACTGGTTGCACTTGCAGACTTGCGCGCGTTAAATGCCCCCGGCGGAATATGCGCACCTCTGGGAGCACACCTATTAACAAAAGTAGCTACACAAGCAGATGTCGTCTGTCTGACCATGAGCCACTATGTAGACTGGCTCTCTGCACGCGGCGTAGACTGTATGCACATTCCCATCGGCGCGTATCATGAACCGGAATTTCTGAAAGAAACAGAAGCCGCCGAATTATTATTTTTCACAACGCTCGCGCCCTTCAAAGGCCTTGAAATATTGCTGACCGCTTTTGATAATTTACGAATTGAATTCCCAAAAATAAAATTAACCATCGCCGGCGTTGAACACACGCGGTTTCCAAATTATGCGCAAGATCTGAAAACCCGTTTTAATGGCGCACATAATATTCAATGGCTCGGAAAGGTAGCGGAAGAAAATGTGATCGACCTTTTCCGCCGCGCGCAGATCGTTGTATTGCCCTACACCGCATCAACCGGCTCTTCCAGCGTTTTGTATCAAGCCGCAACATGGGGGCGCGCGATCGTCGCATCTGATTTAATCGAAAACAAAAAACTCGCCCGTGAAAATGACCTGCACCTTCAGTTCTTTGAAAATGGAAACGCGCAAAGCTTACAAAATGCTCTGCGCATATTGCTCAGCTCAGTTGAATTACGAGACATGCAGGCAAAACACAATTTCAACTCAATTCAGCGAGTCCGCCCAACTGCCACAGGCCATCATTATGTGGAAGCCTTTAACCGCGCCCTTGAAAAACATAATGGCCGAAAATAAATTCTCCATACAAGTTCAAAATTCTCTTGAATAAGGATTTCCCGATGATCCCGCGCCGCGTCTATCTCGCCGTCCTATTCGCATTTATAGGTCATGGAATTTTCGTACTTACAGCACGCTACCGCCTGAGCTACGACGCGTACACGCACATGCTTTTTGCCGATCATTATGCCCAAGATTGGTTCTCGCTTTGGAACACACGCTGGTACACAGGCTTCAAAGTCATTTCATATCCGCCGCTTATTCATCAATTGATCGCGCTTTTTGTACCTGTCATCGGCGTTGATGCGGCCTACGCGCTCATCCTGTGGCTCATTACAACTTTATATCCGCTGGGCATTTATACATTCAGCAGAATATTCACTGGCAAAACCGCCGCATCCTACGCTGCAATTGCATCTGCAGTCATGCTTCCCATTTATGTCACTGCGCACATCTTCGGTCAACTACCATTTCTTGCCGCAACACTTTTTGCATTATTCGGCGCAGGCGCAATCGCAAAATTTCTTCGTGAAGGCAAACTACACAATCTTGTTCTAGCAGTTTCCATAATCGCCACCACCATGGCCGCGCATCACGCCACATTATTGGTACAGCCATTCCTCGTCCTTGCGCTTACCATTTATCAACTCAAACAACACAACTGGAAAAAAACTTTATCAAGGCTCGCCATCTTTCTCGTATTCGCCATTCCGGCAGGCATCATTGTGATCTGGCCTTTTTGGCAATGGGGCACGCATCAACAATTACAAACACCCATTGATCATCTCTCCCGTCATAATTTCTTTACAGACGCATTGGCCTCAGCCATCTTCTTCTGGCCGTTTTATATTCCGATCGGCAGCGTTATTCCATTTTTATTTTACAAATGGCCGCGTAATTTTCTCGGTTTGCAATTTTCATTTCTCATTCTTTTTATCCTCGGCCTCGGCAGCACCACCCCGCTTCCCAGCCTGCTCTTCGGCCAAAGCTGGGAATGGCTCACCTATGACCGCTTCGCCTTTTGGGCCAGCCTGACCCTGACCCCATTCTTTGGAATTCTCTTCACCCATTTTAAAAAGTGGATGAAGAACCGCGTCTTTCTTAAACCGCTGCCTGCCTCGCTTCGAGGAACCTTGATCTCAGCCCTGACATTTTTCGTCTTCACTTTCTTCGCAATGGGATCATGGTTCACACCATTTCTTTTCCCCATCCAGCCTGACCCGGTTGACATGCAGCCCATTGTGGACTTTCTTGAAGCGGAAGATCATGATTACTGGCGCTACCTCACGTTTGGTTTTGGCGATCAATTCGCACACCTCAGCCTGTTAACCCAAGCCACCACCCTTGACGGAAGTTATCACACAGCGCGCACCATTCCAGAACTACGTGAAAGCGGCATCGGTCAAGTAGATACAGCCTACTGGGCCTTGAAAGGCATCCCTGCCATCGGACCCATCTTGCAAGCATCAGGAAAATACGGCGTCCGCTGGGGATTCGTCAACTTGAGATCATTTGTACCCGAACTAAAAAAGAATGGCTGGGTTTTTGTTAAATATCTTTCAAACGGCATTCAAGTTTGGGAAAATCCTGACTTTACTTTTCTTCCTTCCACCCCACCGCCAGCAGATCCGTTTAAATCTTTTTCATGGGGAATTTTCCCCTTGCTTTCTTTTTTCATAACGATGATATTAGGAATTGTTAATTTATGGAAAGAACGCGGCGAAAAAATTATCCGTAATACACATGCTTTCGTAGTGGGATTAATTCCCATGGCGTTGGGGTTTTGGTATTACAAAATTATATTTGAATTTAAACATAAACAGGTTTATTTCACTTACGATCATGCTCTCTTTTTCCTCAGTGATGCGTTGGTTCTCATCGCGGTTATTCTCTGGCTTGCAGCACAGGTATCAAACGAAAAATTCTTTCAACAAAAATTCACACCAACCATTAAATTCCTGTTTGTGTTTTGCTGTCTGCTCAGCCTCAGCGCATTCTGGTCAGCAGATTGGCGCACATCAACCTATATTGCCATCCACTTCTGGCTGATCTTTGGCCTGATCCTCTCCATGCGTGACTGGCACCTCTTCATGGAATACTGCAATCCTGGGGCTTTGCGCAGCACTGAGCATTCAAGCATTAACCGGCATCGTCGGCTTTATTTCACAATCCACTTTATTTCTAGGTCCGCTCAATTTGCACTGGCCCGGCCCGATTGACATCGCCACGCGCGCCGCAAGCATTGTCAAATTACCTGATGGGCAGGTCTTCCTGCGCACCTATGGCACACTCCCGCATCCCAACATACTGGGAGGCTTCGCACTCATTTGCCTGACTGGCCCAATCGCTCTATTTCTTCGAAAGGAAAAATCGAATCCTTTAGCGATCGTGATATTTGCACTCGGCATATCCTTGCTTGCCCTCACATTTTCCCGCTCCGCGTGGATTGCAGTTACGCTATTTTTATTTATTCTGATCTACAATTCAAAATCCTTCCATCCTAAAAAGGCAGCCATTATATTTTTTACGGCAATTACCGCCTTCGGATTAACCTATTTCCGCTTCGCGAATTATTCTTAAATCGGGTAAACGCCCCAGCCACAACCACCGAAGAATTCTCACTCGTGGGGCGTGCCTGGTTAACAGAACAGGCCTTTACAGTAATAAAAGAACACCCGCTTTTAGGTGTAGGTTCAGGTTCCTTCATTATTCAGCTTGCAGAACGCGCAGGGGAATTTAATTTTGTTGAACCGGTTCACAACATTCCCCTATTGATCACATCTGAGCTGGGTGTTTTCGGTTTGATCTTGATCCTTATGATTATTTTTTCAATTGGAAAAAATTTCCTGTCTACAAAGAATTCAAACGCAATCATCATCGGCGCATTACTAATGGGCTTGGGAGCAATCAGCCTCTTCGATCACTACCTATGGACACTTGCTCCGGGACGCCTCATGCTCGGCTTCGTGCTTGGCTTATGGGAAGGACAAATAGCCCGTGACAAATAAAATTTCGGTTAATGGCAGATGCTTCACACGCCGCATCACCGGCGTGGAACGATATGCGCATGAAATCAGCATGCGTATGAAGCCAAATCCGCGCATCATTGTGCCTGATAAAGCATTGGGACAAGTCTCGGGACATTTATGGGAGCAGTTCATTCTCCCAATGCAAATTCAGAAAAACGAAATTCTATGGTCACCCGCCAATGCCGGCCCGTGGACAATTTCCAATCAAGTAATCACCATACACGACGCGAGCGTCTTCGATCACCCTGAATGGTTTCGCCCTGCCTTCGCGGCATGGACCAGACTCTCATGGAAGATTTTAGCAAAACGAGTAAAGTTAATTATTACAGTTTCTAATTTTTCACGGGATAGATTGAAAGTCAATTTGAAAATCTCTGATGAAAAAATTTGCGTCATTCCAAATGGCGTTGGAAAACCTTTCGAAGCACAAACACAGAACTCCATAAATGCTGTTCGTGAAAAGTATAGGATTGGCAAACCATACTTTCTTTTTGTCGGGACTCATGAACCGCGAAAAAATTTAGGCATCTTAGTTCAAGCATGGAAGCAGGCGATGATTATCACAGGCACAAAAGGAATTGTTTTCGCCGAAGCAATCAGTAAACCTGAAGAGTCAGATAACATCAAATGGCTGGGTTATATTTCCGACACAGACCTGCCTGCGCTTTACGCGGGTGCAAGCGCCGCCATCGTCCCGTCACTTTATGAAGGCTTCGGCTTGACAGCACTCGAAGCCATGGCTTGCGGTGCGCCGGTCATCGCATCAAGCACAACTGCATTGCCAGAAACAGTTGGAAACGCGGCGCTGTTGTTTGATCCGCACAATGCAACTGAATTAACCAAGGCTGTAAAAAATCTTGTGGAAAATAAATCCCTCGCAAACACGCTGCGCGAGCGCGGATTACAAAGAGCAAAAATTTTTACATGGGATGAATCGGCGCGAAAAATTTCAAGAATTCTTTCAAGAGTCTCATGATTATAAAATTTTCAGACAGATTCCCAAACTTAAAAATCAAGATGGCATTATGAATCTTGCAATTGTCCACGAATGGTTAAATATTTATGGCGGGGCTGAAAGACAGCTTGTGGAAATTCTCAGCTTGTATCCACAGGCAGAATTACACGCGCTGATTCACAATAAAGAGAATCTAACTGGCACGCCGCTAGAAAATCGAAAAGTAAAAACTTCGTTCCTGCAAAAATTCCGCGCGTTGAGCATCTCTATCGTGGATTGCTGCCCCTCATGCCGCTTGCCATCGAAAGCATGGATGTGCGCAAATATGATGTAGTGCTATCCATTTCGCACGCGGTGGCGCATGGCATCAAAACTCACAAGAATCAAATTCATATTTCGTATGTTTGCACGCCAATGAGATATGCCTGGCACCTACAGGATGACTATTTACATCTGCATCATTTGGACAAGCCCCTGATCGTTGCCGCAGCCCGCTTAACCCTGAGCCTGTTGCGCCGCTGGGACAGAGAATCAGCATCCCGGGCCGATCACCTGCTCGCCATCTCACAGTGGACAGCACAGAAAATTCAACAAGCCTGGGGGCGCGATTCGCATGTGATTTATCCGCCGGTGGATGTAGATAGATTCTCTCCAGCAAAAGAACGCGGCGATTTTTATCTGCATGTTTCACGGCTTGTGCCGTATAAGATGACGGCTGAAATTGTCCGCGCATTTAATGAGTTGCAACTTCCCCTGGTCATCATTGGCGACGGGCCTGAAATGCCGCACCTGCAAAAACTTGTAAAAGATAATATCAAATTATTAGGATATCAGCCTGATGAAGTTGTGACTGACCTGATGAATCGCGCAAAGGGATTTATTTACATGGCTGTCGAAGATTTTGGCATTGCGATGGTCGAGGCACAGGCGGCGGGATGCCCTGTCATTGCACATGGCAAAGGCGGCGCGGCAGAGATTGTTCAAGATGGAATGAGCGGCTTGTTGTTTCAGGAGCAGACGTCCCGTAGTTTGATCGAGGCGGTTCTTCAATCCGAAAGAATAAAATTAAACAGCAAGGCCGCGCAAGAGAACGCGGCCCGCTTTTCATCCAAAAGATTTCGGGATGAGTTTTCAAATTATATGGAAGCAGCGATCAATTCATCCCGATAGCGCGAGCCATTGCCGGAGCAAAGAATAGAATGAGTACCAGTCCCGCGATCTCGAGCATTAACAGCAAACGAATATTTTTGAATTCCTGCTCAGCGATCTCGGGCGCTTTATTTTCGTTCAGAAACGAATTCCATTTGATGTAGCGAATGGTGGGATAAACAGACAGCAGCCCAACGATCACAAACAACGTCATCTTGATCCAAAACATTGAGCTGGCGCCATAATAGTTTGGACCTTTTTCAAAGAAGAAGACACGCAGCAATCCGACGACAACAAGCAAGCCGGCGGAGATTCCATACCAGCCATCCACTTTTTGAATGCGGCGTGCTTCTTCAACGCGCAGCCCTTTACGGAAGGCAATCAACTCATATACAAGACAAGCCGTTAAAGTAAATGCGCAAATATGATGCAGCGTAGCCATTAAAGAATTTATAAGTACCATCATCATCGCTCCTAGTGTTTTCCGGGGTCGCTCTTGCACCATTCAATCGTAGCCTGCATGGCTTCTTTGAGCGGTGTGCCTTTCCAGCCAAATGCTTTTTCAGCTTTGCTTGAATCCATGATGAAGGGTTTATCCCATTCGTAAAGCATTTCAACAGATTCGCGCATGGCTGGCACGAACAATCCGAGCATACTTAACATGGTCTTACCGGCGGCCATTACTTTAACTTTTTTACCGAGAACATCTTCCATAATTTTAACCAATTCATTTTGTGTGACCGGTGCGGGGAGACGGCGCGAACCAGATCTGTCCGAGTGTATCTTCGCGTGTGCCGAGGGTTGCCAGTAATTTTCCAAAATCGGCGATATAGGAAAATGTGTGCGGCTGGTCTGTTCTGCCAAGTAAGTTAATTGCCTTGCCTGCCAGCGCAGGGCGAATGGCGAAGGAGGTTACAGCGTTATCATCGGGGCCGAAGAAATTGGAAGCCCGCCCAATCGCAGCGCGGACTTTGCCCGCACGATGCGCTTCCATCACTGCATCTGCCATCGCACCGCGGACTTTTCCTTTTTTGGTGTGCGGCTGATATGGCATATCTTCGCGGATGGGTTGTCCGTTGGTATCGCCGTACATATATAGATTGTCACCGGAAATATATTTTGCGCCATTGGTTGCAACGGCATCCAAAATCGCTTTTTGCATGGGCGGGAATTTCTCAGCCCATTCGTGATATTGCGGCTGGGCGCATTGATAAACAGCTTCTGCGCCTTTGGTGACCTCGATATTATTTTTGGTATCGTAGGCATCGCCTTTGACAACTTCCACACCGGCGGGAATACGCGCATCCGCTTTGCCTGAATGACTGATCATGCGGACGGGCTTGCCCAATTTGACCAACTCACGCGCTGTCCACTTGCCGAGTGCGCCTGTACCGAAAACTACGTGCAAATTATTTTGAGTCATGATGATTTTTCCTTTTTGATTTATACATTTTGAGTTTGCGGGCTATTTTGCCCAATTGATGAAATCGTTTGTGGCTTACGGCGGCGCTGGATAATCATTTCAGCGACGATCAGATTTGGAACCCAACTCAACCACATCACCACGCGATAGACTTCGACAAAAAGCGCATCAAAATCGCCCGAATACCTGGTCTGCAAAAATGGCAGTTGTGTGGCTATGAGAGTGCCGAGCCAAAGACGAAGCGTAGCGGCGGCAAAGGTCAATGCAAAACTGCGGATCATCCACTCGCGATGAGATTTAACATTACCCTTGCGGATGCTGCCAGGCATTCCAACCTGTCCATAGCCAGAGGACAGCAAGGGATAACAAACCCACTTCACCGACGAGTCCTGAGATCATGCCGGGGGCGATGATAAATGCCGATAGTCCGCCGATCAGAATCGATACGAGATAGATGCGTCCCATCCAGCGATGGACGACGGGGCGGCGTTTGCGAAATCCATCAAGGAATTGAAACGGGCCGAGCAGCAGCGCAATCCCGCCTGCAAAAGCGTGGACAAATAATCCGACATAGCGCAGTGTGGATTCAGTTGCATAACGCGTTGTGGCGTTATTGAAGTTTTCAGAGTTGAAGGTGATATAGGGCGCCAGAGCCACGATCGTGACACCAACTGCCAGAAATGCCATTATTCCCCAGGGAAGATTTTTTTGAAACAAGTTTTTTTTCATTTTGTTTTTACCATCCTTTTTAATTTATAGATGAGAGTTCATTTGCAAGTAACACGATTTTTCCGTTAACGCCGCGCGCCTCAAGAAGTTGATGAGCTTTCGCGGCATCGGTTAACGATAATTTTTTTGAGATGACCGGTTTGATCTTTCCCTGTTCCAGCAGGTGCATAAGTTCCTTGAGATCATCTGCGAACCAATCAGGGTGCTTTTCTTTGAACGGCACGATGCTGTATATCGAAGCCGATTTACCCGGCGTCAGGGAACTTCGAATCATCAGGGTTGTATAACTGAGCATGGCGCTGCCCTCTTTGCCGATCGCAGAATTGTATGAACCGTACGCAACCAGAATTCCACCGTTTCGCAGACATTGGAAGGATCGCTTGAAGTTCGCTCCGCCAATCGCATCGAACACGACGTCAACACCTTTGGGATCAAGGTTTTCAATCCGATAGACGAAATCTTCTGTTTGGTAGTCGATGTGGATCCCTCCAAGGCTTGAGATCAGCTCGCCAGATTTGGCAGATGCGGTTCCGTAGATTTCCAATCCGTGAAGCGCTCCCAATTGAATCAATGCCGTGCCGACTGCGCCGCCTGCCCCATGAACAAGGATGCGAGCGCCGCGTTTCACTTTTGCGATTCGATGCAGCATTTGGTAAGCGGTCATGTAAGTTAGAACCATGCTTACCGCTTCTGAGGCATCCACGGTTTCAGGGACAGGAACGCAATTGGCTGCCGGTATGCACAGATACTCAGAGTACGCTCCGGTGACTGTCAATTCAGCAATCCGCTGCCCCACCTGAAGATGGGTTACGCCTTCTCCGGAGTTCATTAACCACACCCACAATATCGTAGCCGGGGCAAAAGGCGGCTTTTGTTTTACGCCGTAATAAATCCCTTTCTTATCATCGTATCGGTAAAGCAGGCGCTGGTGGCTAGAGTTTTATTCGTACCTCACCCTTTTTGAGGCTTGGGCAATTCGCTTTCTTCCACAACCCGCAGAACATCGGGGCCGCCATACTTTGTGATCACCACTTTTTTGTAATTCATAAGACATCATCCCTCCCGGGAATCCACTCTTAACTCAATGCCACCAACAACAGGGACAAAAGTACAAGAAGTGCCGCAACGTATCCCCAGGTTTTCCATCGGTTCGCAAGTTGAAAATATTCTGCCGGAAGTTCCTTGCCAGCACTCAGATCGGAGCAGAGTTTCAACTGTTTTTTCTGAGTCGGTATCAGGAAAAGACTCCACACAATGCCTGAAAGGATAAAGGAACTCATCGCAATGCTTAACATGGGCGTGGAATAGATCTGCAACCCAATACGCGGCGCAAGCAGATTACCGCTAATGGCTATCAACATGGCGGCAGGCCCGAGAAGAATATTATCTGTCGTCATGACTGTCTTGTTGGCAAACAAAAGAACGTTGCGGTCTCTTGTGCGCTCTGCACCAAGTTTCCAAAACAACATCAAAACGATGTCACCAACAAAGAGAGTGACGGCAAAGATAAACAGTACTTTTAGCAGAATTAACATGGAATCTCCTTTTATACTTTTTTCTTCAAACTATCAAAGGTAGAGTGAGGTGTTATTGCTTTCAGGTACGGCTGCTTTCTTAATTGATTATTCACTCCGTATTGTTTGGCTTGCTGTTTCCAACCAAACCCGCCAAAAAGTTTATACATCCAATTGGGGATGATGGGTCTGGAAAGAATATCGCGTGCCTCCTGCGGAATTGACATTCCAAGCGCAAGTGAAACGGCAGACAGTTCAAGACTCTTTTTGAGCGGCATGGCGCGTCCATCCATTTCGTTGAGCGGAACGCCGTGAACAAGGCCTTCACCGCCGCCGAGCGCTAAAGAACCAAGCCATGTCATACCAGTCTCGATTGCAAATTGTTCACAGATGGCAAGCGCCGTGTCGTTATGTTTGGCTTCGGAAAACCACAATTCGCGATCGCTGCAAAACTTTGTGCAACCTTCACACTTGTGCGATGGGCAGCAATTTTTCCAGCGCGGCAATGACCGGCGCGGGCAGGCTATCAACATACAAAGGAAATGCCAAAACGATGAGGTCGGCCTGGTCCAGTTTTTCCAGTGTGAGGCGAGTCCGTTCTACGGAATTGAACGAGGTGTAGATCTGAATGGTTTCGGTCTCAACACCGCGCACATTTAACTGCTCCATCAGGTAGCCGCCGAGCGAAGCAGATGTGCTTTTTTTCGCGCGCGGACTTCCTACAAGCAATGCAGCACGGCGAATGGGAGTGGCAGCAGCGGAGGAAATCTCTGCTTTGGAAAGAGCAGGCACGGGTGAGGATGAGGCGCTCTTTATTTCAGCCAGCCAGCCTCGAATCTGATCATCCAAATTTGCTTCGCTATTCACCAATCCAGTGACAGAAGTGGATGCGTACATGTTGATAGCGTTGCGCTGAACAAGTTGACGAAAGACCGCTTCAGACTGCGCGTTTGGCTGATCCATCCACCCGATCGTGAGGACATCGGGATAGTTTTGGTAGCGCGGCTGATGATGGATCTCGCCATTGATGGTGGTGAAGAAGGGTGAAATATTTTGGATCTGATGATCGACCATGCGCTTGAGCGCGGAGGAATATCCGCCGAATGTGATTGGCGTGAGATAAATGACAAAATCGCTTTGCATGATCTTTTCAGCAATGATACGCTTGTCATCGTTAGTATTGCACATGCCAGGGCTGCGTACCCAACAGAAGAAATCACCTGCACAGTTGCCAATTTTTTGTTCGCACAAAACAAGAGTTTCTACATTTGAAAGTTGGGCCTGCAATGACGTTTTGATCTTTGCAGATGTCGGGTCGTTCGGTTGAGAGCCATCGAGAATTAGTGTTTTCATTTTTCGCCTTATTTTTGGCAGCAATTGACCACCAGATGTGATGTGCCATATCACCTGGGTTGAACAAGTTGGTTAATGATTTTGAGATTACAGGTATTGAATTAAGATGTTTTCAATTTCACGGCAGAAGAGTTCGCCGGGATCGGTAATGACCGGAGGGACATGATGCCCGATTTCGAGCATGACCAATCCATGCACACGGCTCCAGATGACAGCGGTTAGATACAGCGCTTCGACATCGGCATTGCCTCCGTAATTTTTCCACGCTTCGAGCATGGACTCAAGTTCGGGTGTGAGTGGAGACAGGCGTTCTATCTTCAATTTCTTCTTTGAATACAAGGCTTGCAACGTATTTCTCAACGGGACAATAGCGCAGGCAGCGGCTGGCATAGTGATGTTTGCAGGAGCGACATAGTTTGGGATGGGCGTGCCAAAAATCAAAAGATAGCGTTGGGGATAGGTAATCGCCCATTCGCGGTAGGCCAACCCAAGCGCATGTAGACGCGCCTTATTATCGTCTGCAGGCAAAACATCAATTGCGGCTTGTTGAGATTCCCCCAGCGAGGTGTACGCGTCCACGATCAGGGCTGTGACGAGCGCGTCACGGTCAGGATGGTAGTTATAGATGGCGGGTGCTGTAATGCCCAATTCACGGGCAATGGAACGCAGGGAGAGGGTTGCGGCACCTGTCTCGGCGATCTGTTTCCATGCCGTTTCTGTGATGGCTTCCTGCAAATTGGGTATCTGTTTTTTGAGTGTTGGTCTGACCATTTTCGCTCCTGATTTACTTTACGCTGTAAATATACAGCGTGTATTTATTTTTGTCAAGGGATACAAAAAGTCGGGCTGTCAGCCCGACTTACAAGATATCTTTGATCGTCAGCCACTCCCCGTCTAGTTTGGGATGCTCGGCCCTTGTCAACTTTTCACTTTCCACTAATTTCGCAATAGTCTTCTTTGTCACATCATTGCCCCAGCCGAATAGCTTATTGACATCGCGCAGATCAGCGGCGCCGAGCATGGAGAAATATAATTCCAGTAATTTTGCACGAGCTTGCGATTCTTTGATCGTCCGTGCTTGTTCGGAAAGGTCGGGATAATGGCGGGTGACGATCTCGTAAATATGCGAATACTTCCATGCGCCGGCTTGGGCTACACCAACGGGCAGAATCTTGAAATCTCTCTGTAACTGCTCAAGGGCTTTGTTAAACTCAGAATCTTTTGCATTTGATAACTTCGCCATCTTGCGCAGATCAAGCGTATTCAATGCGCCGTTATCAAGCAATGTTTCGTAGACTTGTTTTGAGGCTTGTGTTAATCGTCCCTCGTGATAGGCGATGAGATAATCCTCTTCGGGTGAGCCATAATTTTCCGAGAGTGCGTAAAAATACGGGGCTATTTCAAGCGAGATGATGGTGGCTTTGCCGCGCAGAATTTTCCCGTAGTACCAGATTTTTTTATCAAGCGCGTCGTCCTTCCAGCCCCAGGTGATGTGACCGGGGTCGTCGTGTTTATCAGCGACAGGACGGTCACCGGTAACAGCAGTCCATAACGACGGCAGAGAAATGCCTTTGATGGGCCAGAAATATGTGAAGCCGCACGCGTTGACGAAGGTCAATGCCTGGGAGGGAGAGGAAAGCCTTTTAGCGGGAGGCAGGTGAAAGGTCCGCGTGTGATACGTTTGTAATTTCTTCAAGTTGATTTGGGGCATGGGTCCAATTGTAATCCGTCATTTGTCAGCGCGGACAGAAATCCGCGATCTGTGCAACCAAACTCAAAGTAGCTCGTAAATAAACCAGAAAACAAACCCTGATCTAAAAATTATTAAAAGGAAAATCAAGATGAAATACATTAAATTAATCACATTATCCCTTCTTGCCTTGATGATCGCGGCTTGCGGCACAGCCACAGCCACCCCTGAAGCAACTCCGATCCCGACCGTGATCGCTGATACGACCATTATTTCCGAAGGCCGGCTGGAACCTGTCCATTACACAGAACTGGCACTGAATGCCAACGGCTTGATCAGCGAAGTGTTGAAAGTGGAAGGTGACACGGTTGCCGCCGGTGACGTGATCGCGCGTTTGAAATCCAATGAAGCGCAAACCCTTGAAGCCGCGCAAGCCAAAGCCGCGCAGGAACTGACCACCGCTTATCAAGAAGTGCGCGACGCGCAATTCAAGCTCGATAATTTCGATGTCCCTACTGATTTTGCGGGCATGACTCCGCCCGAATCTGTGGCGGCCATGCTTGTAAATTTGGATAAGGCCCGCGCCGATTTTGAACCCTATAAAGATATCAACGATAGAAACCTGCAATTAACCGATGCCCAAAAACGCGGACAGGAAGTTGTGACCGGCACCGCCAAGATCTTCAAAAAAGCATTGGATGACGCCTGGACTCGTTACCGCAAAGCCATTCAATGGATGGAATTGGAATCCGCGGCTCAGAACGCAAACTCGAGGCTGGTTCTTGCTCAACGAGATTATGACGCCCTTCAAGATCCCACCTTCGCTGAAGATACAGCTGGCACACGCGCCGCGCTCGCCAATGCCGAAGTCCGCGCACCGTTTCCGGGTGTGATCACAGATCTGCAGCTTAAAGTTGGTGAGTTCGAGGCTTCCGGTCAGCCGGTGGTGACGATCGCCGATACCACGCAATGGGTTGTGAAGACCAAGGACTTAACTGAAATTGACGTGGTCAATATCAAAGAAGGCCAGTCGGTGACTGTCAAATTTGATGCGCTGCCCGGTGTGGAATTCAAAGGTAACGTGCTTTCGGTCAGCGATAATTTCTCTGAAAACCAGGGTGATGTGGTTTACGAAGTGACCATCCTGCTAACAGATGTTGATCCTGCCATGCGCTGGGGTATGACCGCTGTTGTCACATTTGAGCAGTAAATTTTACAGAAGATAAATTTTTACCAGAGATGAACAGAGATAAACAAAGATATTTTTTCAAATCTCTGTTCACTCTGTGAGATGTTGGCAAGTTAAGAGGTACTCATGGCAATTTCATTTTTCAAATCAAAGACCGAAGATGGGTCGATCGAAAACCGTCCCATCATTGATTTGCGCGAGGTCAATAAATATTACAAGACCGCCGTCGGTGATTATCACGCACTCGAAGGCGTGGATTTGCAGATCAACGCCGGCGAGTTCGTCAGCATTATCGGTAAATCGGGCAGCGGCAAAACCACCCTGCTTAATATGATCACCGGCATTGACCGTCCCACCACCGGCGAAGTATGGGTCAACGGCACGGGCGTTCACAAATTAAACGAAAACCAGATGGCACGCTGGCGTGGAAAAAATCTCGGCATCGTCTTTCAATTTTTTCAATTGCTGCCGATGATCTCTGTCATCGAAAATATTATGCTGCCAATGGATTTCTGCCGCACCTATCCAATGAACGAGCGCCGCAAACGCGCGATGGATCTATTGGAACTGGTTGAACTCGCAGACCACGCGCATAAACTCCCCACCGCGCTTTCGGGCGGTCAGCAGCAGCGTGTGGCGATTGCGCGCGCGCTGGCAAATGATCCGCCAGTAATTATTGCGGATGAACCAACCGGTAACCTTGATTCAAAAACAGCCGAGTCTGTCTTTGCCTTGTTCAACGATCTGATCTCCAAAGGCAAGACCATCATCATCGTCACCCACGACAGCGGACTTGCGAAACGCACGCATCGCACAGCCTTGATCGCAGACGGTGAAATTGTCAACGAGTATGTTGCCAAAGCCATGCCCACGTTGACCGCTACACAATTATTGCAAGCCACAAAAAATGCAAAAGTACAAACTTACGAAGCCGGTTCGATGATCCTTTCTGAAGGCACCAATGCAGATACGTTTTACGTTGTCGCAAAAGGAACGGTGGAAGTGATCCTGCCGCGTCCGAATCAATCGGATGTGATCGCGCTTCAACTCGGACCGGGAAAATGTTTCGGCGAAATGGAATTTTTCCACGAGAAGAAACATCTGGCGTCCATTCGCGCTTCGGAAGCGGGGCCGGTTGAGGTGTTGGCGATCGGGTATGACCAACTGTCAGAATTGCTGAAACAGTCAGACGTTACGCGCGAAGCGCTGCATCAGATGGCAGATAAACACGAAGGTGAGAATTTATCCAAACGTGGAGTTGCGTCATGATGAGCAGTCGTTGGAAAAAAGTCTGGGCTGATTTTTGGAGCAATCGCGGACGGACTTTCCTGACCATCATCACCATTGCAGTCGGTACATTTGCGGTTGGATTCAACAGCAACATGGGACTGTACATGAACGAAAGCATGGACGGCGATTATCTTTCTGCGAATCCATCTGAAGGCGAAGTGTATGCCTATCCGTTGAATGATGACATGGTGAAGATGGCGCGCGCTGTGCCCGGCGTGGATACAGTGGAAGGATTTTCTTCCGTCGGTGCGCGCATTGTCCACACAGATGGAACATTTGTGGATATTAGTTTCACTTCCGTGGAAGACCCGAGCCTGTTGACGTTGAACACACTCAAACCTGCAAAGGGTGAAACTGTAGTTCCAAAATATGGCGAAAAAGAAACCATCCTTGATGCCAGCGCCCTTTCGCTTGGATATAAACCCGGCGATAAGATCCTTTTGGAATTGGGCGACGGCAAAAAACGCGAACTCACACTCGCTGGCTACACTCACGCGGTGACGGGCTTTCCATATAATCTGGCGCGACAGGTTAATGCATATGTCACACCTGATACGCTGGAATGGCTGGGTGGTAATACATCCAACTATGACAGATTATCGATCAGCGTTTTGGAAAAGCAGACCGATCAGGAGCATGTGACCGAAGTGGCACAGGCTGTGGCAGACCGCATGGAACGCGCGGGTGCGACTGTGTATTTTGTCAGTGTGTATCAGCCGGGTCATCACTTTGCATATAGTATTACGCAGGGCGTCTTCTTTGTCTTGAACGTACTCGGTTATCTGACCGTTTTTCTAAGCGGATTTTTGATCGTCAACACAATCACAGCCTTGATGACTCAGCACACCAGACAGATCGGCATCATGAAAGCCATCGGCGGCGGGACGATGCAAATATTCAGCATGTATTTTGTGTTGATCTTAAGTTTTGGAATTGGTTCGCTGTTGATCGCGGTTCCGTTGGCGAATGCAGTTTCAGAAAACATCGGCGGCGGCATGGCAGAGTGGTTGAATTTTTACACCCTGCCGTATAAAGGATACACGTCCACTTTAATACAGCAGATAGTGGTGGCGATCGTCGTGCCTTTGGTGGCGGCCATCTTCCCGATCTATAACAGCGTGAAAGTCACTGTGCGTGAGGCGTTGAGTGACTACGGTCTCGGCGGCAACGCGAAACCCAAAGATGACTCAGTCAACCGTAACTCGGTTTTGATTCCGCGCCCGATCCGCATTTCACTGCGCAATACATTTAGACGCAAGACAAGACTCAGTATTACATTGTTCACTTTGGTATTGGGCGGTGCGGTATTTATCGCTGTCTATAATCTGTGGGCTTCCTTTGATAAAGTGATGGTGGATATTCAAGGATATTTTCTGGCGGATATTAACGTGGCCTTTGATCACGGCTACCGCTTTGATAAAGTAGCCGGCATCGCAGAAAGCATCCCCGGTGTCGAAAGCGCCGAAGGCTGGCTGGAATATCCCGGCACGCTCAAGATGGGAGATGACGAGACCGGCACGCAAATTTTGTTTGTCGCGCCGCCTTCCACATCCACTTTGATCGACCCGATCATTTCATCGGGACGCTGGCTGCAACCCGGTGACGAAAACGCGATCGTGATCGGCAACCATCTGCTGCAAATCTTCCCGGACCTGAAACCCGGTGACTGGTTAACGATCGAAGCGAACGGCAAGGAAACAGACTGGCAGATCGTGGGCACGTATAGCATTACCGGAAATATCAGTCCGCCGTTGTTGTATGTTAATTATGAATATTTGAGCGTACTGGTTGGCGAGCCTGAGATGGCGTATTCCCTGCGCATCATCACCTCACAACATGACTCGGCTACACAAAAAAGAATCAACGATCAGATCCAGTCCGCTTTTGAAGCGCGCGGAATTAATATCAGTTCCACACAACTCGGCGCGGACTTTATCACCGATCAGAAAGCACAGACGGATATCCTCGTTTATTTCATGCTAGTCATGGCGAGTTTGATCGCGGTTGTCGGCGGACTGGGATTGATGGGTACGATGAGCATCAACGTGTTGGAGCGCACGCGTGAGATCGGTGTGATGCGCGCCATCGGCGCCAGCAATGGCGATATTCAAGCGATCGTGATTACCGAAGGCATGGTGATCGGCATCCTCAGTTGGGCGATCAGTATCTTGGTGGCGATCCCGATTACGAACGTGCTTTGTTACGGGGTTGGTGTGGCGATCTTGACCGCTCCGATGCCTGCTGTCTACGGTGCAAGCGGAATCATCGCCTGGTTGATCTTTACACTGGTGCTTGGTACGCTGGCGAGTGCATTACCTGCACGAAGGGCCTCAAGGTTGACAGTGAAGGATACGTTGGCTTATGAGTAGGAAGGGGAAAACGGGTAAACAAGTAAATAGGTAGATTGGTAATTGGTAATTGGTGGACACGTAGACTTGGGTCTGCGTGTCTACTTTTTTGTTTGCTTTGCTTGTTTTTTTGCACACAAATTTCACACAATTTCTCCACTGCCGTGTAATTCTGTAATGAGAAACTAGAGTCAATAAAGCACACGCTTTAGGCCCTTGTTCTTACAGACAAGCGGAACTTCAAAATTCTTTACCGGAGATAAAAAAATGAAAAATAATAAATGGTTGAACTATACACTGGGCATCCTGTTGACTCTCGTTGTGCTTGTAGTTGTAGCAGGTGCGGGATTCCGTACCGGAATGATGCAAAATGCATCCTTTGCACGTCCTGCCTTCGCTCACAATTTTGACGGCGGGCCGCAGGCGATGCGTGGAAATCAGCCGGGCAATTTCCAGAATAACGATGGACCACAGTCCATGCAGGGAAATTTCCACGACAATGGCGGGCCGCAATCCATGCAAGGCAATTCCCGCAACAAAGGATTTGGGAATGATCGCGGCGGCATGAACTTCCGCTCCCCTCTTTTCGGGTTGATCCATGTCGCTTTGCTGGGACTTCTCGGCTGGTTTGGATATACGCTGGTGAAGAAGAGCGGCTGGAGAATTACCCGCGTGGCGGCTACTGCTCCAGTGGTAGAGGAAACTCCGAGTGTGGAGGTTGAGGAGAAAAAAGAATCAGAGTAGAGAAATCTAATTGAACAGAATCAGGCGTCCGCTTCGAAAGAGGCGGGCGTTTTTTAATCCGCATGATTTCCACATGATTCCATGACAGCTTCTCCATAGCCTTTTTATATACTGAGGTATCAAAAAGAATTTCACAAAGAGGTTGCAAATGGAAACACTGTCAAAATTCAATGTCCGTTTTACAAAAGGTGTGGGGAAAATTGAAGGCTCAAGGTTGTTCTCGAAATTCGGGAAAAAGACCTGGTGGATGATCGCAGTTGTTGCACTGCTGGTGATCGGCGGCAGCGTTGCGTATTATCAAATGACTGCCGTGGATACGGAAACGGCAACGACCGACACGCTGCAAACAACTGTCGCTCGAAAGAGTGATTTGATCCTGTATGCAAGCGGCACCGGAACTTTGATCGCGGTGGATGAAGTGGATCTGGGATTCACCACCAGCGGACAAGTGAACAAGATCAATGTGAAAGTTGGCGATACGGTGAAAGCCGGCGATGTGCTTGCGACGATCAATGACTCGAGTACACAAATTAAATACATTCAAGCCAAACGTACGTTGCTTGAGTTGACTTCTGTTGCATCTGTTGCCGCCGCGGAAGAAGCAGTAGCCGCCGCGCAAACGGAAGTTGTAACTGCGGTGAATCAGGTTTCGTATTTGATCAGTCCGGCTGTGTATTACTGGGAAACAGAAGTGGAATCGGCAACGCTGAAACTTGAAGAAGCGAAGGCTGCCGCAGCAAGTGCGCCCAATGATGCAGAGTTGCAAGCCGCGCAGAAAAAGCGGAAGAGTATCTGGATTATGTGGAAGATAAACTCAGCGGCGTTTGGTATTACTACGATCATCAATACATCAAAAATACTTTCACTGTCTTTGATAAGGCCAGCGGACTTAAATCTGTTTCTGCGCCGTCGGATGCAGAGATCGCAGAAGCACGCGCCGCGTTGACGCAGGCTGAGGCCACACTTCAAGAAGCGGAATATTTGTACGCGGCATTGACCGGCGGAGAAGTCCCCGAGAATGCGACGGGTTCCGGCCTGACTGAATTGGAACAGGCTCAACTTGACCTTGAAGCTGCTGAAGTAGATTTGGCAGGCACTACGCTGGTTTCACCGATCAACGGGACAGTGATGTCTCTTGATATGAGCATCGGCGACACAGTCGGCACCACTTCGGTCATGACTGTTGCAGATTTGAGCCAGCAGTATCTCGAAGTCTTTTTAGATGAGTCTGATTGGGCAAATGTCAGCGCGGGGTACCCGACAGAAGTGATCTTCGATATTTTGCCTGACTCTACATTTACAGGCATCGTGACTCAGATTGACCCCGGCCTGTATACCGAATCTGGTTCTTCAGCAGTGCGTGCCATTGTGCAATTGACCGCCGTGGACGATGACACTTTCAACCTGCCGCTCGGCACCAGCGCGGCAGTGGATGTGATCGGCGGTGAAGCAATTGACGCGATTCTCATTCCGGTGGAAGCCTTGCATGATGCGGGTGATGGTAAATACGCGGTCTTTGTTTTGGAGAACGGAGTTCCGCGCTTGCAAATGGTGGAGATCGGTATCAAAGATCTAACTTCTGTTGAGATCACATCGGGATTAAACCCCGGCGATGTTGTCACAACCGGTATCGCGGAGACACAATGAACGGGAAGCGCAAGATCATCGAAACAATGGACATTACCAAGGTCTATGGCATGGGCGACATCAGCGTGGCCGCGCTCAACGGCGTGAGCATCACCATTGAATCGGGTGAGTTCGTAGCTATCATGGGTCAATCGGGATCGGGCAAAAGCACACTGATGCATATTTTGGGTTGCCTCTCGCGTCCCACATCCGGCCAGTATTTTTTAGATGGTGAAGATGTCAGTCAATTAGATAAGGTTCAATTGGCGGGAGTCCGCAACCGTAAGATCGGATTTATTTTTCAATCCTACAATTTGCTGGCACGCACGTCCGCTTTGCGAAATGTGACCTTGCCTTTGCTGTATGACCATGCAAATCCAAAGTCACAGGAAGAAGCGGATGCAAAAGCCGAAAAATTATTAGATATGGTCGGACTATCTGGACGCATCAATCATCAGCCGCACGAACTCTCCGGCGGACAGCAGCAGCGCGTGGCCGTTGCGCGTGCGTTGATCAACGATCCGGTGCTGGTCATCGGCGATGAGCCAACCGGTAATCTCGACAGCCGCTCGGGTGAAGAGATCATGAATTTACTACACACTTTACACGCACAGGGAACCACCATCGTGATGGTGACTCATGACCCAAAGATCGCGGCGCATACCCAGCGCACGATCAGCTTATTGGATGGCGTAGTAGATACTGTGATTCATAACGGCACAACGGAGTGAAAAATAAGAAGGTGCAATATGAAACTGTCTGAAGCCGCGCATATCGCCTGGGAAGCGATCCTCAAGAATAAGATCCGCTCGTTTCTGACGATGCTGGGAATCATCATCGGCGTGGCGGCGGTCATCATCATGGTCGCCATCAGCGCAGGGACAGAAGCCACCATTCAGGAACAGATCACCTCACTCGGTTCCAATCTGATCTTTGTGCAGGGTTCCATGTCTCGCGGCGGACCCGGTCAGCCGCCCACCGGCGGACTGGTCTTCGACGATGCCGCCGCCATCGAAGATGGAGTCAGCGGTGTGACTTCGGTGGTGGTTGAACAGAGCTCAAGTGAAACTGTCAAATTCGGCGATGTATCTTTTGACGATGTTTCCATTCTCGGCACCACTTCGGGCTTTCCTTCTGTGCGTGATATGGAACTCGCCGATGGACGTTACTTCACCGACAAGGAAATAGACCGCAAACAAAAAATGGTCGTGCTGGGCTCCGCCATTGCCGAAGAATTATTCGGCGAAGACGATCCCATCGGACAGGTCATCACAGTTGGCACGACAAAATTAACTGTGATCGGTGTCATGGAAGAAAAAGGCATCGTCGGCACTACTGATTACGACTCGTACGTCTTCATGCCCATCACCGTTGTCTTTCAAAAATTCACGCCTTCCATGTTCGCCCGCATCATGGGCGACAGCATCCGCATGATCTATGTGGAAGTAGACCCCGATGAAAACATTGACGACATTATCACGCAAGTGGAACTGCTGCTTGTCAAACGCCATGAGTTAACACTCGACACCGCAGATTTCACCGTCACCACACAGCAGGATATTATTTCCACGCAAGAGTCAACCACGTCCGCGTTTCGTTCTTTGCTGGCCTGGGTCGCGGGCGTTTCGTTGATCGTCGGTGGTATCGGCATCATGAACATCATGCTGGTCAGCGTCACCGAGCGCACACGCGAGATCGGCATTCGTCAATCTGTCGGCGCCACGCCTGATGATATCCGCCTGCAATTCTTAACCGAAGCGCTGATGCTCAGTATCGTCGGCGGGCTGATCGGCATCCTGGTTGGTGTGGGCGGCGCGTATATTTTTGGCGCACTGAGCGATATGCGCACCGTGGTGCAACTTAGCTCGATCGCGCTCGCCTTTAGTTCCGCTGCCATTGTCGGCGCTTTCTTTGGCTATTATCCCGCCAATCAAGCCGCACTGCTCGATCCTATTGAAGCGTTGAGATATGAATAAGATGGTTTTTTATGGAGTGGAACAGCAAGCTGTTCCACATACACCAGCGGCAAGCCGCTGGACTCCATAGCTAAAATAAAAGGAAACTTATCATGAACAAAAAATTCTTCTGGACCTCAATCACCCTCCTCGCGTTGACATTAACCGCCTGCGCATCTTCCACAGGGACACCTGCCTCTGCTCCGAGCAGCGGACCCGACGCTGCGGAATTGCCCGTGCAAACCAAACTTGTCCTCGGCACCATCAACCTCGAAGAGACAGACTATCCGGTCCCTTCTGAGCAAGCCGCAGAACTGCTGCCCATGTTTTATGTTTTACAGGACTTAAACGACAGCGACACCGCCGCACAGGAAGAGATCGACGGACTCGTTGCGCAAATTCAAGAGACACTGACCGCAGAGCAGACTCAAGCCATAGACGGCATGAGCCTGTCCATGCGCGATGTGTTCGCCATCAGCCAAGGCAGCAGCGGAAACACAAGCTCTTCGGATGCTGAATCAGCTACCAGCGCGGGAGGTCCGCCGGATATGGGAGCGGGGGACCGCCTGACATGGGCGGAATGCCCGGCGGTGGGATGCAATCCACAGGCACGACATCCACAAGCAGTGACACCAGCGCCGCGCCCGTCATGGATACCAGCACCCCGTCTGCGTTGTTTGATGCCGTGATCGCATTATTGCAAAAGAAAATTGACGCGTAAATTTCCACACAATTTCTTCACACGCCAACCAGCCTTCCTTATGGCATAATGCAATTACAAAATTAAACATCACCCCGAAGGTTTCAAAAATAGTTTACAAAATCTTCGGGGTGTTCACCTGAAAATAAAAGAAAGAATAAACCCATGCCTCAAACCATTCTGATCGTTGACGATGAAAAACGCCTTGTCTCCCTTGTTGAGAGTTATCTTATACAGGAAGGCTATCGTGTTGCCACGGCCTATAACGGCAGGGAAGCGCTGACCGTTGCAGACAGAGAAAACCCAGACCTGATCATTCTCGATATTATGATGCCTGAGATGAACGGTTATGACTTCATGCGCATTCATCGTGCCGAACACGATACACCGATCATCATGCTGACCGCCAAAGTGGAAGATGACGATAAGGTCATCGGCCTCGAACTTGGCGCGGATGATTATGTAGTTAAGCCGTTCAAGCCGCGTGAGTTGATGGCGCGTGTGCGCAATGTCTTGCGCCGCATGGGCAAATCTGAACCGACTGGCAAAACGCTCAAAGTGGCCGATATTGTTTTAGACCGCGACAGCCGTGAAGTGCTGGTCGGCGAACGCAGCATTGATCTGACCCCTCCGAGTTTGATTTGCTCGCCGCCCTCATGGGCGCCCGGGCCGCGTCTTCTCGCGCCTCGATCTGCTCGATGTAATTCAAGGTGTGCGCTATGAAGGCTACGAACGCACCATTGATACGCACATCAAAAATCTGCGCGCCAAAGTGGAAGAAGATCCGCGCAAACCGCATCGCATTGAAACTGTCTACGGCGTGGGCTATCGCTTGAGCAAGGCTTAATCCATGCGTTCCATCACCACCAAACTCATCCTCGCATTTCTTGCAGTCAGCCTGATCAGCATCGGCGTGATCGTGGCGTCCATCCGCTTTTCCACGAACCGCGAATTTGATAAATTTATTTCCAATCAATACGAAACAGAACTGGCTGAGGAACTTGTCAAATATTACGAAACCAACAACACCTGGGATAACGTCAACACCGCGCGCCTCGGGCGCACCGCCACCCAGTTTGGTCCGCAGGGTGATAAGCCCTCCAATTTTTGCGTCACCGATATTCAAGGCGTCGTCGTTATGGAAAGTTTCGCGCACAAAATTGGCGATACCGTCAGCCTGGATGTGCTCAATCAATCGATCGTCCTCAAAGCCAACGACATCACGGTTGGGCATCTGCTGATTGAAAGGCCGCCCGATAAACGCGACCCCATGGAAGACGAATTTATCAAAAGGCTTGATCTTTCTCTTTTTCTCACCGCCATTGGCACGATCATCCTCGCATTTATTTTTGGCGCCATTCTTTCGCGCACCATCACCCGTCCCATTCGCGAGTTAACCAAAGCCACACATGAAATGGCCGGCGGAAATTTCGGCCAGCAAGTGCCTGTCCGCTCGCGTGATGAAATTGGCGAGCTCGCAGCCTCCTTCAACAAAATGAACGGCGATCTCAATCGCTCTTTCAATCTGCGCAAACAAATGACCGCCGATATCGCCCACGAACTGCGCACACCGCTCAGCCTGATCATCGGTCATGCCGAAGCCGTGCATGATGGCGTCCTGCCGCCCTCGAAGGAAAATTTCGAGATCATCCGCGAAGAAGCCGAAAGACTCGAACAACTCGTCAAAGACCTGCGCACTTTATCCCTTGCCGATGCGGGCGAACTCTCAGTGGAATTCCAACCCGTGGACATTAACAAACTACTGGGCGACATCCAATCCCATTACATGATCCAGTTCAATCAAAAGCGCATCGCCCTTAATCTGGAACCTGCTCCTGTTATTCTGCAAGTGAATCTTGATCCGATCCGCTTCTCGCAAGTGCTGACGAATATCCTCGATAACGCTCTGCGCTACACCCCCGAAGAAGGTAGCGTCGCCATCACCATAAACAAAAATGACAAACAGGCAGAGATCAGCATTCAAGACAGCGGCAACGGAGTCACCCCCGAAGACGCCGCCCATCTCTTCGACCGCTTCTACCGCGCCGACGAAGCGCGCAACCGCAATGACGGCGGATCAGGTCTCGGTCTCGCGATTGCCAAGTCCATTGTGGAAATGCACAAAGGCAGTATCTGGGCCGAAATCGAAAAAGGCAAAGGATTAAAAGTCATTATCCACTTGCCGCTTATACAACAATAGACCTCTTGCCTAACTAATGCATAATAAACCACTAAGTCACTAAGTTTTTTTCTTCGAGTCTTTGAGACTTTGTGCCTTTGTGGTAAAAAAAACAGACTTTTGTAAGAGATCAAATAAATCAAATCACAGGTAAAAAGAGGCGTTCCGCTTGGAACGCCTCTTTTGTCACTTATCACTCGCTTTTGATGGTTCTACTTCCTGAATTCTTCTTTTTCTTCTTCGCCACACTCTTCGGCCAGACAATGATCGTCACCAGCACCGCCATCACACCCACATTCTTGATCAGCCCAAACAGCCAGCGCGGACCATTCAAACCACCCTCGCCGCGTTCACGCCGGTTCTCACCGCCTTCAGGTCTGAAACCATCCCCATCGCCGTCGGGGCGGAACTGGGGAGTGCCGTCAAAATCAGGCAGATTTGCCCCGCTCGCGTTGACCGCAGTTACCATCAAACCTGAGAAAATAGCGAAGACCGCAAGAATGACAAAGTTCGTCCAAGGATTTTCATCATAATGAAACATCCTTCTTTTGTTTGGCAGAAAACAACCGCACAACAGGCTGGATCAGATATTTATTGAATGTGTTCACGATCCAGTTCCAATGCAAAGCCGTGTGAATTCCCAGCAGCAGCAAAGCGATATTGGCAGACATATCATGCAGTCTGCGCCAGGCAAATCCCAACGGAAGTTCAAAGCCCATTAATGGCATGGCCACTTCCGAGATCATAATGCCGGAAATCATGATGAGCGTTCCATCGATGAACAATAGCCAGTTCAAAATGTAGTTGATGCGATTTTGTCCGCCCAGTTTTCCCAGAAACCGGCGCGTGATCTCTGCGATCCAATCCCAGTTTAATAACAAATGGACAACCATCGCCCCGATCATGGACAGACTCAACCATTCGTGAATGGCGAGTCCGCTGGTGTGCGGGTCCATGGTGATCAAAAATCCGATAAAGATCAAAACATCCACCCACCACTTACTTTTTGTCTGGCTTACAGCGCCTTTTGATACCTCATTAGTCATATTATCTCCTTGTGTAGTTTCACTATTTTATGGGGTTTCAAATTTTCATGGTAGGGAAATTACGGATAAATTGTGAAGATGTTGTAAAAAATCCCTTCTGAATTTTCGCTTCAGAAGGGATGGAAGATGGAGGCGGTGGATATTAAGCTTGTCAGGAGGAAATTACAGGGTTTTCTGTTGAAACCGAACCAGCTTTTTTAATCCACCGGGAGATATTCACATAAAGTGTCGCGATGACTGTGATAATCAGCAGGTTTTTTACTGCGTCAGCGGGGAATTGAATTCCGCCAGATTCACCGCCTTCATGACGTTCAAAACCTCCTTCAGAGTGTGGCCGCTCAGACATGGCTGTCTGGTCTGTGCCAGAGGAACTGGCGGTCACTGCTCCGTAGAATAATCCGCCGACCAGAATTGCGACAACAAGAATTACCAGTACTTTGAAGATCATTTTCATGATTATGCATCCTTTCTGTGCATGGACAATACAGGGGCGGAGATGACAGGAGCGGCAGCGCGGGGAACAAGCATCCGCTTAAGCATGTTCGTGATCCAACTCCAATGAGTGGCAATGTGCAGGCCCATTAAGATCATGGTGATATTGGTGGAAAGTTCATGCAGTTGTTTCCAGGACATGTTCTCGGGCAGGGAAATTCCAAAGAATGGCACCACAGTCTTGGAGATCATCAGCCCTGAGAGCATGATCATGATGCCACTGGCGAACAGGCCCCAGTTAAGAATGTAGTTGAAACGTTGACCCTTCGCAACTTTCGCAAACAGACGAGCCGTGATCTGCACGATCCAGTTCCAGTTCAATAGCAGGTGGACGATGATTGCGCCGCCCAGTGCGAGTGAAAGCCACTCGTGAATGGCATCTCCGGTGAAGTGGGGTGCGCTTGCGATCAATAGGGCAACGAAGGTGCCGAGATCAAGAAAGAGTTTGGTTAAGTTTTGTTTTGACATGTTGTTCTCCTTTATTTATGTAACTAACTTTTAATATTCTATGATCCGGGGGGACGAAACAGGTGGAAGGAATGCGAAAGAAATATGAAGAACTTGTAAAAATAAATGTCACAATTTGACAACCATTTACAGGAAATGAATAAGGTAAAATCATTCAATAAAAGCAGCCAGACCAAGGAATTCCGATGCAACTTCAATTTTTTATCTATTTGATCCCACTTCTATTATCTCCGGTCATTTCCATTTTGATCGGCATTCAAGTATGGAAACATCGGCGTCAATCTGCACCGGGCGCGATGTGGCTTGGCCTGCTGATATTTTCCACGGTCTGGTGGGGAATTTGTTACCTGCTTCAAATTACCGCCGGCACGAACATGGATGCCCAGATATTCTGGAACACGGCAAGACAAATAGGATCAAATTTTGTAACGCCTTATCTGTTTCTTTTTGCCCTTGAATACACCGGCCACAAGAAATGGGTGACCCGCTCTTTGTTGTGGGGGCTCTTTGGCTTATCCATCATCATTACCCTGTTCACATTTACAAACGAATTACATCATCTATACTGGCCCACCTACGAACTTGTCCAAAGCGGACCATTTTTGGTGTTGGTCTTTACACGCAGTGTGATCAATCTGATCTATGTTTCCTTTAGCTATCTCCTGATTCTGGCAGCCACAGTTCTGCTGCTTCAGTGGACATACGCCAACTATCAAAACATGTATCGCAGGCAAATTGCAGCATTCGTTATCGCCATCTTCGCGCCGCTGATAAGTAATATTCTGTTCTTTACAGGAAGCGTGCTGATCGATCTGACTCCCTTTGCCTTTACTGTCACCACCCTTGGCTTTTCTTTTGCCCTGTTCCAATATCGTATGCTGGATATCAGTCCCGTTGCGCGCGAGTTGATCGTTGAAGAAATGAGCGACGGCGTGATCGTGCTGAACGAACAGAATCACGTTGTAGATATCAATCCGACAGCCCGGAAGCTGACCGGGATAAACGCAAAAGAAGCGATCGGCCGGGATATCAGAGAGAACTTCAAGTCCTGGCCCGATATTTTTAATCACCAGAAAACAGTTCACGACGAGGTTATATTTGGGGAAGGCAGCCAAAAAAAATGGATCGAGCTGGGGGTATCTCCGCTATACAACAAGCGAAAAAATTTCATCGGACGTCTGCTCCTGCTGCGTGATATTACAAAGACCAAGGTACAGGAACTGGCCCTGCGGGAAAGTGAAGAAAAATACCGCCGCATCTATGAAAACCTTGAAGATGTACTTTACGAGACCGATTATCACGGCACGCTTACCAGCGTAAGCCCATCCATTGAAAAACAAACCGGATATACACAAAAGGAAATCATTGGGCTTAACGTTGTTGAGTTCTATGCCTTCCCTGAGGATTATGAAGCCCTGGTAACTGCGATCGTCGAAAAAGGTTTTGTCAACGACTTCGAAGTACGCCTGAAAAAGAAGGATGGAAGCAACCTCTTTGTCTCGGTCACAGCCGGCGCATTTTTCGATGCGAGCGGACGTCCGGTCGGCACGGAAGGCAGTATGCGTAACATCACCGAACGCAAACTGGCCGAAAAGAAATTACGTGAAAGCCAGTCACGCTATCGCGACATATTCGACGGCGTGCAGGAAGCCATTTTCGTGGAAAGTGAATCAGGAGAAGTACTGGATGTTAATCAGGCTGCCTGTGAAATGTATGGCTACACCTATGATGAATTCTTAACCAAAACCGTACGAGATCTGGTCCCGGCAGATATGGCTCTCATATTACCGGGCACAGGAACACTAAGCAGTTCCATACGGGAAACCATCGAAACGCTAAATCAGCGCGCCAACGGGGAAGTCTTTCAAGTTGAGGTCAGCGGACAAACCCAGAGCATAGGTGAAAAAGTGGTGAGATTGGTCATCGTACGCGATCTCTCCAGAAGCAAACAGGCCGAAGAGCAGCTCCACATGCAACGCGTGGCGCTGGAATCCGCAGACAACGCGATCGTGATCTCGGACTTTAATGGCCGGATCGAATGGACAAACCCCGCCTTCACCCGTCTTACTGGGTACACACTACAGGAAGCAGTCGGTCAAACTACCAATCTATTAAAATCAGGAAAACACGACAAAGCCTTTTATCAAAATCTATGGCATACCGTTAATAGCGGACAAGTATGGCAGGGCGAGATCACCAACCGCCGCAAAGATGGGAGTCTGTATATCGAAGAGCAGACCATTGCCCCGGTCACAGATGAAGCGGGGAAAATACTGCGCTTTATCGCGATCAAGCAGGATGTCACTGAACAGCGCATTGCACGTGAGCAACTCGAAAAACAAAATGACTATCTTTCTGTTTTGCATCAGATCACACTCGACCTATTAAATCGCCGCAATCCTGCCGACCTGTTTCAAGCCATCGTGGACCGTGCCGCAGACCTGCTTGATGCACCCTACGCAGAGTTTGACCTGATCGAAGGCGAAGAATTGGTCGTATCCTCCACCACACAGAATCAATCCAATCTGATCGGTGAACGCTCCACCCGTGAGCAATCAAAGCTTTCATGGCAGGCACATGATACAGGTGAGCCTGTTGTCTTGGATGACTATGGAGCATGGTCAGGGCGGCGTACTGAAGTGGCTTCGTACACTGGTTTATCCGCCACAGCCGATTTCCCTGTGCTGGTAAACAACCAATGCGTTGCCATTCTGGCCGTAGGCAGAACCAAACCAGATCACACATTTACCGCCGAAGAGATCCAAACCGGAATTCTTTTCTCGCGCATGTTGGGACTGGTGCTTGATAATGTCAACCTGTACGATTCTGCTTTAACTGAAATTTCCGAACGTAAACGCACCGAGGAAAAACTTAATTTCAATCTTCAGCAGCAAAAAAGCCTTAGCTCCCTGTTGGAACTTGGATTGAAAGATATCTCACTTGATAATTTATTGCCGTCCATTCTGGATGAAATCCTATCCCTTTCCTGGATGACACTCACCCCCAAAGGCGGAATCTTCCTGGTGGAAGATCAACCCAATGTGTTGGTATTAAAAGCACATAAAAACCTTGCTTCTCCTCTGCATACCCTGTGCGCGAACGTTAAATTTGGACAGTGTCTGTGCGGGCAGGCTGCCGCCACACACCAGATCCAATTTTCAGATTGTGTCGACGAAAAACACGAGATCACATATCAAGGCATGGAAGACCACGGCCACTATAATATTCCGATCATGTCGGGCAATAAAGTGTTAGGCGTCATCGTGCTTTATCTGCCTCACGGACATCAAAAATCAGAAGATGAAGAATTATTCCTGCACACAGTGGCAGATGTGATCGCAGGAATTATCGGACGCAAACACGCCGAAACACTCCTGCTGGAAAGCGAAGTCCGCTTTAGACAGATCGTGGAAAGCGCCAGCGATCTTATCTACCGCGCCGATATGGAAGGCCGGTTCACATACTTCAACCCAACCGCCATGAAACTCTTCGGCTTCACTGAAGAGTCGCAGGTCATTGGCAGACATTTTCTCGAATTGGCCGCACCCGCTTCACATGACGAATTAATCCGTGTGTATAAAGAACAGGTTGCTGAACACAAGCAAACCACCTATCATGAGTTTATCGCCAAGACCGCCAGCGGACAGGAAATCTGGCTCGGTCAAAACGTGCAGCTCATCATAGAGAACGGTCAACCCCTCGGCGTTCAAGCCGTGGCGCGTGATATTACAAAACTAAAACAGGCATACGAAGCGCTCTTCATCGCCAGAGATCAGGCTTTGGAAGCCAGTCAATTAAAAAGCCAGCTGCTTGCAAGAGTCAGTCACGAACTTCGCACTCCATTGGGCGGTGTGATCGGCTACGCTGAATTATTACATCACGATACATTCGGCAAACTCACAGACGAACAAAAAAATGCGACCCAACAGATCATGGCCAGCACACAATATCTGACCAGCATCATTAACGACCTGCTGGATGAAGCCCAGATCGAAACCAGGTCTGTTGTATTGAAGCGCGAAAAATTTTCCCCGCAGAAATATTAAAAAAGGTTGAGACCACCATGTCCGTCCTCGCGAAGAACAAGGGACTAATATTAACTACCACTCTCTTCCCTGACATGCCCGAAACACTCACCGGAGACATGCAGCGCCTGCAACAGATCATGATCAATCTTGTCGGCAACGCCATTAAATTCACAGCCAAAGGTGAAATACATCTTAGCCTTCGCCGCCCCATCCCCGAACAATGGGTGATCCAGGTCTCAGATACCGGAGTGGGCATTCCAGCAGAAGCACAATCCTACATCTTTGACGCCTTCCGCCAGATCGATAACTCCATCACACGCGAGAATCGCGGCTCGGGGCTCGGGCTTTCCATCACCAAACAACTGGTAGAATTAATGGGCGGCGAAATCAACCTACAGAGCGAAGTGGGGAAGGGAAGCACCTTTGCCATCACTCTGCCCATCCAACACAATACGGAGAATAAAAAATGAGCAAACCCACTGCGTTGATCGTGGAAGATGATCCTCAACTTAACAACATCTTCTCTCTTTCATTAAAAAACACTTTCGAGATCACAACCTGCATGGATGGCAGCGAAGCTCTGCGTCAGCTTGAAAACCATGGTGCCCGCCATCGTCATCCTCGACCTCAACCTGCCCGGCGCATCAGGCACAGAAATTCTCAATTACATCCGCGCCAACTCACAATTTGAAAAGACCCGCGTCATCCTCGCCACCGCCGATGAACGCAGCGCCAATGAACTCGAACACAAAGCTGATCTCGTTTTACTAAAACCCATCAGCCCGATCCAACTCGGAACGCTCGCATCACGCTTTGTTTCTTAATCGAAATTCCAACGCTCAAACATTTCCCCCGCCTCAACACGCCGCACCCTTAACTGATAACGGGTGCGGCGATATTTATATTTTCTCCCCGAAAAATATCACACCGCAACTGGCACGATCATCTCTTTCGTCTCAATGATCTCCGCCTGAATCTTCCCCGCAGACAGTTCCCTTAAATCCGACTGGAACAGATCAAACACATCCACAGGGAAGCGGACGGTCAGCGTAATATCGCCGGCGAAATCTTCACCTAATATCCCGCCGTTTCTGCGTGCCGTTATCAAACGTACCCGCTCCAACAAATTATAGGGGATCGCCAACAGCGCCACATGCACAGAGACTCGCTCTCCGCGCCCCACAGCATGGACCACCAACTGCGCCGACTCTGTATAGGCTTTCACCAATCCCCCCGTTCCCAGCAATGTACCGCCAAAATAACGCGTGATGACCAGCACCGCATCGCCCAATCCGCTGCCGCGCAAAACCGCCAGCGCCGGCTTGCCCGAAGTGCCTGAAGGCTCACCATCATCAGAGAAATATTCTGTTACCGTATTTCCGCCGCCGATGATATACACCGGCACGTTGTGCGAAGCATCTGCAAATTCCTTGCGAATCCGCGCCATAAATGCGCGCGCCTCATCAATATTAAATGCCGGTGCAAGCGTGGCAATAAAACGCGAGTTCATCACCATCAACTCGCGCCGAATCTCTTCAAGGGGAACTACATAAGGTCTGGTCATAAACGAATTGTAACAAGAAGTTAATTAACTGATGTTACCCAGTAAACAATCCCGTAGGGATGGCACGATATAAATTGTGGCGCAGAATCCCCAAACCCGAAGGGCCACCCCTTCGGGTCTGAGGATAAACTGACCTTACGCAAAAAAATTTGGATTTCATCAAATCTTTATGTTACACTTTTTGAATGGAACCGAAAATACAAATTTACAAAGACCTTCCGGCGTTAAGCATCGCCGCCGCGCAATTATTTATCGACTCAGCCGCGCAAGCCATCGCCGCCCGTGGACGTTTCCTCACGGCTCTTTCAGGCGGAGGCACACCGAAGCCTTTGTATGAACTACTTGCCAGCCCGCCCTATCGCGACCAGATCGAGTGGAGCAAGGTCCATGCTTTTTGGGGAGATGAACGCTGCGTGCCAAAAGATGACCCGGGCAATAATTATTTTCAGGCCAAACAGGCACTGTTCGATCATGTGCCGCTGCCGCTGGAAAATATTCATCGTGTGGCATCAGAATTGGAACCGGAAGATGCGGCGAATGATTATGCAGGCGTATTAAATACTTTTGCTGAAGCGCCCTTCGCATGGCCGCGCTTTGACTTTGTATTACTCGGCATGGGCGATGACGGACATACCGCTTCATTATTCCCCGGCTCCCCAGTGGACGAGACAGTGCCAGTGATCGCTGTCACCGCAAATTATCAAGACCGCCCCGCGCGGCGCGTTTCGTTAACTCCGCTTGTACTCAACGCAGCGAGACGTACAGCCTTTATGTTAATCGGACAAAGTAAGTCTGAGACACTTGCCAACATCATAAATGGGGTATATCATCCCCAACGGTTGCCAGCACAACGCATTCGCCCGACAGATGGAGAAATTTTCTGGCTGGTAGATGAAGCAGCAGCAAGTAAATTGTAAATTCACGCTACACATTGAAATCAGATGTAAATAAGCGGAGGAAACTCCGCTATCAACTTAAAGGAGCAATAGAGAATGGAACTCGCAATCATCGGTTTGGGAAAAATGGGATTAAACATGGCTACACGCTTGGTGCGCGGCGGTCATCGCGTGGTTGGTTTTGCGCGCAGTGTTGAAACAGTAAAGGAAGCGGTCGCGCTCGGCGCAGAAGGCGCAAGCTCATTGGAAGATGCCGTCAGCAAGTTAAATGCGCCGCGCATCGTGTGGGTCATGGTTCCATCAGGACAGGCCACAGACGACACGATCAACAAACTGGAAGGGTTATTACAAAAAGGCGACATTGTGATTGACGGCGGCAATTCAATTACAAGGATTCTGTCCGCCATGCGGCGCAGCTTGAAGCCCAGGGAATTGACTTTGTAGATTGCGGCACCAGCGGCGGCATCTGGGGTCTCAGCGAAGGATACAGCCTGATGATCGGCGGACAGGTTGAGGCGGTGGAAAAGATGCGTCCCATTTTTGAGACGCTTGCCCCTGCGGCAGATAAAGGCTGGGGACGAGTCGGTCCGCATGGCGCAGGCCATTTCACAAAAATGATCCACAACGGAATCGAATACGGCATGATGCAGGCTTTTGCCGAAGGCTTCAGCATTTTGAAGGCCAAGGAAGAATTTGGTCTTGATCTCGCGCAGATCTCCGAGGTCTGGCAGCACGGCAGCGTGGTACGTTCATGGCTGCTTGATCTGGCGGCCAATGCGTTGAAGGAAGATGCCAAACTCGAAGACATCAAACCCTGGGTCGCGGATTCCGGCGAAGGCCGCTGGACCGTGTTTGAATCAATTGACCTGGACGTTCCCGCCCCGATCATCACACTCGCTTTGCAAATGCGCTTTGCCAGCCGCGACGAAGAGAATTTCTCGGCGCGCATGCTTTCAGCGCTGCGCAATCAATTTGGCGGGCACGCGATCAAGAAGGCGGAGTAATCAGCAGGCGACATGAATAAAGACCTCCCCGTTTCAGTTCTCATCTTCGGCGCATCAGGTGACCTTACCCAGCGTAAGCTCATTCCATCTTTGTTGAATTTATCGCGTAAGGGCCGTTTGCCCAAAGCCTTTTCAATTGTGGGCTTTGGCGCCACCGCGTTTACAGATGAACAATTCAGAAATCACTTGCAGGATGGAGCCAAACAATTCGCCGGATTCAAATTCACGCCGGAGGAATGGGCGACATTCGCGCCTCATCTTTTCTATCAGCAGGGACGTTACGACCAGACAGCGGATTTTCAAAAGCTGGCGGATCGTCTCTCTGAACTGGAAGCGGGTACGGCCAACCGGTTATATTACATGGCCATTCCGCCGACTCTCTTTCCGAACATCATCGAACAGCTTGGTGCAACAGAACAGATCCACGAGAACGGCGGATGGCGGCGCGTGGTGTTGGAGAAACCCTTCGGCACAGATCTGGCTTCGGCACAGAAATTAAATCATCAAGTTCACAAGGGACTGAACGAAGATCAGATCTATCGCATCGATCATTATCTTGGCAAAGAAACCGTGCAGAATATTTTGTTCACACGTTTTGCCAATACCATCTTTGAACCGCTCTGGAACCGCAACTACATTGACCATGTGCAGATCACCGTGGCCGAAAAAGTTGGCCTTGAGCATCGCGCCGGATATTACGACAGCGTAGGCGTACTGCGTGACATGTTCCAGAATCACCTGTTGCAATTGTTGATGCTGGTCGCCATGGAACCGCCCGCCTCTTTCAAAGCCTCTTCATTGCGCAATGAAAAAGTAAAAGTATTAAGCGCCATCCAACCGATCACCGGTTCGGCTGTGGCAGAGCACACAGTCCGCGCGCAATACAAAGGCTATCTTAACGAAGCCGAGGTCAAGCCGGATTCGATCACACCTACGTACGCGGCGCTGCGGCTGTATGTCAATAACTGGCGCTGGCAGGGTGTGCCCTTCTATTTGCGCTCCGGTAAAAATTTAGCCGAGAAACATTCGCAGATCATTATCAGTTTCAAGGAACCACCGCTGGCAATGTTCCCGATGGCGCCGGGACATAAAACCGCATCCAATATGCTGGTGCTGTATCTACAGCCCGATGAAGGATTCATCTGCGCTTCGAGGCCAAGGCGCCTGACACGGTTTCAGACACCCGCTCAGTGGACATGGAATTTAATTACGCTGAAGCCTTTGGTCAGACCGCGATTCCTGAATCCTATGAACGCCTGCTGCTTGATGCCTTACAAGGTGACGCATCACTCTTCACCCGCGCCGACGAAGTGGAAACCGCCTGGGGATTAATCGATCCGATCCTGCAAGCCTGGGAAGCCAACCTCGCTCCGCCTTTGGCCTATTACAAACCCGGCACCTGGGGACCGGCCGAAGCCAACACCATGCTGGCCCGTGATGGCCGCAAGTGGATGCACGAAGAAGCCCGTCACATGTTGGAGAGTTAAACAAACAAATCGAATTGGTGGATAATATAGCCAGTAAACATCCTTGCCGTGTCATAGGTAAAGGTGCCTACTGGCTATATTTTTTCGGCCTAATATGTTTATCAGAAGTGCATCAATCTAAATTTGCGGATAAAGAAAAATCGTGAAGTTCGCGTTAAAATTGTTCAACCCTGGAACTGCCTTATTTTTTCCACAGCGCCAGATTGACGCTTCACAACTTAATATGCTACACTGAAAGTGCTTTCACCCAAAACCATGCCTCCCAAAAAAAAATCCCCTACCATTTACGATGTAGCCCAGTTATCCGGGGTTAGTATTTCAACGATTTCGCGCGTTTTGAATGCGCCCGATAAAGTAAACTCCGAAACGCAAAAACGCGTCATGGATGCCATTGACCAACTTGGATTTATTCCAAGAGCAGAAGCCCGCGCCCGCGCCATGCAGAACACAGGCCGCATCGGTGTTCTCACCCCCTTCTTCACGGCACCTTCCTTTGTGCAAAGACTTAGAGGAGTTGCTTCTGCTTTATCAAAAGAAAATTATGAACTGCTGATCTATCCGGTCAGATCATTGGACCAATTGCAAGGGTATATTTCCTCCATCCCCTTAATGAGAAACATCGACGGATTGATCATTATGTCGTTGTCGATTGGAGATCAGGATGCGCAGCGTTTGTCCATCAACGGCATGGAAACAGTCCTGATCGAATACTCACACCCGCAGTTAAACAGCATCACAATTGACGATCAACACGGCGGCAAACTGGCCGCAGAGCATCTGATCAACAAAGGACATAAGTCCTTTGGATTTTTGGGTGACATTGAACCTCCGGAAAGACTTGCGATCCACCCTGTTCAATCACGCTTAACAGGGTTTACGCAAACACTGCAAGAAGCAGGATTATCTTTATCCAAAACGTATATCCGTTCGGCTCCTTATACCCAAAAAGAATCAAGACAAGCGGCGCTTGAATTGCTCAGTCTGCCCAAACCGCCAACTGCCATCTTTGCCGCCTCAGATACTCAGGCGTTAAGTATTATGAAAGTTGCGCGTCAATTAAATATTAAAGTCCCCGATGACCTCGCTGTTGTCGGCTTTGATGATATTGATGTGGCAGAACACGTTGACCTGACAACCATCCGCCAGCATTTGGATGAGTCTGGAAAACTTGCCACCGAGATATTGCTCGCACGCGTCGAAGACCCATCGCGTCCGCCGCAACATATCAATCTTCCGCTTAATCTGATCGAACGACAAACCACATAAAAGGAAAATCCCATGCCCATTCATTCATCACCCACTGGCTGGGTTCTTGAAACGCGCAACACCGCCTACGCCATCGGCATCAACGAAGTCGGTCTGCTCACGCATCGTTACTGGGGAGCGCGCCTGCCTTTTGTGGATGATTATCCCGCGCCGTTCAAGACCACGAATTTTGCCTCCACCGATGGGCCTCATCATTTTGTCCCCGAAGAATATCCCGGCTATGCGGGCACCAAATATATTGACCCATGTCTGAAGGTCATTTTTGCGGATGAAGTTCGGGATGTGGTTTTAGTCTACGAAGATTTCAAAGTCACCGCCTCTTCCTCACCGACGCTTGATCTGCGGTTAAAGGACAGTTTCTACCCGTTACATGTCACACTCCACTATCGCATTCACGAAGAATATGATCTGATCGAACGCTGGGTCACACTCGAAAACCTTGGCGATGATCCCATCCTCGTGGAGCGGGTCTTCTCTGCAAAATTAACTCTGCCCCCCGGCGCAGATTATTCCCTGACTCACATGTACGGCAGTTGGAGCAACGAATTCCAAATGCAGCGTGAAGCGCTCACGCCGGGCTTGAAGGTCATCGAAAGCCGAAGCATCATCTCAAGCCACCGCGCCAACCCGTGGTTTGCGGTTGACCGCAACGCCAGCGAAGAGAACGGCGAAGTCTGGTTCGGCACATTGGCATGGAGCGGCAATCACAAGATCACCGCCGAAGTGACCGAGTTCGCATCCACCCGCATCAGCATCGGACTCAACGATTGGGACTTCGCCTGGAAGTTAATGCCGAAGCAGCCTTTCGTCACGCCTGCTTCCATTTCTGGCTATACCCAAAGTGGATTCGGTGCCGCAAGCCGCATCTTCCATGATTATGTGCGTGATGAGATCATCCCGCATGGAAAAGTTCTGCACAAGATTCTCTACAACTCATGGGAAGCAACTCTCTTCAGCGTGGATGAAGCCTCGCAATCGAAGCTGGCAGAGATCGCCGCTCAAATGGGCGTGGAATTATTCGTCATGGACGATGGCTGGTTTCATGGCCGCAACTGGGATAACGCCGGTCTTGGTGATTGGTGGCCCGATGAAATTAAATTCCCCAACGGACTCACTGGACTGATTCAAAACGTCAACGCCCTCGGCATGGACTTTGGTTTGTGGGTCGAACCTGAAATGGTCAACCCTGATAGCGATCTCTATCGCGCGCATCCTGATTGGGTCATCCACTTCCCCACCCGTGTGCGCACCGAAAGCCGCAATCAACTTATCCTCAACATGGCGCGGACGGATGTACAGGAATACATCCTCAGCGTGTTGGATAAATTACTTGCCGATCACAATATCGCCTTTATCAAATGGGATATGAATCGCGGAGTCAGCGAGCCAGGTTGGGCAGATGCGCCCGGTGACCAGCGTGAACTTTGGGTGCGTTATGTGCAAGGTGTGTATCACGTGTGGGGAACATTGCGAGAGCGTCATCCCAATGTCATTTGGCAAAGCTGTGCCAGCGGCGGCGGACGCGCCGATTTTGGCATCCTCCAATTTGCAGATCAAATTTGGACGAGTGACAATACCGAAGCCACTTCACGCTTACGCATTCAGGAAGGCTATTCTCAATTTTTGCCAGCCAACACAATGGAAGCCTGGGTCACAGATTGGGGCAAGGATACTGTTCCATTGGAATTCCGTTTTCACGTCAGTATGTGCGGATCACTTGGAGTGGGAGGAAATCTCCTTGAGTGGGATCAGGCCGATCGCGAGTCTGCGGCGAATTGCATCCGCTTGTATAAAGACATTCGGCAGGTCATCCAATTTGGCGACCAGTTCCGCTTGATCTCATCCCAAAAGAATAATTTTTCAGCGGTGCAATATCTTAGCAAGGATAAGGCCGAAGGTGTGTTGTTCGTTTTCCGCACGCATATCCCTGAGCGGTTTAATATCCCAACGATCTATCTGCGCGGATTGGAACCTGATGCGCTTTACACAGTGGAAGGATTCGATCAACCGCGCTCCGGCAAGGCATGGATGGAAGCCGGGCTGACCGTGGAGTTGAAAAACCTGCAAAGCAAGGTACTGCGGATTTCGCACACATAACTTGATGATGGGACTCCGTTATAAGTTGGGGGTGGAATTTTTTAGATAGATAAAAGAGACATAATGGATTTTAAGAATCGTATTGACTCTTGGCGGAGTTATGCTATACTAATTATGAAAGTGCTTTCATAAAAATGCTTTCAATTTTCAAATCAATCAAAGCAGACTTCTTTTTTTCAGGAGGTACCTTCCAAAAATTGACAATCCCCAACCACAACATTTCCAATAACGTCTATTTAATTCTTTAATATATTCTCAAGGAGAGAAGAATGAAAAAAGTACTCTGGCAAACATTTGCCTTGTTGATTGTCGCTTCCATGATGTTGACTGCTTGCGGAACTTCCGCCCCTGTTGCTACTGAAGCACCCGCCGCCACCGAAGCTCCTGCAATGACCGAAGCACCGGCCGCAACTGACGCACCTGCCGCGACCGGCACTTTCCTCGAACGTGCTTATGCTGGTGAATTCTCCGGGACTGTTGTAACAGCTACCGGTCCGTTCGTTGATGCGGATGCCCAGAAATTCGATGCCACCATGGCCTCCTTTGAAGAAGCCACCGGTATCGACATCCAATATCAGGGCTCCAAGGAATTTGAAGCTTCCATCAAGGCATCCATTGATGCCGGCAACGCCGCTGACGTGATCGACTTCCCCCAGCCTGGTTTGCTTGGCACATTTGCCGCACAAGGCAAGATCGTTGACATCAGCCAGTATCTCGATATGGAAGCTGTTGCTGCCAACTACAACCAATCCTGGTTGGATATGGCCACCATGGAAGGCCCCGAAGGCCCGATCATGGCCGGCGTTTGGGAACGTGTGAACGGCAAGTCCCTCGTTTGGTATCCCAAGAAAGCATGGGACGAAGCTGGTTATGCGATCCCCACCACTTGGGAAGAAATGATCACTCTCATGGACCAGATGGTTGCTGATGGTTCCACCCCGTGGTGTGTCGGTATCGAATCCGGCGCCGCCACTGGCTGGGCTGCCACCGACTGGATGGAAGAGATCATGCTCCGCACCACCTCTCTCGAAAATTACGATGCCTGGGTTAAGGGTGAACTTCCCTTCAGCTCACCTGAAGTAAAGAACGCCGCTGAAGTTATGGCCACAATCTGGGACGACCAATATGTATACGGCGGACGCGCCAGCATTGTTGAAACAAGCTTCGGTGATGCCCCATTGCCCATGTTCGATGCTGACGGCCCCAAATGCTGGATGCACAAACAGGGTAACTTCATCACCTCCTTCTTCCCTGAAGGTACTGTTGGCGGTGAAGATTACAGCTTCTTCTACTTCCCTGGAAAAGACGAAGCCTATGGCAAACCTGTTCTCGTCGCTGGTGACATCTGGGCTGCAACAAATGACCGCCCCGAAGTTATGGCAGTCATGGAATACTTCACCAAGGGTGAACACCTCAAGGTGTGGATGGAACAAGGCGGCGCGATCGCTCCTCACAAGGATGCTGACTTCTCCTGGTATGGCAACGACATCGAACGTGGTGTTGCTGAGATCATTCAGAACGCCACCTCCGTCCGCTTCGATGGTTCCGACCTCATGCCGGGCGCCGTTGGCTCTGGCTCCTTCTGGTCCGAAATGACCAACTATATTTCAGGCGCTACAGACCTCGATACTGCACTCTCAAACATCGACGCCTCCTGGCCCAAATAAGACCATAAAGTAATAAACGGGTCGGCTTGCAAACGTGAGCCGACCCGTACTTAAATAACCACTCATTGATACAATAGCAATTATTCACTCCCCATACTCGCCGCACAAATTATAGTAATGAAAGGATCGGTGACAAATCCCATGGCTTCAACTACACCCAACAGTACACAGCCTGGTTCGTCAAGCAGCAGATTCACCGCAAGCATACTGGCTATCATCCCCCTGGCCATATCACTTGCTGCTTTGGTATGGGGTTTTTCTTTTTACGTGATATTCAACTGGCAAAAGATTCCAATATTCCCCAGGTTGTTACAGTGCTCCTGGCAATTGTTTGGGGCGTAGGCGGTGTCGTTCTTCTTTTTACCACAGCCAATTTTTTCATCGAACAACTTTCAGACAAATGGATCCGCCGCCTCCAACCCGTACTTTTTGTTGGTCCTGCGATCCTGATGCTGATCTGGGCCCTGGTTTTGCCTACCATCCGCACACTGATTCTGAGTTTCTATGACGAAGCCAGTGTCAATTTTGTGTGGTTTGAAAATTTTAAATATGTCTTCACCAATGACGGAATGTTGATCGTCTTCCGCAATAATCTAATGTGGATGATCTTCGGCACACTGTTTACGGTCACCACCGGTCTGTTGATCGCCGTACTTGCAGACAGAAGTAAATTCGAATCGGTTGCCAAGGCATTGATCTTCATGCCGATGGCAATTTCATTCGTAGGCGCAGGTGTGATCTGGAATTTTGTATATTCCGTCAAACCCGTGGATGCGTCACAGATCGGCCTGCTCAATTCCCTGGTTGTGTTCTTTGGCGGCCAGCCACAAGCGTGGACAGCCTTCTTCCAACCCTGGAATAACTTCTTCCTGATCATCATTGTCATCTGGCTGCAAACGGGTTACGCCATGGTGCTATTCTCTGCGGCTATCAAAGGCGTTTCATCCGAAATCCTTGAAGCCGCCCGCGTAGACGGCGCGACTGAACTCCAGGTGTTCTTCCGTATTATGATCCCGCAAATTATGGGGACGATCATCACAGTCTCCACCACCATCATTATCTTTACCTTGAAAATATTTGACGTGGTCATCGTCATGACCGGCGGCCAATACGGCACCAGCGTCATCGCGACCGAGTTCTACCGTCAGTACTTTACCTATAACAATAACGGTGTTGGTTCCGCAATCGCCATTGTGCTATTGATCGCGGTTACCCCCGTCATGGCCTACAATTTGCGTCAGTTCGCGCAAAGGGAGGTGTTCTAATGAAAACAAATAAAATGATCAACAGTTTCATCATTAATGGTGTGCTGGCAATCATCTGCCTATGTTGGACAGTCCCTACCATCGGCCTGCTCATCTCGTCCTTCCGCGACCGCATCGACATCAACCGCACAGGCTGGTGGACGGTTTTCCCGCACAAGGATTGGGTCTCCGTTGAAAAGATCAAGCCGGGTCCCGAAGTGGACCGTAATCAGCCCATGACCTTCGAAGGCATTACCGCCACATTTGAAGAACTCAGCAAAGGCATTGAAACCAACGACCTGCGTATCAAGTGGATCGGCAATCGCCGCGTTGGGTATCTGGATGTCCAGAAATATGGCTGGACAACAGCCACGAATTTCTCGTTGGAAAATTACAAACAGGTACTCGCTGGCGATGACTACACCGCCACACTCGCAGATGGCTCCACCGTCACCGAGCGCGGCGACAACATGACCAGCGCCTTCCTGAATAGTCTTGCTGTGGCAATTCCTGCCACGGTCATCCCGATCTCATTGGCAGCCTTCGCCGCCTACGGCTTCGCATGGATGAAATTCCCGGCGCGCAAAATGCTCTTTGCATTGGTAGTAGCTTTACTCGTTGTACCGTTACAGATCGCGTTGGTTCCGATTCTGCGTGATTATGTCCGCCTTGACCTGAACGGAACATTTCTCGCGGTCTGGTTGGCGCATACGGGTTTTGGTCTGCCATTGGCAACCTACCTGCTCTTCAACTACATGAGCGAATTACCACGTGATATTTTGGAAGCCGCATTTGTAGATGGCGCTTCACACTTCACGATCTTCACAAAGTTAATTCTGCCGTTATCCGTCCCTGCGCTGGCTTCCTTCGCGATCTTCCAATTCCTTTGGGTCTGGAATGATTACCTTGTGGCATTGATCTTCATCGGCGCATCGCCCACAAATCAATTGCTCACCCAAAGGCTGGCAGAGATCGTCGGTTCACGCGGACAGGACTGGCACTTGCTCACCGCAGGCGCATTCATCACCATGCTTCTGCCGCTCGCTGTATTCTTCGGTCTGCAACGCTTCTTTGTAAGAGGGTTACTAGCAGGCTCAGTCAAAGGTTAAAGGAGACAAGTGGACTGGGCAGCCAGTCCACTTTTTATTTACAACACAATGAACAATCAACTCTGGTACAAAGACGCAGTCTTCTATCAAATATCGGTGCGCGCCTTCAAAGACAGCAACGGTGATGGTCACGGCGACCTGCGCGGATTAACTGAAAAGATCGATTACATAAAAAACCTCGGCGTGGATTGTATTTGGATCATGCCCATCTACCCCTCCCCTTTACGTGACGACGGCTATGACATCGCGGATTATTACAACGTGTCGGATGAGTACGGCAAGCTGGATGATCTCAAAGGCTTGATCGCCGCCGCCCACGAGCGCGGAATCCGCATCATCATGGACCTGGTCCTGAATCACACATCTGACGCACATCCCTGGTTCCAGGCATCCCGCTCCGACAAAAACTCGCCGTATCGTGATTACTACGTATGGAGTGACACAGACAAAAAATACGAAGGGGTACGCATCATCTTTGGCGATATTGAAAAATCAAACTGGGCCTGGGACGAAAAGACACAGCAATATTACTGGCATCGTTTTTTCTCTTCGCAACCAGACCTGAATTTTGACAACCCCGCCGTGCAGGATGAAATGCTGAATGTCGTGCGCTTTTGGCTCACACTCGGCATCGACGGCTTCCGCGTTGACGCGCCCACCTATCTCTTCGAAAGAGACGGCACCAACTGCGAAAGTCTGCCTGAAACCCATGCCTACCTGAAACGTATCCGCCACTTGATCGATGGTGAATTTCCAGAAGCCATCATGCTTGCAGAAAGCAATCAGTGGCCGAAGGAGCTTAGTCAATACTTCAGCAGCGGCGATGAATTTCATATGGCGTTTCACTTTCCGCTCATGCCGCGTATCTTTCTTTCCATTGCACAAAACAACGCCACACCCATTATTGAGATATTAAAAGATACGCCCTCCATTCCCGATAATTGTCAGTGGGCCACCTTCCTGCGCAACCATGATGAACTCAGCCTCGAAATGGTAACAGACGAAGAACGCAAATTAATGTGGCGTGAATTTGCACCCGAGCCGCACATGATCCACAATCTCGGCATCCGCCGCAGACTGGCGCCCATCCTCAACAATGACCGCAGCAAGATCGAGTTAGTCAACTCATTATTGTTCACATTGCCTGGCTCCCCCATCATTTATTACGGCGACGAGATCGGTATGGGAGATAATCTCAACCTGTCAGATCGAAATGGAGTCCGCACCCCCATGCAATGGAATTCTTCACCCAGTGCAGGCTTTACAAAGGCGAACCATTTACCGAATTGATTCAGGGCCAGTACGGTTTTCAGCATGTCAACACAGAGTCACAGCTTGCAGATCCTGATTCGCTTTATCGTGCCATTCGCCGTATGATTCACATCCGCAAGGAACATCATGCTTTCGGGCGCGGTTCGATTCAATTTATTGAATCAAACGACCCGGGAGTTCTTGCCTATCTGCGCGAGCATGGTGAAGAAAAGATACTTCTGATTCATAATCTTGCTAATTCCAGCAGATCTTTTACCCTTCCAGCAGAATATCAAGGCGGGTATATTAATTTATTAACCAACGAAATGCAGCACATTCAAAGCATAACATTGAACCCATACTCGTATCACTGGATGAAAAAACATGCCCACTAACTCACACCCCTTGTTCGGCGGAATCGAAGGCGGCGGCACAAAATTTGTGTGCGCTGTCGGCACAGGCCCAAACGACATCCGCGCTGAAGTACGTTTCCCGACCACAACCCCGGAAGAGACAATGTCTCAGGCCGTGGAATTTTTCAAGCAGCAGGAAGAAAATTTTGGCAAACTCGCCTCGATCGGATTCGCCTGCTTCGGCCCACTCGACCCGCATCCTGATTCGCCCACCTATGGGTATATCCTCCCGACCCCAAAACCCGGCTGGACAAATGCAAATGTAGTCGGCATGGTGCGTTCCGCATTTGACATTCCCATCGCGTTCGATACAGATGTCAACGGCGCAGCGTTGGGTGAATGGAAATGGGGTAAAGGACAGGGGCTGAATACTTTCATTTACCTCACCATTGGCACCGGCATCGGCGGCGGCGTATTCGTGGAAGGAAAACTACTGCATGGTTTATTACACCCCGAATTGGGACACATTCCTCTGCCGCACGACAGAACAAAAGACCCATTCGATGGCGTCTGCCCGTTTCATGGTGATTGCTTCGAAGGCCTCGCCACAGGTGTATCCATTGAAAAACGCTGGGGACAACGCAGCGCAACACTTCCACCTGAACACCCCGCCTGGGATTTGGAAGTTGAATATATTTCACACGCCCTCACAGCGTATTCATACACCCTCTCCCCGCAACGCATCATCCTTGGCGGCGGCGTCGGGCAGTTACCGCACATGTTGCCGCGCATTCAACAGCGCACACAGCAGCTCATTAATGGCTACATTAAATCTCCAGCCATTCTTGAAAATATCGAAACCTACATCGTCAACCCCGGGCTCGGGAATCTCTCCGGTGTACTGGGTGCAATCGCATTAGGCAGACAAGCCCTGTCTAAAAATTAAACATTATGCCTGAACGTGAATCGCAAAAAACACTCAAACGTCTTCTTCCGCGTCTGGAGGAAAAACTAAAAGAACAAATTTCAAAAGACCCGCAAGGCTGGCAGACCTTTTCAACGCGCCTGCAAAGCAACTTCCCGCAACTCTTCAAGTTGTATTTCAATATTTATCATGAACAATATGATTTCTTTTTTCATCTTGAAGATTTGCTCATCAGCCTCGCGTCGGCCTGGTTTGCAAGAGCCAGTGACCTGCGTCAGCTTGATCTGCACCGCGAAACAAATCCGCATTGGTTTCAATCGAACCAAATGCTGGGCGGAGTCTGCTATGTGGATCTCTTTGCCGAAAATCTCGAAGGCGTGAAATCCAAAATTCCATATTTCAAGGAACTCGGCCTCACCTATCTGCATCTCATGCCGCTCTTCAAAGCGCCCGCAGGCGAGAACGATGGAGGCTACGCAGTCAGCAGCTATCGTGAAGTCCACCCGCCGCTTGGCACGATGGATCAACTCGCCTCGCTTGCGCATGAATTTCGTCAGGCAGGAATCAGCCTGGTCGTCGATCTGGTTTTCAATCACACGGCGGATGAACATCTCTGGGCCGAACAGGCGAAAGCCGGCGACGAAGATTTCATGGACTTCTACCGCATCTTCCCTAACCGACAATTGCCCGACCAATACGAGCAGAATCTCAGGGAGATATTCCCTGAAGAACACACTGGAGCATTCACCTACTTTCCAAACCTGTTCAAAGAAGGCGGCTGGGTTTGGACAACCTTTCACTCCTATCAATGGGATTTAAACTACGCCAATCCCGCTGTCTTCAACCGCATGGCTGAAGAAATGCTCTTTCTCGCCAATCAAGGCGTGGAAGTATTACGCCTCGATGCAGTTGCATTTATCTGGAAACAACTCGGCACAGACTGCGAAAACCTTCCAGAAGCGCATACTTTAATACAAGCCTTTAATGCGGTTGCCCGCATCGCAGCACCCGCATTGATATTTAAATCAGAAGCCATCGTACACCCGGATGATGTGGTGAAATATATTTCACCTGCCGAATGTCAGGTATCCTATAATCCCCTGCTGATGGCATTGCTCTGGAATTCCCTCGCCACCCGCAAAACGAATCTATTATCACAGGCACTCGCCACACGTTTCAAAATTCATCCTGACACAGCCTGGGTCAATTATGTGCGCGTTCACGATGATATTGGCTGGACCTTCTCCGATGAAGATGCCGCCCTGCTTGGCGTGAATGGCAACGATCACCGCCGCTTCCTGAATGAATTCTATCGCGGCAGATTTAATGGCAGCTTTTCACGCGGACTTCCCTTTCAGGAAAATCCATTGACTGGTGATTGCCGTATCAGCGGCACCTGTGCCTCACTGGCAGGTTTGGAAAAAGCCTTGCACGAAGAAGGCCCAAATGAAGTGGAACTTGCCATTCGCCGCATTCTATTGATTTATGGCATCGCCTTAACCGTCGGTGGGATTCCGCTGATCTACCTTGGCGATGAAGTAGGCACACTGAATGACTACACTTATCGTGACGACCCCGCACATGAAAGAGACAGCCGCTGGGTACATCGTCCACGGGCTGATTGGGAGAAGTATGCAAAACGAAATGACGCGAACACCATTGAAGGCAGAGTCTTTCAAGGGTTGAAACTGCTGATCGAATTGCGAAAACAGCATTCGGCTTTTGCGGGAAGCGAGTTGGAAATCATCCCAACTGAGAATGAACACGTCCTCGGCTTCGTGCGGATTCACGCCGGCAAACGCGCGGTGATCTTTGCTAACTTTTCAGAGCAGACTCAAACCATCCCAGCGCGAATAATGGAACAATATTCCATTCACAGCAAAAAACATCTGCACGGAAACACCAGGGTTTCACCTCGAACCAACGCAGTGATTGACGCACTTGATTTTCTCGTATTTGGATAGAAATTAAAAAGTATCGTTTCCAAAACATCGGAAACGATACTTTTATTATTTTCCATTACCTTAAAACGCACACCTTTCACAATCTAGGAATCTGCCTCGGTTTCCATTTGATCAAGGCGTGTATAGTAATCTTTTATTTCTTTAAGATGTGCCCAGGCAATCTTGCCTGTGAGCAAAGGATCATCTCCTGTAACATTGGTTTCAGGATCAATCGCGCCATGCTCAAGTTCTATTTCCAGCCCGCGCCGAAACTGCTCAAGATCAATTTGTGACCAATCCACTTTAATCTGTGTTCCGATCAAACGGGCTTCTTCAGTTGAGAATTTTCGTTTTTTATTCATTTATACCTCGCGTTTATTTAAACCAGAAAATGTTCCTGAACCTTTGCTGAAATTTGGCGGTCGGTCATCTTATCCGCAGTTTCAACGGCAAGGATGTGAATATTGAGACCTTCATGTTCCATGCGTTTTTGCAATTCACCTTTTGCCTCACCCGGCCCAAAAATATGGATCGCATCTGCATCACGCACGGCGGCGATGATTTCATCATAGTATACATTGAGATGATTCTCAAACTGACGATCCCGCACATCTTCTGTCGAACCGATCTCTGATGCATCACCGCTCGAAAAACGGACATGTTTCTCCATCCCTGATGCGATCTTTTTTATTTTTTCACCTTCATCGGTAATAAAAACGATAATAGCTTTCCGATGATCGATCCACAAGCCGATTTTTCTTTTCATAGGAATCTCCATATCCATAATTGGAAAAATTATCTTGAACTCAATATATCTTTGTTAACAAGCAGCGCAGTTTGAATCACTTCCGTGATCCGCTGCTCATTATTTGCAGGAACCACAGAGATCAACGGATTGCGGCTAGGCTGCCTTGACAATTCATCAGCCAGACGCCCCGTATGACTCAAAGCAATAACCTGGCGGTTATGCTTCAAGCTTAATTCAATATCTTTACGGGAAACTTCACCGCCATTGATCAAAATTGTCACAGACCGATGCCCTTCAGATAAAATGGTTGCCGCATCCACGATCCAGGGAGACTCATCTCCAAACTGGCTGCCAGGCACAAGGATAAAATGAGAATAATGTGACTCTAATTGCCAGCGCTGTTTGCCCCACCATAGAAATTTTGCACTTTGCGGTCCGCCGGGCCACGTAACCAAATCTTCTGGGGCCACGCCAATTAAAGGGAATGTGTAAAGATTTTGCCAGCGTATCTGACCGATCTCATCCATAACCCCCATATCTGTTCCTCCGCAAATAATAACAGCATTCAAAGCCTGTACAACCCGGGCAATGGTCTGGATCGCCCGCCGCGTCATGGCAGCCTGTTGTTTATCAATCTCACCTCCGATCAATACGAGAACGGGGCGGCCGTTTTCCAATTGCAATTCAGAGATGGCTTGCGGTAGATCTATAGGTTTTTCAGGAAAAACGCAGAATGCCTGCTGGTTTGGGAAGAGAATCTTTTGAATACGCATCATTACCTTTCTTTCCTATTTTATATTTTTCCGATCGACCATCAACCCGGCAACACTGAGCTGGCAGACAATAAACTTGGCGGGAGATTATCTTCTTTTGATTTTGAAAATTGACGCAGCTTACCATGCACAAAGACAACCGGATACACCAGCAGCGTGAGCAAATCCATCACGATAAAGATCAAATTCAGCTTCATTCGTTATTCTCCTTATTAATACTTTAAACGATAAATATCATCGGGGTATCCACATCTCAGTTCTGCTTTTTATCAAACTAGTGGAAATATGTGTGCGGTCTCTGCGTCAAAAAAATATGCCCGCTGTTCACAAACAGCTGTATCAACCCAGTGTCATCTCCAAAAACTATCCATCTGTTTTATCAAGCAGCCTTTCGACACGCTTTACCCTCTGACGGTTGGCTTCATGCTCTGCTACCCGTTTGTTGAATTCAACTTCGTCTATCACGACAACATCAGGCAGGTTTTGAGCCGAGAGCTGCAGAACCGCCTCGTCCTTAAGTTTGATATCGTCAAATACTTTCAAAAAAGCTCCCGCAACCTGACGCGCAAACGAACGATCATCAAGCACTGCAACGTCCACGGGCAGAGCTGGCACAGACTGTGGAGTATCGCCATACACAACTCTGACAGACAGTTTGCCATTATCAATATAGGGAAAATCTATATGGGTTGGCAGTTTATCAAGCTGACCACGGTCAAGAATAAAGGCATAGCGCAGACCATCACTATTACACGACACCACCTGCACCTGTAATTCATTTGCGAGATCATGCAATAAACGCGGATCGAAATAGTCACTGAAGGGAATCGAAGTATGGGCGGCAATATATTTGTTATTGAGTATGCCAAACAGCACGACCATTCCAGTACCCGGGTCTTGCGTTAATCGCCAGCGCTTAAACCTTGGCAGCAATCCCCATTTTGTCAGGATGGCAGATACTTGAGCCCTGATACGCCGGGTAATCAGATTAAAATGATTTGGGTCAACTGTCTGTATTGTCATCTTTATCCTTCTCTTCGCTGTTTCGCAGTTTATCCTTCACTTCATTCATCCAATCACCCACCTGATCATCTGGATCTGTGAGTTGATAACCATCCTCGACAATATCACTATCGAGATAAGGTAAAGAGTTGTCATGGTGATGATGCGGCACTTCATCTATTGGAGGAGGCAGTCTTCTATCTACCGGGTTTTCGAGAACGCGCTGGTTGGACTGTTGAATCTTTAGCCAGCGCCAGAATCCCCAAAGCATCAAAATAGCCAGCAATACAATAAACATTGGCAGACACCACATCCACAAAAAGGCAATGGGAATCTGCCTCTGTTCTTCACGCTGTCTTTCCTGATCGTCATACCATTGTGAAGTTGCAACTGCAACCTGGGTTTGAGTGGCGATATTGTTGGCAATGGCTGTCTGTGTGCTCGCGGCAAGATCATCCTTGTTTAGCTGGGTAATAACGGCTTGCGCGTTCTGTGTTCCAACCGCCATGGTTACTTGCAGGTTGTATTGTGACTGGGTCAGCGCCGCCATCTGTGTTGATCCGGCTGAATTAACAGTCGCCTGCGCATTGGCACGGACAATTTCGGCAGTGGCCGCGAACTGCGCTGCTATAACATTTGCATTGTTTTGCTCCTGAGTTAAAGCAGCGCCCAATGTCGCATTGGCCGAATCAACAGTTGCCTGTGCATTGGCACGGACAATTTCAGCGGTTCCTGCCGCCTGACTATCGGCACTATACATTCCCTGATTCAAAACAGCAACGAGTGTGGCTTGGGCACAGGCTTCACACGGTGTGACAATAACGAGTACCGGCGTGCCTAACAGCACAGCCGCTCCGGGTGTAGACGGGGTGACCGTCATTCCTGTACACGCAGACAGAAGCAACACACACAGCTCCATAAATCACGATAGCGCAAAAATTGCGGCCTACAACATTCATATTAATGATCCACTCCAACAAAATGAGAAGCTGCCAGGGCTGGGATTGGCTTGCTTCTTACAGATCGGCTTTTTTATTTTCCGTTCGCTTGTGAAATTTCCTTCACCATTGCAGCTGTCTTTTTCGGATAATCCACACGCGTCGCAACATCTGCCTGGGCAATAATCCCCAATATTTTGCTGTCATCATCCACAATCGGGATGCGGCGTAATTGATTCTCAGACATCACGTCCAACGCCTTCTGTAAATCATCATCGGTATGACAGGTAACCACCTTACGTGTCATGACCGTCTCCACTTTCGTGGACTTGGCATCAAGCCCTTCGGCGATAATTCTCAAAGTCAGATCACGATCGGTTACGATGCCGATCAATTTTTTTGTCTCTTTGTTTTCAACAACTGGTATCGAACCAACGTGCTCGCTTTTCATCAGTTCCGCCGCTTTTGTCACCAGATCATCCGGCAAACAACAAACAGGGTTCTTCGTCATTACTTCACTGCATCTTTTCATAGAAATTCTCCTTTAAAACAGTACGATTGACATTGAGCAATCTATCGCAAATAGCCGATCAAAAACAATACAATTAAAACGACAACAACTGTGTACAACATGGGATTCTCCTTTCTTTTAATTTCACTGACCGAGCAGGCATGCCTGCCCGGTCAGCATTCAATGGAATACGTAGTTACGCGATCCCTAACAATCTCAAAATAACGAGAATAACCACAATGACCAGCAAAACGTGAAGGACGTTACCGCTGCGCGGGATCCCGGAAAAAACACTCGGACCAAAATATCCGAGCAGCCACAGGATGAGTAAAATTACAATAATTGTGTATAGCATTGGAAATCTCCTTTTTTAGATCGGCTTGTCGTGCAATTCATCCTACAATAAAACATCCCCGGTCACATCCATCTGCCGGGGAGTGTTATTCTCCGCCACTTGGGGGAGAATATTCAAGTAGATCATTGCACAAGTCAAAAATAGAAAATCCCGCCGCACGATGAGCGGCAAAATAGTAGACGTTATCGGCAATAAGCCAGGAACACTTTTTGGATGCACACGATCAGCGCCCGATTTTAATTTTCCGATAACGTTTGGCTTGTATATCTGCCTAGATCTGCTTGCTTTCATTATGCAAGAGAGTTGTAGATAAATTAACGGAAACCTTCTTTTTCGAATTGATCCAGAGCCAGCAATGCTTCTGAACCGTATATTGTCGAAGGGCCGCCACCCATCATCACGGCAACCCCGATAGACTCAACGATCTCAGGTCTGGTAGCGCCGGCATGAAGGGCATTATGAACATGATAGGCAATACATCCATCACAGCGGACCGTAATCGCGATTGCCAGAGCAATCAACTCCTTAACCTTCGCGCTTAATACACCGTCCATCATGGATTGCTTATGAAGCTCGCCAAATCCGGCCATTGTGTTGGGGATTTCTTTTCCTACAGAGCCCATCAATCCGGTAAGTTGTTTGTAATATGCTGGGTATTGCTTGTCCATTTGTAACTCCTTTTGGGGCATTAAATTTCTGAAGCAGTAAAAAACTGCTGACGATACACATTAAGTTCTTCTTCCACTAATTACGCGCAATAAGATAATGAATACTGCGCAAAAGAATGCGATCAAAATTGATTGTAGATCAACCGCTGAAACCGGCCCGCCCATCTTAAAAAAACAGGACGCAGCACACGACTAGAAAAGCGATTCACTAAACAACCACAGGGAATGGTATATTTTTTTTCATGCCAGACTGGGCAGATTCCTGCGCCATAACGTCGTTTGTTATGATTACTTTCAATGCTTCCTTTTTCATTGCATCGCCAAAAGTATCATAGGCTTGCATCACTTGATCCAACGTAAAATGGTGGGTAATTAAATCCTTCGGTTGCAGTTTTCCTGAGACCACTGTTTTTATCAGCATTGGTGTTGTGACGGTATCAACCAAGCGCGTTGTGATCGTAATATTTTGCGACCAGAGTTTATCCAGATTTAGCTTAACTGGTTTCCCGTGTACACCCACATTGGCGATAAAACCACCTGCTGTAACAATCGCCTGGCAAATCTCAAAGCCTGCCGGAATCCCAATCGCCTCCACTGCCACATCCACGCCCCGGTTATTCGTCAACACCATGATTTTTTCGGCAGCATTCCCAAGGTCATTGCGGATGACTTGCGTCGCTCCAAATTTCTTCGCCACTTCAAGACGATTATTGTCATTATCCACCATGATGACTGCCGCTGCCGAATAGAACTGCGCCGTAAGGAGGACAGCCAGCCCGATCGGGCCTGCGCCGATAATTGCCACAACATCTCCGGGCTTTATCTGCCCATTGAGAACGCCGCACTCAAATCCCGTCGGCAGGATATCACTCAACATAACGAGCGCCTCTTCATCGGCTTCAGCAGGAATCGGATGCAGGCTGTTATCTGCAAAGGGAATGCGGACATATTCGGCCTGCGTCCCATCGATCAGATTCCCCAAAATCCAACCGCCGCCGTTCTCACAGTGTGAATACATCCCCTTTTTACAATTGGCACATCTTCCGCATGAACTGATGCATGAAATCAAAACATGCTCGCCAACGCTAAAATTCAAAACATTACCGCCGATCTCTTCGATGATGCCAACACCTTCATGACCGAGAATGCGTCCATCGGTTACAGAGGGCACATCGCCTTTCATAATATGCAGATCTGTACCACAAATGGTCGTCCTGGTCATCCTAATGATGGCATCTGTTGACTCCTTAATGACCGGCATGGGTTTTTCTTCATAGGAACGGATTCCTGGAGCATGGTATACAAGCGCTTTCATTAAATCATCTCCTTCACTTATCAGCCGGCTCATCATTCGATAAACCAGCTTTAATTATCACAGGCCAAAACTATCAGTTGCAAAAAATTGTTCCCTGATCGAGGCATCTTCAAGTATTTCCCCAAACGGGAACGGATCAGATTCGTCTGCAAGTTTAAGATCTGCATTCCGGTATTCGATCGGAATTAACACATCCTCAGGGCAATAAGGATATGGTGGAATCCAACTCAGGTTTGCGGCGAAAAAAAGAAGCGGGGTCAAAATCCACATATCGATTTCTTTCATTACTGCGAATATACAAAAACCCTGACACCCGGGTCAGATAACGAACCAGAGTCATGGATACTGTTATCAGTTGCTCTGGAACTGGCGTTTTACCATCAACCAGTGAATTGAGTTCATACTGCTGATTGGTAAATTTCCCCTGCATCGTCACAGCAATCACCCGCCGGTGATTCGGATTGATAATGACCTGTTTTACAATTCCAAACGCACCATCAAGAAAATAAATGGTCTCTCCAATGATGGGCTGTAAGAACAATTGATTATGTGATTTCAACGCAGACCCTGCCACGCGCACGTTATTGATCACCCCGCGGACATTTGGAATCCCCGCCGCGCACTTCTCTGCCAGCCATACAGTATTTTGACGATCAACAACGCCATTGATGGAAACGACTCCATGCGAAACACCTGTAAAGAACTTACAGCTATAAGTATGTTCCAACTTTCCCAACGCTGCAGCAACTTCCAGCGTGAGTCCATCATCTAACACAAGGTTATTTTTAATTTCCAAAATATCAGGAACAGATAGCACAGCATTTTCAACTCTGCTCTGGCTGGCCGTGCTCATCACATGACCACTCAAATAAACAATTCCATGTTTGACAGAAACATCAATTTCATTAAAATCCGTCATGCGCAGAACATCATCCCGTGATAAAGCCTGAGAAACAGCCTCTTCAATAGCCATATCTGCTTTTCGGATCAAATCGGAATCTTCGCCGGCGTCTTTCATTTGTTTTCGTTCTTCACACCTCGAAAATTTAGCATAATTTATCCTTGGTATTTGGTCTGGAAACATACTCACTCCTCTGTTCAATGATCCGGATTTTATATCCGGCTTCCCGTACGTCGAAATTTGCGATACAAGAAGCAGCGACAAGTCGTCAAGACATTATGTTTTTTCTGGAAATAGAGACGGCCATCGGAAGATTAAAAATGCGGATGCAAACTACGACAGAAATTTCATAATAATCAGGATAACAATAAGGACAGCCAGCATATAGATAAAACTGCCTGTGTGTGGAATACCTGGAAAAATTAATTGGCCAAAAAAACTGAACAACCATTGAGTGGTCAATGCCAGGATAATGAACTCAGACACGGGAGCCTCTTTTACAAAAGTACAGTCTCACCCAGTTGGGTTCCCCGAGTGAGACTGTACTTCTAGCGGCCGATCAAAATGAAAATGCCAGCCACGATGGCAAGCAGAGACAAAATCAATCCCGGACCGCCCATCGCAACAAACGCAGATAAGCCTGTGAGAATAAGCCAGATGGCCAATAACAGGAAACCTATATTTTTAGTAATGTTCATAAAAATTTCCTTTCACTAAGAAAGTACAAGCGTAAATCCTATGAATTTTGAATTGCTTTTTTACCGGCTTGTGCGGCATCAGAAACACGATCCAATTGCTCAACCACCAAGGCCTGGCCTTGATCCAACAATTCCTTGGCTTTCCGGCGTCCGCTGATCGTGAATTTATTTCGATCCAAACGTACCTGCGCCATCGCATCTTCCACCATGCCTGTGGTTCGATCACGCAGCTCGATTCCTTTTTCCTGAATTTGCAATCTGGTATCTTCACCAGATTGCGGCGCCAGCAACAACATTGTCACCGCTCCAGCCAGCCCACCCACCAGCAAACTGACAAAAATACTAAAAACATTGTTCTTGCGAGATACAGATTCTTGATTTTCGTTAATCATGGTATTTCTCCTTCTCTTTTAAATATCATAAATATTTATTACAACGGTTTTTAAGCGGATACTATTTACAGGGTTGGTAATCTAAATAAATACCCGCATCCTCTTGTTCATCTTCAGTCAACTGAATAAGACCAGTCAGCCAGCGCAGGATGCGATTTAAAATATGCGGGCGGATAAAAAGCCGCGGATCTGACTCTTGCTGACAATCGGGATTATTCACAACAGCCTCTTTTGTTTACCGGATATTATGATTCTCGCTGGTCGTCGTTTCTGTAACTGCCACCACCGCTCCACGCGGACGATAAAACACCAGCCAGATCACTCGTTCCATGGCCCACGCAACCAAACCATAGACCAGCATTGCAAACAGGGAGGAAATTTCAAGCACCATATTGCCGGCTGCTGGCGAACTGACCAGATCGGTGAATGGAAATAGAAACAGGTAGGTAAAGCCATAGATCAAGGCGACGATCGGGCTGTTTGGATTTGCGCCGATCAACATCAAGCCAATGCGAAGGGCGATCAGTACTTCAAGTATTCCAAATAACAACCAGATTAATTGAGAAGCCTTAAAAGTAAAAATGCGCTGCTCCCGTTCCGGTTCACTCTGTGACGTTCTAACTTCTGACACTCTATTATTATTTGACATTTTGATCTTTCTTTCCGGTATATGCTTTGACATTAATAATTTGTACGAACAGGGGTATGTACATACCCCTGTTCGTTTACTTCATAAATTTGAAAGGGATGCGGTTCCGCGTTAGCGGCGAATCGCCTTGACGATCCACAGCAAAATGACGGCGCCGATCAGTGTGACCAGCATGGTTGGAATGGTGATGGCGTCATTGATCGTCCCAACACCCAACAATGGGCTGATAAAGTAACCGGCAACAAACGCGCCTATAACGCCTACTACAATATCAAGCAGCGTGCCTTGCTGCGAATTTGTGTGCATGATCCTGCTGGCAATATAACCAACGATCGCACCGGCAATAAGATAGATGATAAGGTTCATTTTTACTCTCCTAATTAATTTTTTAAAAACGCACGGCGGTTCGGATAAAAATTATCGAACTGAGCCCATTTTCAAGCGAGAATGAGCATTCCATATTCCGGCTATTTAACAGGAGCCGGAACGGTTTTCTTTTTCATGGCAGCTTCGTAATCGGTTACACGCTTGTCAATTTCGTTTGCAGCGGCCTCACGGGTATAGCCATATTTTTCCTGAAGCATGCCGGCCAAAACATCGAACTTTCCGGCAGCGCGATCAAGGTCATCATCGGTGAGTTTGCCCCACCAGGCTTTGGCCTCGCCCCGAATTTGCTTCCATTTTCCTTCAAAAATATCCTTGTTCATGATTTGATCCTCCAGATCATTTATACAAACTTGCACGGTTGGAATGACACTACCTTCTCCTGGCTTGAGACTGAGCGATTTCTGCTTTCAGTTTTTCAGCCGGGTGAAACACTGTCCTAATTTACGCCGGTGCGCAAGACAGCGCAGTTGCACCGGATAACAAATATCCCTTTCAGCCAGATGGTGTCATTTTCTTGATGACACTTGCAGCAACAGCTCGCAAACGTTCAGATACACGTTCTGGTGTTTCACCTTTACTGATAAACGCATCAGCACCGGCAGAGAGTGCAGCTTGTTGACGAGCATCCAAATGGCTGATGAGAACAATGACCAGCGCAGCCGGGCAAACCATACGAAGTTCGCCAATCGCAGCACCAGGTTCAATCGGGAGTAAATCCCAATCAACCAGCAAAATATCTGCGCGGCTGAGTGGCACTTGAGTTAACGTGGTATACCAATCCGCCGCTTCGCCAACTACTTCCATATTCAGGTCAATCAGCAGCAGGCGCAGAGCCGAACGTTCTTCAGATTTGGCATCAGCTATATATATACGGGTCATACATTCATCCTACAAGAAACACTCCCCAGGCACATCATGCGTCTGGGGAGTGTTTTTCTCCGCCACTTGGGGGAGAGAAAAGCGAACGGGGTTTATTGCAGGAATGGCAATGCTCTGATACTGCCGCAAAACATGGAAGCTGACGACAAAGACCAACAGCTAACATAGATATAGATCAGGAATGCAATGAGCAGCATTAACAAAAATCCGGCAATATTACGAAACAGCTTTGAAATTGCCAGCAGGATAACGGCCCCGCCCAGCGACACCAACATGGCAGGAATGCTAAAGTTGCCCTCATTGATCGTACTGACATTAAACAGAGGGGTTAAAAAATAGCCGCCCACAAACGCACCGACGATGCCGACAAGAATATCACCGATCAGGCCTTGGCGATCATTCGTGCGCATGATGAGACTGGCAGCCCAGCCGATCAAGGCTCCAACAACGATCCATATCATAAAATTGATCATGTACTTCTCCTAAACAAATAGCAAATCAGACTGTGCGATGTCTGCGCAGTTATGAAGAGTGAATATGCGTTATTCGTTCCCAACCCTGCCGCCGCCAACTCTCCAAATATTTGGGGTCGGGCCAGCATTCAGATGAGATAAAATCCAAAAACTCAACCGGATAAATAAGTCCACGGCGATCCGGTTCTGACCAGCCAAATTCAACTTCCCGGTCGCAGTTTCCGCAATTGACAAAAAACTCATCGCCTTCGCGGCTGGTTTGTATATCATGCACTTCATAGTCTTCCGGTTCAGAAGTTGAATCGTCCTCCGCGAACTCACCGAAGTCACCCCGTTGAACTTCATTATCCGCATTTTCCTCAACCTTTTCCTTAAAAGCATATTGCCAATGGTGATTCTCTTTGAGCGGTCCCCATTCACGCCAACTTTCGCTGTCGTTCCCTGCCTCAACGTTCCAGGTGTGGGTAACGATCAATTCATGGCCGCCGCATGTTTTACAGGTAAATACCTGGAATTGGTTATCTTTCATGACCATACTCCTTCTGATAATTCATCAGCATCTTCCAGTAAAAAGACGCTGCTGTTTTCAAGACCAAAGCCTGTGGATCGGGAAGGTCGGCAATGATTCAACCTGAGCCTTATCTATTTTTAAAAATACAGTTTGTGTATCGGCGTGAGATTCACCCAGTGCAGAGAGAGGGATGATTACATCCTTTTGTCCCCAGAGATGCCCTTCCCGCATCACTAAATAAGTGATGTGACCATTTTTTGCATTAATCACCAACTCATCCACTTTACCGACATAGCCATCGGTTGCCTCGATGCGAGTCCCCCGCCGCACAGCCAATTCTCCTGGCGGAATCTGTAAAACTTCATTCGGCACCTGCACAGTTATTTCAGGAGACACATAAGGCATGTAGTAATAAGATCCCATACCATACATTCCGCCTGCGAGCATGAAATCTCTGTCGGGGATCGTCTCTTCAATGTATTCAGTTTTAACAAACCGCTGCATCTTCTCCAGATCAGCCTTGCTGCAACGCAGTTGAATCGTCTTGGCAATGGTTGCAGAGATAACATCAACCGGCACAATATACTCGACATCAGATGCCGTCTCTTTTATAACCAGATTTGTTACCCGATCGAGCAATGGGTCTATCAAGACATATTCAGATTGACCACAAACGCCGTCTGTACATTCAACCTGGGCCTGTAAAGGGATTTCCATTTTATACCTCCAAAAAACATAAAAAAATAAACATTCTGACACGGACTGACTGAAGCCGGAATACCGACCATAATTCATCATACAATGAACACTCCCCAGCCGCATCCATCGGTTGAGGAGTGTTCATCTCCCCCACTTGGGGGAGGTCTGCTTACGACTGACAGATATGTGTTGTGCTTCTACCCCGCGATCATCACCCTTCCACGTCCTTCACTCTTGGCACGATAAAGCGCAGTATCAGCCGCTTTCAAAATTTCGGAGCTTGTACAGCCATCCTGTGGAAATGCCGCCACACCAAAAGAAAGAGTAATCGGTTCAAGAGTCTGACCTTCAAATTCAAGACTGAAATCGCTGGCTCGACTGCCTAAAAATTCAGCGCGCTGACGTGAAACCTCTCGCGACGTATCCGGCAGAATGATCATGAATTCATCACCTCCAAAACGGGAGGGAATATCCTCACCACGGACATGCGTCAACAGCAATCTTCCCAACTCACGCAGGATCGCATCGCCTGCGGCATGTCCACGGGTATCGTTGTAACCTTTGAAACCATCCACATCCAACATAATCAAGCCCAGTGTGAGCTGTTTACGGGCAGCTCTAAGCAACTCGCGTTCCAGTGTTTCCTCTAAATAGCGCCGGTTAAATAAACCGGTTAGAAAATCCCGCACCGATTGTTCACGCAAAAGCGCCTCGCTTTTTAGCAGAGCATCCTCGGCATGTTTACGTTCTGTTATATCTCGAATATTACACTGGATCACTTTTTTATGATTCACCAAATAAACGTTGCTCACGAATTCAACCTGAATCAACCGTCCATTTTTCATTTTTAGCGGCAGATCTTCATAGCGAATATATTCATTTTCCTGCAGTGCTTCGAAGGCGCTTTGGCTGGCTTCCACATCCTTAAACGCGCCAACTTCCCACAGCTTTTTTTTCACAAACTCTTCGCGCGAGTACCCAAGCAAATTAACAAGGAAAGGGTTAACATCTGCGATCGCCCCTGTCTCTGCATCCAAAATTAAAATCCCATCCTGGGCTGCTTCAAACAGACGGCGATAACGAAGTTCTGATTCTTTCAGTTTTTTCACGATTACCAACTCCACTTTTCTGTCATACCCTTTATGGTATATCGGGCGCCATTCATATTTAACCTCTTGCAAAAGTCCGTTTTTTTACCACAACACTTGTACCGAACGCTAGCGCTGGTGAGACACAAAGTCTTAAAACTTGCACTGTGCTGCAGTAAGGAAAAAAGCTTAGTGACTTAGTGCCCTGGTGACTTTGTGTTTTACAGCGCGGTACTTACTACAAGAGGTCTATTATTGATCTATGCAATCTGTTCTGGCGTCTTGAACCGGCTGAAAATCAAACCGGCAAGAGCTGAGTTAATTCAAGCAGGGATTTGCATAAATATATCCACCACCTGCGGATCAAAATGTGTACCCGAGGAAGAAAGAATGTGATCGCGCACCTTTTCTTTCGTCCAGGCAGAACGATAGGGACGGTCTGAGGTTAGCGCATCCCATACATCTACAACTGCAAAAATACGTGCAACCAATGGAATCTGCGCGCCCTTCAGTCCATGCGGATATCCGCTGCCATCCCATTTTTCGTGGTGACTATAGGGAATGTCCAATGCCAGCCGCAGATAACGAATGGGAGAGAGCATCTCATACGCGAAAGTTGGATGCATCTTCATCGCCGGCCATTCTTCGCCGGTCAGCGGGCTGGGCTTGTGCAGGATACTATCCGGCACACCCATCTTACCGATGTCGTGCAGCAACGCGCCCCAACGAACCTGTACCAGTTCCTCTTCATTCAAACCAAAAGCCCGTGCAAGTTTCACGGCCATTTCCGTCACGCGTTGCGTGTGTCCCTCCGTTTCTTTATCACGTAAATCAAGCGCACGCGACCAGCCTTCGATGGTGGCATCATACGCCATGGCAAGCTCTGAATTAGACCGCTGTAAACTCGCAAATAAAGTGACGATCTCAATCGCAATCGCCGCCTGCCCTGCCAGAGAATTAAGAAAGTCGAACCATTCTTCATCCGGCTCAAGCGCATCACGATGAAAAACTTCCAGCACGCCTTTTACCTGTCCCTTGATAATTAATGGCACACCAAAGTAGCAGATAAAATCCTCACCCTCTAAAAGCGCGGTCAGGAATTGATTATCAGGCGCATCCCTTAGATTTGGGATGCGTATCAGTTGACGATCCAAAGCGGCACGGCCAGCGTACCCCTCGCCCAAATATACCTGTCTATTTCTAATGGTTTTCGTACGGAAGCCGCGCTCCGCGCCGTATTCCAGCATTTGCGAATTTGTATTTAAGATCAGAATATCAGCCGCATCAATGCCAAGTTCCACGGCAACATGGATCAGAATTTCTGAAAGGCTGAGCTCCAGATCAAAATTAGCCGCAATGATCCGATCAATACCGCTCAAGGCGGTCAGATGCTCAAGCTGCCGGCGTATCTGCTCCTCCGAGTGTTTGCGCGCAGTGATGTCACGAGCGATGCCTTGAAAATCGATGATGTCCTTTCCGTTGTAATGGGGCGCTGATAGAACTTCAACATAATGTATCTTTCCATCCTTTCCGCACACCGCGTATTCAGCAGCTCCCTCCAAAATTTTACCCTCCAAAATTTTCGACAGGCTCTTTCGATATTGCCCCAAATAGTCCTGCGGAATAATATCCCAAATACTCATTGATAAAAGCTCTTCTTCATTAAATGCAAGTTCTCGGCACATCGCTTTATTAACGGTTAATATCTTCCCTGATATTTCAATAATAAATACACCTTCAGGGCTTTGATTCACCAGATCGTAATATCTTTTTTCATTCTCCTGCAATGCGACGATGATGCGCTTATGCTCCGTGATATCGCGGATATTGCACTGAATGACCTTTTCATCCCCCACCAGGTAAACATTGCTGACAAATTCCACCTGGATCAACTGCCCGTCTTTTGCCCGAAGCGGCAGGTCTTCATAACGAATAAATTTATGTTCCTGTAAGGCTTCAAAGGCATCCTGACTGGCTTCAATATCCTTGAACGCGCCCACTTCCCAAAGTTTCTTTTCCACAAACTCTTCGCGCGAATAGCCCAGCATCTTTATCAGGTATGGATTAACATCCCCAATCCTGCCTGTTTTGGCGTCCAGTATTAATATGCCATCTTCGGCGGCCTCAAACAGACGGCGGTATCTCGCCTCAGACCCCTGCATGGCATCCTCTGCATGTTTGCGTGCGGTGATGTCGCGGATATTGCATTGGATTACTTTTTCATCCTCCACCAGATAGACATTGCTCACAAATTCAACTTGAATCAAATACCCATCCTTCGTTTTCAGCGGCAGGTCTTCATAGCGAATATATTCACTGATCTGTAAGGCTTCAAAAGCATTCTGGCTGGCTTCAATATCTTTAAATGCGCCCACTTCCCAAAGTTTTTTCTCCACGAATTCTTCGCGCGAATAGCCCAGCATATTGATCAGGAAAGGATTAACATCCTCGATCATCCCGGTCTCGGCGTCCAATATTAATATGCCATCCTCGGCTGCCTCAAACAGGCGTCGGTAACGAAGTTCGGAATCTTTCAATTTTTGCAAAGTAAAACCTCAACTTTCCTGGCTGTACCCTACGTCAACGCGGCAGAATGTCTTGCTTATACAACTGGTACAGGCGCTTAAACGCGCAAAAATATGCTGATACTGCTATTTTATAACGAGCGTTCACCGAGCACATCCATCTGTTGACCAGAGTTCACCTCCGCCACTTGGGGGATATGGACACTCAAACGTCAGCGAGAATCTGTAGAAACAAATCCACCACTTGCGGGTCGAAGTGTGTACCGGAAGAGGTGCGGATATGCTCACGGACTTCTTCCACTCTCCAGGCCGGGCGGTATGGACGGTCTGAGCTCAATGCATCCCACACATCAACCACCGCGAAAATACGCGCAACCAGTGGAATGTGTATCCCCGCGAGTCCATGTGGATATCCTCCGCCATCCCATTTTTCATGATGATAGTAGGGAATATCCAATGCCTGCCGTAAATAGCGAATGGGAGAAAGCATCTCATAGGCGAAGACCGGATGCTTCTTCATGGCAACCCATTCTTCGGGCGTCAAAGGACCGGATTTAAATAAAATTCCATCTGGTACGCCCATCTTGCCAATATCATGCAGCAACGCGCCCCAGCGGACCTGCACCAATTCCTCTTCGCTCAAACCAAAGGCACGCGCCAGTTTCACAGTCATTCTGGTCACACGCTGGGTATGCCCTTCGGTTTCCTTGTCGCGTAGATCAAGTGCGCGCGACCAACCTTCTATCGTGGCGTCATACGCCATGGCTAGCTCCGAATTGGATTGCTGTAAACTCTCAAACAGCAGAACATTTTCAATCGCAATCGCGGCCTGCCCTGCCAGCGCATTGAGAAAATCAAGCCACTCTGCATCGGGGGCAAGAACAGAGCGATGGAATATCTCCAACACGCCCTTCACCTGGCCTTTGGTAATTAACGGTACACCGTAGTAACAAATAAAATCATCACCGGTCAAAAAAGATTCGCGGAACAGAGTATCGGGTTCGTCCTTTAGGTTGGGAATTTGGATCATTTTTCGTCCCAATGCGGCGCGGCCGGCATAACTTTCGCCCAAACGAATTTGTGCATTTCTGATGGCTTTGTTGCGGAAACCGCGCTCGGCACCATACTCTAACACTTGTGAAATCGGATTTAAGATCAGAATATCAGCCGCATCAATTTCAAGTTCGGCGGTGACATGCATCAAAATTTCTGAAAGGCTGAGTTTCAGATCAAAATTAGCCGCAATAATCTGATCGATGGCGCTTAATGCGGTCAGGTGTTCAAATTGTCGTTGTATTCTTTCCTCGGCCTGTTTGCGTTCGGTGATATTTTCATGCGCCACCACAATCCACCTCTGACCGTTATTTTCAAATTTTGTAATTCGCGCCACATACCATTGCTGTTGACCCGGAACATAACAGGGATACTCCACCCTGATCTCCCCCGTTCCCCTATTGCGGATTTCTCGAATCGCGTTTGCAACCAAAGCCGCTTCCTCGGCATACTGACCTGTCGCCGAATCGCAAATATCGAGATAGTTCAACCCAATACAATGGTTGGGATGTTTCAATCCATTCAACCTGCCAAAATTGCGCCAGGCTGAATTAACATGCACAACATTGCCTTCATCATCCAGGATGGTGATATTTGAAGAGAGGGCATCCTGAACGCTTTGTAAAAATTCACGCGCGTTTATTAACTTCTCTTCGGCCTGTTTGCGCTCTGTAATATCGATGATCATCCCGCTCAAAATATCCTTTTCAATGATTGCGCTCAACAGAATATTCCGCGTTTCTCCGCTTTTGGTTAACACATCAAGTTCGTGATTATTGATCCGGCCTTCTTCTTTCAGAATATCCAAAACCTTTGTCCGGTCTAACGGATCAACATAGTGCAGAATCACCCCCACCTGTTTCATATCCAGCATCAGGTTATAACCAAAGATGCGCGCCAGCGCGTCATTCAAAAACAGCAGATCGCCCTTGATCGTTGTGCGAAAGACGCCGACCAGCGCATTCTCGGCCAGATTACGAAATTCCTTTTCGGAACGGGCAAGTGCCTCTTCGGCCTGTTTGCGTTCAGTAATATTAACCATAATGCCCTGCCGGAATTGGGGCGGACCTTTCACAGAAGTGACCGAAACCAGTTGATCATGCACCCAAACCAAATGTCCATCACGGGCGATCATTCGATATTCCATATCAAAAGGTTCATTGTTCTGATCGGCAGTGAAGGCGTTCTCCAGCACACGCGAACGGTCATCAGGATGCAGCGCTCCCAGCCACGATTTCGGATCATCCAGCCATTCCTGCGGGGTGTACCCCAAAAGAGCCTCGATCTGCGGGCTGACATAAATACTGGTGTTTGCATCGCCTACCGCATTCATATAAACCACTGTGGGGAGATGCTCAACCAACATGCGAAACTTCGCCTCAGATTCCTGCAAGGAATCTTCCGCTAGTTTACGATCTGTAATATTACGAATATTGCACTGGATTACCTTTTCCCCTCCAACCAGATACACATTGCTGACAAACTCCACTTCAATAAACCGGCCATCCTTCGTTTTGAGCGGCAGGTCTTCATAGCGGATATATTCATTTGCCTGCAAAGCCTCAAAGGCCTCCTTGCTGGATTCAATATCGCGGAACGCGCCCACTTCCCAGAGTTTTTTTTGGATGAACTCCTCGCGCGAATAACCCAGCATATTAACCAGATACGGATTCACATCCTCGATCATGCCTGTTTCGGCATCCAGGATCAGAATCCCATCCTGAGCTGATTCAAACAGGCGGCGGTATCTTATTTCAGATTCCTGTAAGGAATCCTCCACCAACTTGCGTTCGGTAATATCACGGATATTGCATTGGATCACTTTTTCATTTCCCGCCTGATATACATTACTGACAAACTCCACCTGAATCAAACGACCACCCTTCGTTTTGAGCGGCAAGTCTTCATAGCGGATATATTCATTCGCCTGCAATGCCTCAAAGGCTTCCTTGCTGGATTCGATATCGCGAAACGCGCCCACCTCCCACAATTTCTTTTTAATAAACTCCTCGCGCGAATAACCCAGCATATTAATCAAATACGGGTTAACATCCACGATCATGCCTGTTACGGCATCCAGAATCAAAACTCCATCCTGGGCTGATTCAAACAGGCGGCGGTAACGAAACTCAGATTCTTTCAATGACAGTTCAATTAACATTTTTTTCGATTGCAGGTTTCATATCGTATGAATGCCCTTCTCATTCAAATTTCAAATTTGGCAAATAACGCCAACGCACGAATACACTCCGGCACTTAAGTTTATAAGAAAACACTCCCCAGGCGCATCATGCGTCTGGGGAGTGTTTCTCTCCGCCACTTGGGGGAGATGTAAAAATTCAGGAAATAATGCGGCTGCGCAAGGCCAAAGTCACTGCTTCGGTGCGGCTGGCGACTCCTAATTTTGAGAGTACATTACTGACATGCGATTTGATCGTGGATGGACTGACGGTTAACCTTCCGGCGATCTGTGTATTGTTCAACCCCTCCACCATCAAAGCCAGCACCTCGCGCTCCCGCTCTGTCAAATCAAGGCCGGGCACGGGCGGTTGGCTGGCTACCTGCACCAAAGCCTGCGCCGCTTCTGGAGAAAGAGTTGAACGGCCGGCATACGCGGCGCGAATGGCCCGCGACAGATCATCGGCAGAGACATCCTTGAGTAAATAAGCGATCGCTCCGGATTCCAATGCTTTCTTGATCAGCTCTCCCTCTTTGAAACTAGTCAGCGCAATTACCTGCACCTGCGGATACATTTGACGGATGATGCGTGTTGCAGCAGCTCCATCCACATCAGGCATAACCATATCCATCAAGACCACATCCGGCAAAACTTCACCGCATAATTTGATGGCTGCCTGCCCGCCATCGGCTTCACCGGCCAATTCCAGATCATCGAAAACCTTCAGAAAGGTCGCCAATCCCTTACGCACCATTGTATGATCGTCCGCCAACATGACTCGAATCGGTTGGGATGAAATTGTCATATAGACTCCTTATTTGAGGAAATTGCACAGCGGATCGTGAGTTTAGTCCCCTGACCCGGTTGACTCACAATGGATAACTGCGCCCCTGCGCCTTCTGCGCGCTCCTGCATCATCCCCAGCCCGTAATGACCTGAGAAAGTTTGCTGCGTATCAAATCCCTGACCGTTATCCTGGATGCACATCTCAATCACATCCTCCACCTGTATCAGACACACCTCCACCTGAGTAGCTTTGGCGTGTTTGGCAATATTACTCAAAGCCTCCTGGCAGACACGATAAAAAGCGATCTGTACTTCAGCTGGCAGGGAAAACTCTCCGTCAATGGTCACCGTCAAAGGGACGTTGGTTCGGCCAGAGAACGCATTTCCCAACAGCCGCAACAGATCATTCAAACTTGAATCAGTCAACGTCGAAGGCCGCAGTTCCGCCAGCAGGGCGCGCATCTCAGCCATCGCACCGCGTGTCAGACGGCGCAAGTCTTCAAGCGAATGCCTCGCCTCCAACTGATCACGATCCCACAAACGCGGCAACACTTCCGCGATCAATCCGGCAGAAAACAATGATTGATTAACAGCATCATGCAGATTGCGGGCCAAACGCTGCCGCTCTTCCAATACTGCGAGTTCCTGTGCATGCCCGTACAGTTCAGCATTGATCATCGTGATCGCCGCCTGATTGGCAACACTCAAAGCCAGATCCGCATGGTGGACAGTGAAATAATTGCGCATCTCGTGCGCCACGCCCACACCGCCGATGATACGTCCCTTCACAGCCAACGGCACCCACATCCACGATTGCATTCCATCCAACAGCACGGCAGCTTCATCAGATAGAAGCGAACGTAAAAATTGCGCCGGTGGGACATCGCTCCATACATCCGCGATACGTATCGGTTGATGTTTATTAAATAACGCAACCAGAGTCTCAGAGTCTTTCAAATGTATATGGACCGACCCCAACTGTTCCAGGTATTGTGTTCCGCGCATTGCCAATGTCACCAGTGAAGAACCTTCCAAAGCAAAGAGACCACCGTGTGTAAACTCAATGATCTTCCGCAACTGGTCAAGGATTAACTCCGGCTGAAGTTCCAAAGTGGATGCCAGTGTATGCGAAATCTCCAGCAAGGTAGCCTGCTCATGTGTGCGGACTTCGACACGCCGCCCGAGCAATTGTTCTATTTGCATCCGTTTACTGACATCACGCACAACGTTCAGCAAACAGGGCCGGCCTTGATAGGTGTACGCAGTTCCGCGCCAGACAGCATAAAATGTTGAACCATCACGGCAGACATCCAGCGTCTGGATATCAAACACCCCATCCGGCTGAAACACCTGAATGGATTCACTAAATACAAACTGACTGTCAGAATGAATACAAGCTATCAACGCCAAACCGATAAATTCTGCATGTGTATAACCATGCATGGCACAAGCCGCAGGATTCGCCATCACCACAAGGCCGCTTTCAAGATCATTGACGATCAGCCCATCGGCAGCGACATCAAAAATATCCTTGTACAGTCCTGCTTGTTCTTCACCTTCTTTATATATTCGACTCTGTTGCATGTTAAGCTCCGATCTGATTGTACAGCAGCTATACATTGTTAGTTTAAGACAGCCGCCCGGTTATTGATGAGCGGTCAGCCGTCAAAACAACGCTACCCAGCATCACCCGCACCTCATGCGGTTGACCATCATCCGCCAGCGGAATCAGATTGCCGATCAACGGAATTCCATCCAGAGTAATATTCAAAACGCCGCGCTCCACACCATTTGGATTCTCCACGCTGATCTTGTAATGTGTATGTCTTAAAACGATAATCCACTTTATATCCCAGCCAATGAGCGGGAATACACGGATTGATCGTTAATGTATCTGCAACCCGGGCAATGCCCAAAATGGCCTCGATCCCCAGCCGATACATCCAACCGGAGGAACCTGTATACCAGGTCCAGCCGCCGTGACCGATATGCGGGGGCACGCTGTAAATATCGGCGGCAATCACATAAGGCTCCACTTGATAACGTACCGCCTTCTCAAATGTATCTGCATGACGAATCGGATTCAACAAGTGGAACAATTCAACGGCACGGCTGCCCTGCCCGAGTCTGGCAAAAGCCCAGGCGGTCCAGATCGCGGCGTGTGTATATTGTCCGCCGTTTTCGCGCACACCCGGCAGATAGCCTTTGATATATCCCGGGTCACGCTCCGATTTGTCAAAAGGCGGCGTGAACAATAGAATCATTTGATCCGCAGATTTCACCAAACGCCGATCAACAGACTCCATTGCCTGCGCCGCGCGCGATGAATCCGCTGCACCTGATAAGACCGCCCATGATTGCGCGATCGAATCGATCTGACATTCAATATTCTCATGCGAACCCAAACGCGAACCATCATCATAAAAGGCACGCAGATACCAGTCCCCATCCCAGGCGTGGGCTTCAAGTGCCTGTGCCAATTTCTCTGCTTGTTCAAGATACAGCGCAGAGTCGTCGTTCATGAACTGCATCAGCGGGGCAAACTGTTTGAGCGTGGCATACAGGAACCAGCCGAGCCAGATGCTCTCCCCGCGTCCATACATCCCGACTCGATTCATCCCATCATTCCAATCGCCGCCACCCATCAACGGCAGTCCGTGCGCACCAGATGTACTTCCCTTTTCAATTGCGCGGCGGCAATGCTCATACAAAGTATGCAGATCAGTTGACGTTTCGTATTTTGTATAGCGTTCCATTTCACCCGGCCTGAGCGCTTCGCCTTTTAGAAAAGGAATGCTTTCGGACAAAATAAATTCATCACCGGTTGCAGAAACATATTCAGCAGTGACATACGGCAGCCAGAGCAGATCATCCGAGAAGCGCGTCCGCACACCGCGCCCGGCAGGTGGATTCCACCAGTGCAACACATCGCCCGCTTCAAATTGATGCCGCGCCGCTTCCAAAATTTGCGCGCGCACAATATCAGGCCGGGTATGCAGCAAAGCCAGCACATCTTGAAGTTGATCGCGGAAGCCAAACGCGCCGCTTGATTGATACAACGCAGTGCGCCCCCATAAACGGCAGGCGATCGTTTGATATAACATCCAGCGATTAAGAATCAGATCCAGCGCGGGATCGGGCGTCTCAACCGTGATGACGTTTAGAAGTTCATCCCATTGACTTTGGACAGCCTGCCAGATCGTTTCAACCTCCGCCCGTGCCTGAATCTGTCCAATCAGCGCCAGACTCTCAGCCCGATCTTTTCCCTCCCCAATTAAGAAAAAGACTTCCTGCACAGCACCCGGCGCGAGATCAACATGAAGTTGGATGACTGCACACGGATCAAGCCCGGCATTGACCGCGCTTTCCAGTCCGATCCGCTCAAGCGCCGCCGGAGCCCGCAGACTTCCCATGCGCCCTAAAAATTCTGTGCGGTCAGTGGTCACACCGTGCGGTTTGTGACTGGATGCTAAAAACGCAACACGTTGACCGAACTCGCTATTGAAATGATTGGAAGCAAGCAGCGCATTTTTTTCAGGATCAAACTCGGGCATGATGTGCGCCTGATGAATATCGCGTGTTGTGCCAAGCACCCATTCTGCATAGTATGTGACCGTAACCCGGCGCGGACGGTCCCATAGATTTTGTAAACGCAAATGTACGATCTTAACCGGCGCATCAGGCACAGCGAACAAACGCAGTTTTTGATTTAAGCCATGACTCTGACTCTCAAAGATCGAATACCCTGCGCCATGCCGGATGATATGAGTCACATCCGCGCCGGCTGGCATAAGAGTCGGAGACCAGACCAGGCCGGTCTCTTCATCACGCAAATACAATGCTTCGCCCGGCATATCCGTCACCGGATCGTTGCGCCAGGGGGTTAATCGATTCTCGCCGCTATTCTCGGACCAGGTACAGCCGGAGCCTGATTCTGAAACTAGAAATCCAAATTGCGGATTGGCAATAATATTGACCCACGGATGCGGCGTGTGCTGTCCGGGTTGAAGATGGATGACATATTCCCTGCCATCACGAGTAAAGCCGCCGAGGCTGTTGTCCATTAGCAGGTCATCTGGCAGCGCAAGCAATGGCGTCGGTTCAGGATCAAGTTTCGGCGAGAGTGAAGCGGTGAATTGCGGTAGAAGAGTCGGTTGGGCGGTTAATCTCAAAGCGTGATCCGCCAACGTCCCGCCTTTCTCATCCAAAATAACACCTGCCACGGTTTCAAATAAAATCTGATCAGCCTGCTGCAATTGATCGGTGCGCAGTATGAAAATTCCATCGCGTTGATTTAACGAAGCGTCCACGCCCATACGATGAATGCGACGTTGAATGGCGTTATGCAGATCGAGTGCATAGCCTGTATCCTGATCGTTAAGGATGACAAGATTAACCGTCGCATGATGAGTGCGCCAATAGGTGAAAGCCAGCAAGGCCTCGCGCAGCAAAGGCGACTCGCCATCACGAACACGTACCAACAGGATCGGATAATCGCCCGAAATACCGAAGGCCCACAAGTCTGATTGTCCCTTTTCGTTTTGCGCCAGAATATGCGGCTCAGCGCGCAGCACGCCTGTGGGGTGGATCAAGGCGGAATACAGGCGTTGAATATTTTCAATGGCATACGCATTCAATCCAAGTTTGAGCAGTTCACGCTCACTATAAGCACGCGATTCGTTGAAGGCGCGATGAATGGATTGCCCGGTTTGATAAGCGGATAATTTTTCCAGCGCTTCTTCCCGTGTTGATGCGGCTACTGTTAAGAAAGTAATTCTGGTCTTTGCATGAGGTTTCAAATCAATATTCTGCGCGAGTGAAAAGATCGGGTCAAGTGTGCCGCCGGTGGAACCGGGCAGATGACGATTTCCGCTTTTTAATGCAGCGGGATTATGCATGGTACGCGACCTGCCCAAAAATTTAGCACGGTCACTTTCATGTTCTCCGGTCACTTTGCGGCCGGCTTCGATCACCATCGCGTGGATCAGCACCACAGGCTTTTCATCTGCAGAGCGCGGACGCCGTTCAAATATAAGTGCGTTCTCTCTGGGAAGATATTCGCTCTCGATAAAAAGTTTATTGAAGGCAGGGTGTCTGCGGTCGGCTGACTGCGCCGCCAGTACCACTTCACCATAACTAGCCACCTTCAAACGACGAGGACGGTCACTATCGTTCAGAATATTCACCCGCCGGATCTCAACGCCATCTGTGCTGATCGTGACTCCGGTGCGCAGGGAGATCCCATTATCAGAACGCTGGAACTCAACTTTGTGCGGATAGAACGATACATCCTGATAATCAGGCGAACATCCGATCGGCTGACAAGTGGCAGACCAAAGCGCTCCGCTCTCGCGGTCTTGCAAATAGATCCACGTGCCCCACTGGTCGAGGGTTGTGTCGGCATGCCAGCGAGTTAATGCAAACTCGCGCCACTGACTAAATCCGCCGCCGGCATTGGTGACGAGCAAACTTGTATCACCCTGTGAAAGTACATGCACCTGCGGAATGGGACTATCCACCGGCACGCGCCACGGCAAACTGTTTACAACACGAACCGCTCCCTTAACCGTATCTGCGGGTTCATCGGGATGCGGGAATTCAATCGGCGGGCTTTGCGGGATCTTTTCCTGAAGCAGCAGTTCCACGCTCTTAATATGTTCATTGGCATGGAAGCGTTTCACCATCACATCATCCAAAAGATAATTGGATGCCGCCATCAGGATCATGCCCTGATGATGCGCCATATACGATTGCACAATTGCGGAGGTCTGTCCGGCAGGCAGGCGCGACTTGGTGTAATCCAACGCTTCGTAAAAGCCAAAGCGTCCAAGCATATTCAATTGCTCCAACTGCGCCATATTCTCCAGCACTGCCTGCGGTTGAAGAGAGAGTCCCATTAATGATGCATAGGGAGTTACCACCAGATCATTGCGCAATTCACGTTTGTAACCGAGATCCGGCACGCCAAATGCCCGGTATTGATAATTTAAATTAAGATCGAACGCGTAATATCCGGATTCTGAAATTCCCCAGGGTACTTCCTCTTCCTTTCCATAACTCACCTGTGCCTCAAGCGCAGCATAACAGCTATCTGAAAGGAATGTCCCGGCATAATTTTTTAATGAAGAGAGTCGGCATGAGATATTCGAACATGGTTCCACTCCATGAGAGCAGAACCTGCTTGCCGTTGGCCTCTGTCACCGGCCGTCCCAAATGCTGCCAGTGACTCTGCGGCACATCTCCCTTTGCAATGGCGACCAAACTGGCGATGCGTGCTTCAGATGCCAGAAGATCGTAATAACTCGGATCAAGTTGTTCGGTGCTGGCGTTATATCCAATGTGAAAAACCTGCCGGCGTTCATGGAATAAAAAGCGGAAATCCATATTGGTCACGGCGGCATCTGCCTGCTCGGCCATATCGCGAAAGCCGATCAGCAGCGGCTGAACGGTCATGTGGGCTGTTGAAAGATCATCACTCAAACTTTTACACCATGCGAGTGTCGCCTCATCCGATTGATGCATCTTAAACTCGTTCAATGCTTTTTGAACATGCTCATACACGGCGGATGCCTGCTCAAGTACGGGCAGTTCAACGGGCAGACGGTTACGGAAATCCTGCCAGGCGGGAGTCAACATAAACGGCGCGGGAGATGCATCCAGGCGGCTGATCCAGGGTGCAAATAAATCCAGACTGCGCTGCATATCTTTTAAGTGGTGCTGCATTAGGTCAAGATAGAGTTGCAGATCGATCAGGGATTCAGGCTGTAGATTGGGATGACTCTCAAGCAGATCCATCAAACGATGCGAGACTCTTTCCCAGCCTTCGCCTGAGAGCCAGTCGAGAGTCATCTTCCACGCTGCGGGCTGGGTTTGCATGGCATTGATGCGTTCGTAAATACTGGTCAACTCAACTTCAAAAGATTCAATGGAAGCGTGTGGATTATTTTTTTCAAGCGCCTGTAATGCTTCTGCCAGAATATCCAGAATGGTCAATAAACCCTTCCATTGTTTTTCACCCAGGACAGGCGCTTGTGTCATGGCAAGACAACCCTGTCGCAGGGTAATTAAACAGGCGGCCAGATTACCGCTGTCTACAGTGGAAATGTAACGGGGCGGGAGTGCTATTAGTGTTTGTGAGTCGTACCAGTTAAGAAGATGTCCGCGGTAATGTTCCAGATCGTTCATGGTCTCAAGTGTTGAGCGCAAGCGGACGGCCAGTTCAATTAATCCCATATATCCCAGATCATAAGCTGAAAGTGTAGACACCAAAAATAAACCGATATTGGTCGGTGTGGTGTAATGTGCCACACTTCCGCGCGGTGACTCTTGAAAATGATCGGGCGGCAGCCAATGGTCATTCGGGCCGGCGAATTGTTCAAAAAATGCCCAGGTGCGCCGCGCCAAACGATGAACCTGTCTGCGTTGAGGCAGCGAGAGCGGAGTAACCGTATGCATAACGGGCTTGCTGATCGTATAAGCGATCTGCGGCGAAACAAGCCAGACAAGGAGCAAGAGCAGCGCAATCCATAACGCACTGGGATTAAGAATGAAAATCGTTATTCCCAATAGAGCGGTAAAGACCAAAGACGCCACCATTTCATTCAGTGTTTCGTAATGCGCGTTCAATCCAAAAGCACGCGCCACATTAGCCGCTGTTGTCCATTGCAGCAGGTTTCTGCGCGCGATCAACAGACGCGCCAATGTAGTACGAATTGCGCCCAGCATCAGCAGCGCTTCATACGGCAGAAAAACAATGGAAAGCGCCCAGCGGGTAAGCGGCAGTTGAGTTGGTTTGATAAGTTGTTTAAGAGTTAATCCGCTCTTAAAATTGTATCGAACGTGTTGAACAGTTTGCGCCATGATCGGCAGAATGGAAGGCAGCAATACCAGCAAAGTCCAGACCAGAGGCGAGCCGGGCAAATACAACCAGCCCGCAATTAGCAGCGCCAACAAAGTGGGCGGCAGAAGACTGCGGCGCATATTATCAAAGATCTTCCAAACATTGATAATGGATAATCGATTACGCGCGAGTCCGTTTTCATTTTGGACAATGGGAAATAACCACGGCAATAACTGCCAGTCGCCGCGAATCCAGCGCCGCAAACGATGAGCATAGACTACATAACGCCACGGATACTCCTCGTAGAGCACGATATCTGTAACCAATGCCGCGCGGCCATAAATCCCTTCAAACAGATCATGACTGAGCAGTGTGTTCTGACGCACCTGTCCCGCCAGACTGCGTTCAAAAGCGGCGACATCATAAATCCCCTTGCCCACGTAACTGCCTTCGCCAAATAGATCCTGATACACATCTGAAACGGCGAAGGAATACAGGTCAAAGCCGGAGTTTCCGGCAAAGATTTGCGAAAAGATGGAACGATTCGCGCTGGTCGGCTTGATCGCTACACGCGGCTGCAAAACTGTATACCCGGCAACAACTGTCCGTCCGTCTGCGGAAAATTGAGCATGGTTAAGGGGATGTGCCAGAGTCGCGATTAATTGATTGGCACTACCCTGCGGCAGGGATGTATCTGCATCAAGCGTGATCACATATTTGATGCCAGATAAAATACTTGCATCCCCCACCTGGGTCGTATAGTGTGCCTGAGGCGCCCGCCTCTCCCGCTCTCCTGATCGATGCCGAAGATTTTCATCTTCAAGTTGTGCATCTCCCAGGTTGAGCAGCAGCCGATTAAAATCGGCCAGTTTTCCGCGCTTACGTTCCCAGCCCATCCACACACCCTCTGATCGATTCCACTGACGATGTCGATGGAATAAATAAAAGGGCGCGGCTTTCGCGTACTTCTTATTTAAGTTTTCAATACCGAGGCTTGCCAGATCAAGCATTTTTTCATCCTTTGGCATATCCTCTGACGGCGCATCACTAAAGTCGGTCAGCAATGCATAGGTCAACTGCGGATCTGGATTAGACAGGTAATAAAGCTCCAACTCTTGCAGGAGATGATTAAGTTCAGTTTCACTTTCCAATAAAGTTGGGACAACCACCATGGTACGGTTTCCAGCTGGAATGCCTTCAGAAAAATCCATACGCGGCAGGCTTTGCGGCTTGATGCGATGGGTCACATTCCAATGCACAAGGTTGATGGCGGCTTCCAATGCCAAACCAAACCCAAGCACCCCCACCGTGATAAGTTGAGCAAGCGACCCGCCTGAATCCATTGCATATAAGATCAGTCCAAAAGCAAAGAGCAGGGAAAGGAAGGCAATACTTCCAAGGTAAATAAACGTGGGAACTGTGAGCAAGGCGCGGCGCAGTTGAACTCTGAATTCCAACTGATAATTGATATTTTTTTCGAGTTTGGCACGGCCTTTATCGATCAGATAAAAACCAATGTGCGCTTCCCGGCGGGATGCATTATCACTGACAGTGCGAGCAAGTTCAACCGTGGAGAGTGCGATCTCCTCTTCACTAAAATTTGAATGACGTGATAATTCCTCGATCACGCTGCGATAACTATTGCGTGTTTTAAAATCCATGCCGGCGTAGATATTCGCCGGGTCATTACGTAAAATCTTTTCCACACGGCTTGTCTGCTCAAAGAAATCCTTCCAGTCTGTGGAGGCAAGCAAGCGCAGACTAAGAAAACAATTGGCGACAATCGTTTCATTTGCCGGCGCAAAGAAAACAAACTCGTTCGCGGCCTGCCTCGGAGCCTTCGTCACCTCCATTCCAGTCAATTCAGCAGCGGCGTAGACGAGCTGTTCCAGAATTCCAATGCGCAGCATGATCGGAAACGCCCACAGTTCCCCAATCGTCAACGGCGTGACCTGCTGATAGTACTGGATAAAGGCCGCAGATTGAGTCAGATCGAGCTGACTCTGACTGTATAAAATCCATTCGTGCGCGAGGGCAAATATCCGCGTGTGGTCTTGAAGGGATGTCTCATCCAATTTGGGTAACTGGCTGAGGAAACTTTCAGGCAGGTCCTCTTTGATCTGGCGAAAGGTCTGTTTGACAATGTAGAAATTATCCAGCATCCATTCACCGGCATGGGAAACCGGCAGGTCATCTGACGGCGCAATTTTAAATAATGCGTTGGCGTTACTTAAAGCCTGCTCCCAGGTTTTCAAATGTTTCAATAAGTCAGTTTTTTTTGAGCGCGATGCTTCAATGTTATCCACGCCCACAACCGTGACTGCGGCATGTGTTTGCGCCAGTTGACGCGCGAATTCTCCCAGCCGACTATCGGTATCTGAGCTGGCTGGTTCTGATGAAATAACCTGCGGGGCAATTTGCATGGGTTAACGCTCTACGCGTTCAGTTGCAGGCAGTTCCGGCGGAATTGTCTCCAGCTTCGGAGGCAGATCCTGCACAATGAGAAGCGGCACTTTTCCATACAGGATGAAATTATTAACGAGACTTCCATAAGGCCATTGATGATTCCCCGAGTACCCATGCGCGCTTAACACAACCATATCGAATTGCTCCTGCTCCTCCAGTTGATGCAGCGCGACGGCGGCATTGTCACTGGTGATGAGATGCGTATTAACGTTAATGCCTTCCAGATATGAACGCGCCTTGATCTGTTCGAGATAGCGCTCGGCTTCTTCATGATTACGCTCAACCATGCGGTTGGAAAGATCAATGTCTTCGGGCGCAGGCGGCATTTGACGCGCCATCTCCGGCGTTTTCACAACATGCACGAGATGTACCTGGGATTTATGAAAATGTGCCAGCTGCGTGATGACCGGTAAAACATTCTCCGCCCGCTGGGATCCATCCAGTGGAACCAGAATACGCCGATAAAGCGGAGCCGCTGACAATTCATCAGAGTAGACTCCGTATTGATGCGCCCGAACGATCAATAGCGAAGTCTGTGCGCTGAGGATGATCTTTTGTGTAACGCTGCTGAGTCCCCATTGCGTCAGGCCATTCCGCCCATGCGTGCTCAATACGATCAATTTCATTCCCTGATTTTGAGCATATTCAATAATCCCTTCGGCCACCAGCCCTTCCACGACTGTCGTGCGAGACCGAACACTTAATCCCTGGAAACAGGACTTTATCTTTTCCAAATAAAGCGCTGACTTTGTCTTATTGATCTGCCAGTTAAGTAGATCAAACATTTGCGCCGATGTGCCCGCCTGATTTTTCTCCAACATACGCAACAGGGTGACTTCCGCATCAAATGAGCGGGATATGGCAACGATATGCGGCAAAACACAATCCGCCAGTTGCGAGCCGTCCAATGGGGCGAGAATAGTATCGAACATGGGGTCATCCCTTCGATTCTTGCATAATGCCAAAATCAATTGACCAAGTAGTAAGAACCTTAATCAACTGCATTGTGGCAGTATTCATAATGTGATTGGGCTTGGGATTCATCTCGCGTATGCGAGTGGTATTAAGAAGCGCCGCGGAATGTTACGATAATCAGACTTGTAACGCACCTGGCAGAAATGAGTCTCAACCGTAAGCGGTTTAACTTACTAAAATCAGTATACTCCACTTTACGCGGATTAAAAGCATGACCTTCCATGTCCTGATCAATTATTCATTTTTCCAACACATAACTTCTCTGGCAATTCCCGCTATATCATTCAGAAGTACTTCCAAACAGGGAACAAAAAAACAAGCCGGATCAAAAAGCCGCAAACTTTCAATCGGGTTTACACAAAGTGCATACAACTTTATTTTTGATTTAGATACGATTGCACTTCGCCCGGCAGAGAATCCAACCCATCAAACAAGTCCCACGTCTCCACATGGTCAACCGATTCGCCAGGATTTAACATTTTTAGCGGAGCGAGGCTTTCGAGTTCCACAAATTGATCGCCGCAATATATTTCCGAATTGCAATTATTATCAGGGTGAAGCGAGTCAACATGAGCATCAAACGTCTTGCGGAACAAAATACCATCCAGCCAATAAGCCATCCAGCCATGAGGATTGAAATAACCCATCTTGAAAGGCGGCAGAATCGCATCTGCATTGAAGAATGTAAATTCATCCCCCAATTTCAGCCGCGTATCGTTGATACGCGCGTATGGCCAGAATGAAAATTGACGATTGGCAAGCAAACCTGCCGCATCTACATTCCCAACAGGCATGGGCAAAATTGCTGCTCCGCCCAAACGAAACTGGGTAATTGTCCACGGTGCCAACTCCACCGGCCATAAGCCATCATTGACGAGTGTATGAATCAATTTCACAGATGGCTTATCAGCCGCCAGATGAATTTCGATCCGTTTACGAATCCCTGAGCCGGGTTCTGTTTGCGTTTCAAGAATCACCCCATTGGGTAATTCCGTAATTATCATTTCACCGATGTCTGGAATATAAGTCCGCGGCAAGGCTTCGGGAGAATGCCACAGACGATGCCCGCCGCGAAAATAAAAATTCCCATAGGGCGTCGGGATCGGCGGCAGATTACTCAAATCTGCCAGCATGTTGGGCTTGCCCGCAGGGATAAGCCCCGAAATACGCTGTGATTCAGTTAGATATTCAATTTGCAAAAAGTCATTTTTCAAAACACATTTGTTCATGATTGTTTCTACCAGTACTGGTGTACCAAAGTGCGGATTTTTGAATCGTAGATCGTGCAGACTTTATCCATCGTATCAGAACTTAACGCAGGCATGTCAGCCGATCTGACATTGTCCTCAGCCTGAGCAGGGTTTTTTGCTCCGGGGATGGCACATGTCACAGCGTCAAACATCAGTATCCAGCGCAGAGCGAACTGCGGCATTGTCCAGCCAGCGGGGACGAGCGCACGCAATTCCTCAACGGCCTTCAAGCCAGTTTCATAATCCACGCCTGAGAAGGTTTCACCGCGATCAAAAGATTCACCGTGACGATTAAAGGCGCGGTGATCGTCCGCTTCAAAATTAGACTTGGCAGTTAATTTGCCGGTCAACATGCCGCTGGCAAGCGGCACACGCGCCAAAATCCCCACCTTGCGGCGCATGGCTTCAACAAAAAATAACTCGGCAGGCCGCTGGCGAAAAATATTGAAAATAATCTGCACGGTCTGCACATTGGGATACTCAATGGCCTTGAGCGCCTCTTCCACTTTTTCAACGCTCACGCCGTAATGACGCAGCTTGCCCGCGTGGACAAGATCATCCAGCACGCCGAAAGTTTCAGGCATGTAATAAACTTCTGTCGGCGGGCAGTGCAATTGCAAAAGATCGATCGCTTCTGTATTTAGATTTTTGAGACTGCGCTCGACGAAAGCAGTCAGGTTTGCGCGACTATACCCACCCGCCAGATGCGGATCAAGTCTGCGCCCGGCTTTGGTTGCCACATAGATGGTCTCGCTGCGCTCTTTGCGAAGCTGCGCCACCAAACGCTCCGAGCGTCCATCGCCATAAACATCGGCGGTATCAATGAAGTTGACTCCCAGATCAATGGAACGATGTAATGCTGCCAGTGAATCTTTATCATCCACTTTGCCCCATGTGCCGCCAATTGCCCATGCCCCAAAAGAAACCGTTGAAACTTTCCAACCCGTACGTCCAAGTTCGCGATATTGCATGAGGTCATTCCTTTAGTTCAAAGAAACCCTAAAGGTCCTCTTCTTAGACCTTTAGAGACTGTTTATTATTTCTTCCTTTTTACCCCCCCCAACCCCCCCACCCCCCCAGAAAAAAGTCCTCTTTTTTTTTTTTTTTTTGGTGGGGGGGTCAAATTATTAACCACCCCCCTAGGTTTTAAGTTTACAGACCTTTGTTCAAATGATAGTACAGATCATTCCAACGTAACTTTTCACGGAATTCCTGCACACGGGTATTTTCATCAATAACCACAAATTCAATGCCAGCCATATCAGCAAAATCCTGTAAGTGTTCTACGTTGACTGAATAGCTGAAACTTGTGTGATGCGCTCCGCCAGCATAGATCCATGCAGCGGCAGCTACAGATAAGTTAGGACGTGGCAGCCACAGCGCACGCGCCACCGGCAATTTGGGAAGCGGAGCATCGTTCGGAACGACATCCACGACGTTGGCGATCATGCGGAAGCGGTCACCCATGTGGATGATGGACGCGCCGACGGCAGCTCCCAACTGTGAGTCAAATACCAATCGGACGGGATCAGCCTTCCCCCCGATCCCGAGCGGATGAACTTCCAATTTCGGTTTGCCCGCCGAAATCGATTCACAAATCTCAAGCATGTGTGCGCCGAGATTCTTGTCACCGCTGGCACTGAAATGGTAGGTATAATCTTCCATGAAACTGACGCCGCCTTCCAACCCTGCATTCATAACCTTCATCGCACGCACAAGCGCGGACGTTTTCCAATCACCTTCTGCACCGAAGCCGTAGCCATCACGCATCAAGCGCTGAACAGCGCGGCCGGGCAATTGGGTCAGACCGTGCAGATCCTGGAATGTAGTGGTGAAGGCTTTGAAGTCGCCGTCTTTCAAAAAGTTGCGCATTCCAATTTCAATGCGCGCACCATCCCGCAGAGACGAGTTTCGAGCGCCGCCAGGCTTGAGCTCGGCAGAGACTTCGTATTCATCGAGATAAGTTTTGACTAGTGAGTCAATTTCAGCATCTGTTGCATCGTTGACATATTTCACCAGATCGCCAACGCCATAGCCGTTGACGGAATATCCAAGTTTAATTTCCGCTTCAACCTTATCGCCTTCGGTCACAGCGACTTCGCGCATGTTATCGCCAAAGCGGGCCAGCTTGCCGCCCTGCCAATCAGCCCATGCGGATGCGGCGCGCGCCCATACGCCCAACTGCCTTTGCACTTCCTCGTCCTGCCAGTGACCAACGACAACCTTGCGTTCGATGCGCAAACGGGTCCCGATGAAACCAAATTCACGGTCACCATGCGCGGACTGATTAAGGTTCATAAAGTCCATATCAATTGTTGCCCATGGGATTTCGCGATTATATTGAGTGTGCAGATGCGCGAACGGCTTCTTGAGCAAGGTCAGGCCGGAGATCCACATTTTTGCAGGCGAGAAGGTATGCATCCATGTGATGAGACCGATGCATTTCTTCGACGAATTTGCCTCAAGGCACAATTCACGAATCGCATCAGGCGTGGTGAGGACAGGTTTGAAAACAACTTTTACAGGCAGATGATTTGAAGCATCAAATGCAGCCGCGATCTCGCGCGAGTGTTCTGCGACCTGTTCCAATGTCTTGGGACCATACAAATGCTGACTGCCTGTTACAAACCAAACTTCATTTTGTTTTAGATCGATCATGATTGAATCTCCTTGTTTTTTCTGATGATAGACCGTAGACGATAGACCATTGACAATCTTTCATCGTCCATGGTCTATCGTCTATTGTCCGTAGTAAGCGTTTGCGCCGTGCTTTCTCAAGTAGTGCTTATCCAACAGCTCCTGCTGCATGGGTTGAATCCCAGGGTTGAGCATCATAGTCTGGATGTTCATGAATGCAACTTCTTCCATCACTACTGCGTTGTGAACAGCATCCATCGCATCCTTGCCCCATGCAAACGGACCGTGGCTGTAGACCACCACGCCAGGGACAGCATCGGGATTTTTATCCTGGAAGGTTTCTATGATGACCGTGCCCGTTTCTTTCTCGTACTCGCCCTGAATCTCCTCAACAGTCATTTTTCTTGTGCAGGGAATCTCACCGTAGAAATAATCGCCATGCGTTGTACCGAGCGCCGCAATGCCGCGCCCCGCCTGCGCAAAACTCGTCGCCCAACGGCTGTGCGTGTGGACGATGCCGCCGATGTTGGGAAAGGCTTTGTAGAGTTCAAGATGTGTCGGCGTATCGGATGAAGGTTTAAGTTCGCCGTCTATAACTTTGCCTGATGACAATTCAACCACCACCATGTCTTTGGCTTTCATCGTTTCATACGCAACACCTGAGGGCTTGATCACAACCAATCCCTTCTCCCGATCAACACCAGAGACGTTGCCCCATGTAAATGTGACCAGTCCATGTTTGGGCAGCAACAGATTTGCCTGAAATACTTGTTCTTTAAGTTTTTTGAGCATGATTCCTCTTTTTTGAAGTGGATAAGTGAGTAAGTAAACAAGTAGATAAGTAAACAGGTTCTGTATATGTCTACTTGTTTTCCTGTTTACCTATTTCACTTCAATCCTTCCACTGCGGCTCGCTCAATACCAAGCCCAGATTTGTATCTTTCCATGAATGCAGCAAAACCATCCACATCTTTTTGGTCGGGTGCAATAGTCGAGCCTTTTTCACCTGCAAAGACTTTTTCCGAGAGATACGCTTCCAGAGGTTGACTCCCTGTCTTATGAAGCATGTAGGATGCCAGCAATGCAATACCCCATGCACCACCTTCACCTGCGGTCTCCATCACAGAAACAGGGACATTCATCGCCGCTGCCATCATCTTTTGACCGACATCCTTTGTTTTGAAAAAACCACCATGACCCAAAAGCTGATCGATCTTCACTTTTTCCTGCTCAAAGAGGATGTCCATGCCGAGCTTCAACGTACCCAATGCTGAGAACAAGTGAACGCGCATGAAATTTGCAAGTGTGAAGCGGCTTTCAGGTGTGCGGACAAATAAGGGGCGACCCTCTTCAAAGTTCGTAATGGACTCGCCTGAAAAATAATTATATGCGAGCAATCCACCGCCATCTATATCGCCTGCGAGAGCTTTTTTAAACAGCATTTCAAACAGTTTGGATTCACTTATCTCTAAACCAAGCGCATCAGTAAATTCCTTAAACAGGTCAACCCATGCATTGAGATCGGAAGTGCAATTATTAGCATGTACCATCGCTACAGGTTTGCCCGTGGGAGTCGTCACCATATCGATCTCTGGATAAAGTTTCGACAACGCCTTTTCGAGAACGATCATGGCGAAGACAGATGTCCCAGCGGATACATTACCGGTTCGCTCTGCCACACTGTTAGTTGCTACCATACCCGTACCTGCATCTCCCTCAGGCGGACAGAGTGGAACGCCCGCTTGTAGTTGTCCGCTGGGATCGAGTAGTTTTGCGCCTTCTTCAGTAAGAACACCTGCGGCATCTCCAGCGACCAGAACCTTGGGCAAAATATCTTCAAGCTTCCACGGAAGGTTTTCGGCTTTGAGTTGTTCGTTGAAGAGCGCGATCATGCGCGCATCATAATTATTGATCTTGCTGTCAATGGGAAACATTCCTGATGCTTCGCCAATGCCCAACACTTTTTGCCCCGTCAACTTCCAATGGACATAGCCAGCGAGTGTAGTCTGGTGGCTGATGTCTTTTACATGGGATTCCTTGTTCAAGAGTGCTTGATACAGGTGGGCAATGCTCCAACGTTGGGGAATATTAAATTGGAACAGGTCTGTGAGTTTTTCTGCGGCTTGCCCTGTCATGGTATTGCGCCATGTACGGAAACGGGACGAGCAGTTTCCCATCTTTGTCAAAAGCCATATAGCCGTGCATCATGGCGCTAAAGCCGATGGACCCGACAGTCTTGAGCGTGACTCCATATTTTTCAGAGACATCTCTATTAAGATTTTGATAGCTTTCCTGCAAACCTTTCCATACAGCATCAAGGCTGTATGTCCAGACGCCGTTTTCGTATTGATTCTCCCATTCATGGCTGCCTGAAGCAAGCGGCATATGATCTTCGCCAATCAGCACAGCCTTGATGCGAGTCGAACCGAGCTCGATGCCAAGAACGGTCTTTCCGCTCTCAATTGCTTTTTGGATATCTTTTGATTCATATTCATCTCCTGTATTTAGACGATGGACCATTGACCATAGACCATGTCTACCGTTCACCGTCGGTGGTCTGTTCTATCCGGGATACCAAACTTTGCGCGAGTCATTCTCTGCGCGTACATAATCAAAGGCGGCGTCAATCAATTTGTGTAAGTTGTACTCGGGGCGCCAACCGAGTAAAAATTTTGCCTTGGTGTTATCGAGCCACGTTGAGTGGAAGTCAGTTTTGATCTCCACTGTTGGAAAACCGCGAGTTGAGTTTAAACACTTACCCATCTCACCGTAATCGACGGGCTCGTCCATGCAAATGTTGAATAATTGCTGACGTGCTTTAGGGTGATCGATCGCAGCCAGGATCGCGCCGACCAAATCGTCAACGTGGACAAAGTTTCTTTTAACAGGAGCAGCTTCCAGATTAAGCATGACCGGGATGGTCTGCGTCCGCACATATTCATCCGCAGTTTTCTCATCCACAAAATCACGCCAGCGCGGACCGCCGAACACATCCTCACCGAAAGAAAGTTGATATTTGAAATCATCCTTCTCCATGATCCACGGCGCGCGCAAACAGCATCCATTCAAGTTGTACTGGATGTAATACTGCTCAAGCATGACTTCTTCGAGAACTTTGGAGAGTGCGTAACAGCCAGGATAGGCAGAATGTTTTTGAGTTTCAGTAACAGGAACCGGATGCGGATAAACAAAATGCCCCACACCCGCATCGCCGCCGACCATAATGAATTGCTTGAAGGTCTTGCTGGTACGGCAGGCTTCGAGCAGCCAGAACAAACCTTTGACAGCTACATCCATAATTTGCTCGGGCGTTTCTTTAACAGTTGCGAGATGCAGAACGTGAGTCACACCGTCCATCGCCTTTTCAACAACTTCACGATGTTCGATGGAGCCATGTATATTTTGAATTCTTTCGTGTGGTGCAAGTTCGCGCTGATGACACAACGCACGAATCGTGAACGAGTTAAATTTCGGGTCTGCCAGCAATTGCCGAACAAAGACTTGTCCCACCTTGCCTGTTGCACCAGTGACTAAAATGGTATTGGTCATGGTTGCCTGCTTTTGAATTCAGACAATGGACCGTAGACGGTGGACGATAGACCACGGACAACCGTCCACCGTCTACAGTCGGTCTTCATCAACATTTCGTCCATTGTCCGTTGGCTTTACTAGATGCGATGGCGCTAAAGACAAACTTCAAAGTCATCAAACCGTCGAATGAATTTGGGAAATAAAGCGCCAATGGATTGGGCGTCTTCCCCGACCTTCTTGCTGCAATCGCTTCTGCTGCATCTGAATAGATATTTGCAAAGCCTTCGTGAAATCCTTCGGGATGTCCGGCCACAATGCGAGATGAATGTTTTGATAGTGGAAGTGTGCCAGGTCCGTTGGGTGTTCTATTTTGTGATGGCGCGCCCAACGGCTTGAAAGTCAGTGCCTGTGGGAATTCCTGCATCCATTCGAGCGAGCCTTTTGTGCCGCTCACGCGAATGCGCAAACAATTCTCCACGCCCGCCGCAGCTTGCGTCACCCAGTAACTTCCGCGCGCACCGTTCTCAAAGCGCAGCAACGCGCCGCCATAATCATGCACGACGCGGTTAGGAACAATGTTGCCGATCTCAGCGGCAACTTCTGCAATTTCAAGACCCGTGATAAAGCGGATTAAATTATGCGCGTGCGAACCAATATCACCATCACCAGAGATGGACCGCCGCGAACCGGATCGAATCGCCACGATGAAGACGGATCAGGCTTACTTTCATCTGCTTTGCCGCCTGAACATATTCCACCTGGAATCAGTCTGACCGTGCCGGGCTGCCCATCCGCGACCATTGCTTTTGCCTGACGCACCATCGGGTAGCCGTGTAATTATGAGTGAGGCAGAAGATCAGGCCTGTCTCCTGCACTTTTTTGTACAAGGTTTCGGCTTCTTCGAGTGTATTGGTCATTGGTTTGTCGCAGATCACATCAAATCCGCGTTCCAATGCCCACATGGCGTAATCAAAATGACTGTCGTTCGGAGTCATGATGGCGATCACATCTGCGCCATCTTTGCGAGCGGCTTCACCATCCAGCATTTCTTTGACGCTTGCATAAAGACGATTGGGGTCGAGTCCTAATTCCAATGCATCTTTTTTTGATTTTTCAAGATTTGAGGAGAAAATACCTGTCACGATTTCAAAACGGTCATCAAGGCGGGCTGCCTGCCTGTGCATTGCACCGATAAATGATCCCGACCCTCCGCCGATCACAGCCAGCCGGAGTCTGCGTCCCAACATGTTTATTACCGGATTCAATCCCATGCTATTTCTCCTGAGTTATAAAATCTCTAATGGCTTGAACTACCAACTTATGGTCTTCTTCCTGCGGAAGTCCGGAGACTGTGATGGTACCTACCATACCTGTGCCTTTCACAATGACCGGAAAACAGCCACCATGCGGGGCATATTCTTTTTCAGACAGCAAATATGCATCCTCTATGTTTTTCCCTTTACTTTTAAGCAGCTGTCCCATATAAAACGAGCTATGTCCAAATCTATATACAAGGCGGACTTTTCGTTTAATCCATTCGTCATTATCGGCTGATGTGCCGGGCAGACTCGCGTGAAAAAGTTGATGGTCTCCGCGAGTGATATCAATGGTCACAGTAAGCCCGCCATTCAAAGCCTTTTCAACAAGTTGACTGCCGATCTTCCATGCTGTCGTTTCGTTGAAATTTTCAAACTGAAGTTCCTGTTCTTCCTGAAGTAATTGCCTCAACATCTCATCCATGTCAACATCCCTTAATATGATCGAATGTCCGATATTTCATAGAAACCAGAACCAGCGGACAGTCAGAACAGCGTGCGTGATGTCTGTCACCTACCAACAAAATACAGACGAAAACTTAATTCGCTTGAGAACTATCTCGACACTCTTCTGTTTCCAATTTTAAGAAAAGTTACTGAATATTTTTCGCAGTGGACTCAGGCGTAACACACTTGATATACCTGAAATAATTACACATTCTTGTTTTTGTTATATACATCAAAGAAAACCGCGAGCAATAACACAAAACCTTTGATCGCCTGTTGCCAGTCAATACCGATGCCGAGAAGTGACATTCCGTTGTTCATCACGCCGATGAGAAACGCGCCGACGACCGCTCCGATCACTTTACCAATACCGCCTGTAGCCGATGCGCCTCCAATAAAACAGGCCGCGATCACATCCAACTCAAAGCCAACACCTGCTTTTGGCGTGGCCGTATTCAAACGAGCCGTAACGATCATCCCAGCCAAAGCGGCCAGAACGCCCATGTTAACAAATGTATAAAACAACAAACGCGGCGTATTCACACCGGAGAGTCTGGCAGCCTTTTCATTACCACCCATGGCATAAATACGGCGGCCAAGGACTGTCTGACTGGTGATAAAGGCATAAAATGTAATGAGCAGAAAAAGGATAACCAATACAGTGGGAAGACCTTTATAGGAAGCCATCAAATAACACAGCCCCATGACCGCCAAAATTAATGAAAATATTTTTTACGGCAAAAAGTAAAGAGGCGTTACTTCAAATCCATATTTTGTTGATTTTTTCTTGCCCGTATATCAATAACTATTAATAAAACCGAAAGTAATACCCCGATCAGGATGGTGGTAACGTGAAAGCCTTCGTAGTTAAAAAAGTCGGGGATAAACCCGGAGCTTAATTTCTGAAACTGGGTCGGAAAAGGTCCAACTGCCTCCCCTTGAAGCATAACCAGCGTTAAGCCACGAAAGATCAACATGCCTGCCAAGGTAACAATGAAGGCGGGAATTTTTACATACGCCACCCAATATCCCTGGAATGCTCCGATCAGCGCACCGACCAACAAGGAAATTACAATGGTCACGCCCCAATTGAAATCATACTTGACCATCAAAACGGCGGCGATTGCGCCAACAAAAGCGGCGACCGAGCCAACAGAAAGGTCAATCCAGCCTGCGACAATGATCAACAACATTCCCAGTGCCATAATAATAATATAGCTATTCTGCAGGACAAGATTTGTAATGTTCACCGGCTTCATCAGAATGCCATCTGTTTGATATTGAAAAAATATCATGATCACGATAAGCGCGATCAACATGCCATATTCACGGACATTGCTTTTGAAAAGAGTTGTCAGAGTCTTCATATTTACACTACCTCTTGTTGTGTCATAATATATTTCATTACTATTTCCTGGGATGCCTCACTCGCCGGAAGTTCACCTACAATCCTGCCTTCACGCATGATGTAAATACGATCACAAACCCCCAAAATTTCCGGCAATTCTGATGAAATCGAAATGATGCCCTTCCCTTCACTGGCCAGACGATTAATAATGGTGTAAATCTCATACTTCGCACCAACGTCAATGCCGCGTGTAGGCTCATCCAATATCAAAATCTCAGGGCCTGCAAACAGCCATTTACTAAGCACAACTTTTTGTTGATTACCACCGGAAAGATTTACCGCCAGCTGTAAAATGCTGGAGCATTTAATATTTAACTTATCACGATACTCACTGGTGACGGTCATTTCCTTTGGCTCATTTACGATACCGCCATCTGAAATTTCCTTTAAATTTGTCAGGGTAATATTGTTTTTAATTTCTTCGATCAGGATCAGACCATATGCTTTACGGTCTTCAGTTGCATAGGCGATGCCATTGGCAATGGCTTTATCAATGGTGCTAATGTCAACTTCCTCTCCATGCTTATAAGCTGTTCCGCTAATACGCGTACCATAAGCGTGTCCAAAAATACTCATCGCCAGTTCAGTTCTTCCCGCACCCATTAACCCCGCGATCCCAACAACTTCACCTTTACGAACAGAGATATTTACGTTGGTACTAACCTTACGGTCTTCATGAAGAGGATGATATACGTTCCAATCACGCACCTCAAAGATAGTTTCCCCAATTTTTGTATCACGCGGAGGAAAACGGTGGGTCAAATCACGCCCTACCATGCCGCGAATGATACGGTCTTCTGTAATATTATCTTTCTGACAATCCAAAGTTTCGATTGTGGCACCATCGCGAAGTATCGTAATCGAATCTGCCACCTTGGAAACTTCACTTAATTTATGTGAATTAAGATGGATGAAATCCCATGTTCCTTAAATTGCAGCAACAATTGAAGTAGTTTCTCGCTATCACTTTCATTTAGTGAGGCTGTCGGCTCATCTAAAATAAGAAGCTTGACCTTTTTAGCCAACGCCTTGGCAATTTCAACCAACTGCTGTTTGCCGACACCCATACTCGTAATTAATGTATTCGGCGACTCATGCAACCCAACTCGATCCAACAACTCCTTGGTCTTTGAGATGGACTCATTCCAATCAATGATGCTGTTTTTGGCGCGCTCATTGCCGAGAAACAGGTTTTCAGCAATGGAAAGAAATGGGATAAGTGCAAGTTCTTGATGAATAATGACAAGCCCAACTTCTTCAGATTCGGTGATATCCCGAAACCGGCATTCCTGGCCTTGAAAATAAATATCCCCGCTGTATGAGCCATGTGGATACACCCCGCTTAAAACTTTCATCAGGGTCGATTTTCCCGCGCCGTTTTCGCCCACCAACGCATGAATCTCTCCCTGCCGCACACTAAAACTTACATTATCAAGCGCTTTCACGCCTGGAAAAGTCTTTGTTATGTTGCGCATTTCCAAAATGACATCAGACATTTTTTCTCGTCCTTATTGTATATGGGGTAATAAATGGCAAACTTAATAGTGCTATTTTAATTCAAATTCTTCAAGTTTCAAAATAAATGTTAAATGGTAAATAATCGAAAATAATAAGATGGTGTGTGAGGGCATGATTGCCCTCACACACCAGACGTAAATACTAATTACTTAAGTTGGTCGGCTGTGATATAGCCGCTGCCGATCAAGAGTTCTTCGTAGTTGGTAATGTCAACGCTGAAAGGAATTAACAAGTAGGAAGGAACAATTTTGACGCCGTTATCATAAGTCTTGGTGTCATTGATCGGAACTTCCTGGCCTTTCAAAGCCGCATCAACCATCGCAGCGGTCTGCTTGGCAAGTTCGCGGGTGTCCTTGAACACGGTGTAGGATTGTTCGCCGGCAATGATCGACTTGACAGAGGCAACTTCTGCATCCTGACCAGTAACAACAGGCATGGGCTGAGCGGCTGTGCCGTAACCAACACCTTTCAGGGAGGAGAGAATACCAATGCTAAGACCATCATAAGGAGAAAGAACTGCATCCACACGTTTATCGGTGTAATAGGCGCTCAAAAGATTGTCCATACGAGCCTGGGCAACGATACCATCCCAGCGCAATGTACCAACTTTATCCATGCCCATTTGTCCGCTCTGGACAACCAGTTTGCCGCTGTCAATATAGGGCTGCAACACAGACATGGCGCCATCATAGAAATAGAAAGCATTGGTGTCGTCTGGGGAGCCGCCGAACAGTTCGATATTGAAGGGGCCAGCAGCATTTTTCAGGTCAAGACCGGTTTCGATCTGTGTTCCCATAATAACGCCCACGCCGAAATTATCGAAGGTGGCGTAATAGTCAACATTGGCTGTTTTGGAGATAAGGCGGTCATAAGCGATCACGAGAACGCCGGCATCCTTGGCTTGTTGGAGAACGTCAGAGAGGGTTGTTCCATCAATGGCTGCGATCACGAGAACATCAGCACCCTTGGTGATCATGTTTTCGATCTGAGCGAGTTGATTGGGGATGTCATCATCAGCAAATTGCAGATCGGTTGCATAGCCCATATCTTCAAAAACTTTGACCATGCTTTCGCCGTCAGAGATCCAGCGGGTGGAGGTCTTGGTAGGCATGGAGATGCCGACCAGTTTGGCATCTCCAGCAGGAGCATCTGTGGCAGCAGGAGCGCCACAAGCCGTAAGTACAAGACTGGCCAACATCAAAACAGCCAGAAGGTTGTAAAACAATTTCTTAGACATTTCTTCTCCTTGATTAGTAAATATAGAATTTTATGTTGGCGTATCAATTAGGCAAAACAAAATAACACCAGCAACATCGTCCTGCCTGGAAGCTTGCACTTCAGACGCCAATCTACCGAAGCACGCTCCCTGTTTACCAATTTTCTCCCCTTTCGCCTCACCTCCTTCTAAGTCCATTTCCATTTTTAGAATGCGCAATAGCACAGAATGGATACATTAATTAAGCCAGCCTTGAACTTTCACGAACTACAAGAGACGGCTGTATAAATACTGCTTGTGGAACAACAGATTGACTTCCCTGTCGAGCCTGGATCATCTCCACAATGTTTTGTACTGCCTGCTCACCCAGCAACTGAAGATCCTGTGAAATTGTTGTTAAGGAGGGATGGAAATAAGCCGACTCTGGGATATTGTCAAAGCCAATGACTGCTAATTGCTCAGGCACACAGATTCCTCGACGGGAAGCTTCACGCAACACACTCAGGGACATCTGGTCATTGGCAACAAAAACCGCATCCATGTCTGGAAATAACTCTAGCAACTGAATAAACGCCTGCTCTCCACTGGCGGATGACCAATTCCCCTCAGTGCAGTGCTGCTCTGAAGCATCAAAACCTGCTGATTGAAGTGTCTCTCGCCAGCCGCGTTTACGCTCGTCTGCCTCCCACCAATTTAACGGACCTGAGATATGGCCAATTTTTTTTCGTCCGCAATCCAATAAATGTTGAATTGCCATCACTGCCCCCTTAAAATTATCTGTTGCAACACTGGGAATACCGTCACGTGGCCGCATGGCAAGAAACAATACGGGGACGGGGGTTTTTTCCATACGTTCCTCAACCCAACTGTGATTGTCGCCAATCTCCGGCGCCACCCACAATATCCCGTCTACCTGTCGGGCAAGCAACGAATCAATGACATCATCAATTCTGTTTGAATGAAATTGTCCAATTCCTTCATCAAAAGCATATACCCAAGTTCATCTGCCTTATCAGCTACACCATTCAAAGTGCGAGATGGCCCAATATACTTCAAACCAAAGGTAACTACACCTAAAGTATAACTGCGCTGCTGTATAAGACTACGCGCAAGGGCGCTTGGACGATAACCTAAATTCTCCACCACCGTCTCCACCCGCAGGCGAGTCCCCTCGGAAACGTAAGAAACTTTATTCATCACGCGTGAAACTGTTGCGTTGACCTCCCACCCAAAGCCTGCGCCACATCTTTTATAGTGATACGTTTCCTTCTGTCTGGCTGAATCAACTGATTATCCTAAATAAGAATATTATGTTATCGATAACATGTTATCGATAACACAATATCAAAAATGTTAGCTGTAGTCAAGAGGATTTTTCAAGAAAAATTAAATCGAAATTTTGGGGAGAGTTTTTATTTTGTACTGACAGAAAAGATCCAATTGAATATGCCGAGCAACAAATTATGTTTTGAGAACATCTAGTAGCCCGATAGTTTTAAAATGGGACGCAGATGAACGCTGAAAACGCTGATAAAAAACCATTTTGCTCATGTTTTTCAGACTTTATCAATTTGTATTCTTTAGATCGTTCGATCGCCTAAAGGGCCTGTTCGTTCAAAAAATATATCCAAAATAACCTGGGCCAGTTTTTGTGAGTCATGCCGCCAGGGATGTCCATCATCTACAAGGTCTGTACAGTATGAACGCGAGTCTGATAGAGTTTTTTCATCCGCGCGTACCCAGGTAGACGCCTTGTCTATAACGCCTTCGTAATTATCGTTGCACAAAATAACATCAAACAGGTCTTCACCTACGTGGCCTTCCAAAGCGCGGACATGGTCATAACAGGTAAATGCGTCTGTTTCGCCTGATTGTGTGGCAATATTACAGACATAGATCTTAATCGCACGGCTGGCGTGCATGGCGGAGAGCAGATCGTGTACCAGCAAATTAGGTAACAGACTTGTGTACAAACTTCCCGGCCCGACCACGATCACATCTGCGTTCAGAATGGCTTTTATCACAGGTGGAAACGCGGATGCATTATCCGGTTCAAGCCAAACGCGGCGGACACGACCAGCCATTTCGGGAATCTTGCTCTCCCCTTCCACGCGGACTTCATTATTTGAGTGCGGCAATTCCATGCTGGCAACCAACTTAACATCATGCAATGTGGAAGGCAGTACACGTCCGTTCACTGAAAGCACACGACCCGATTCGACGACTGCTGCTTCAAAACTTCCGGTGATGTCTGCCAAGGCAGTGATGAATAAATTTCCAAACGAATGACCGTCAAGGTCGGGAGAACCGCTAAAGCGATATTGAAAGAGTTGCGTGAGCATGGCTTCATCATTGGATAAAGCCGCAAGACAATTGCGAATATCACCCGGAGGAAGAATACCAAAACTTTCACGCAATCGCCCGGATGAGCCGCCGTCATCGGCAACAGTGACAACTGCTGTGAGATTGCCGGTGTGCGTTTTTAATCCGCGCAAAAGGGTGGAGAGTCCATGCCCGCCGCCGATGGCAACGATGCGAGGTCCACGCTCACGGCGGCGAAACTCTGCAAGCTGATCAAATACATCAGAGCCGGGGCGGATAAACGGTTTAAGCAATGAACGGTTTAGCTGCAAGATACCATAGATGATGATGCCAATACCTAATCCGCCAAAGAGGAGGGCGCGCCAGACGCGAGGGATAAACCTTAAAGATGCATACGAAAGGAGGATAAGCAAAACAGGGTTGGACGAATCTGTACGATATAAGTCAATAAGAATAACGGCAAAGCCAAGCCCCAATAATGTAACGCCGAACATCACGAAGAAAAACCAGCGCCTGATCCCCAAGCCCGGACGAAACCAGCGTGGGATATCGCGCAGGGTTTGCCAGATACGCATAAGAAAATTACTCTGCATAAAAAAGATGATAGCAGGGTTGAGAGGATGAGTCAAATAAAATTTCCACTCCATGTTTGAAAATGCTTATGTCGCTCGGTTTCAAGAGAACGGCATGGCTTTTCCAAGGTCGCTGATTCTTATTGCGGGTGCTTGAACTTTTCGAAGAGAAGTTTGCGAATTTAGATTTTTTCTGAATTTGCGTTAAGATTTTTCTGACCTTGGAAAGACATGGAGAGGACGGCCTTGGCGAGGTGAAATGGCATACGGTATAATTGTGCTCATGCGTACAATCGTTTCAATTGACATAGGCGGAACGCAACTACGGGCCGCTGCTTATATTCAGGACCAGCGTGAGGCCATTGCTCATAAACGTGTCAAAACCAAGGCAAGTGAACCGGACACGTTCGGCCGTTTGGTCAAATTAATCGAAGATATTTGGCCGAAAACAGGCAAAGTGGACGCGATCGGGGTTTCCATTCCGGGGCCGGTTGATCCACATTCGGGCATTATTATGCTCACTCCAAACATCAAAGAATGGCGTGATTTCCCGATTACTGCAAAATTAACCGGGCATTTTGGCGTTCCCGCCTTTTTGGATAACGATGCAAATCTGGCCGGGCTTGCCGAGTGGAAATTTGGCGCGGGACGCGGACATCATGATGTTTTGTATCTAACCGTCAGTACTGGTGTGGGCGGTGGCGTAATCATCAAAGACCGTCTTTTGCAGGGATATCATGGCCTGGCCGCTGAACTTGGTCACACCACTATACAGGCGGAGAATGGTCCGCTTTGCGGGTGTGGTCAATACGGGCATCTCGAGTCGTACTCCTCAGGAACTGGGATCGAGCGTTTCGTGGCTGAGCAGCTTCGGGCGGGGCGTGAATCGGTTCTTAATCCAGAAAAGAAGAATTCGGCGCACGATATATCTGAAGCAGCGAAACAAGGTGATGCGTTATCCATTGAAGCGTATCAGGTTGCGGGAAAATATTTGGGGATTGGCGTGGCAAATTTCCTGCATGTGTTCGATCCATCCATTGTTATTTTTGGCGGCGGCGTTTCGCAAAGCGGGCCGTTGTTATTTGATACTTTCAATGAAAGTTTAAAGGAACGTGTTATTCATCCGCGTTATTTGGAAGGGTTGGTAATCACGAGAGCGGAATTGGGAGATGATTCAGGATTACTTGGCGCGCGCGCGCTGGCCGAGTTGAAATTGGACTCATAAGTTAATACCTAAGTAAGGACACGAGGAACGAGGGAAGAGATCGTTGATCTTTCCTCGTTGATTCGTTAAAGATTAAATGTTTTACTACAAGGAGCAGATATGATAATACCTAATTTACCAGGACCAAAAGCCAAGGCAATGATCGAGCGGGATGGAAAGGTGATCTCGCCTTCATACCCGCGCGGCTATCCATTTGTGATGGATCATGGAAAGGCAGCGAAGTATGGGATGTGGATGGCAACCGCTTTTTGGATTTTATGGGCGGCATTGCTGTGGTCTCAACCGGATATTCACACCCGAAAGTTGTGAAAGCGATTCAGGAACAGGCTGAAAAGTTCATTCATATTTCTTCAGATTTTTATCCATGAGAACTGGATCAAGCTGGGCGAAAAACTGGATGAGATCGCGCCGTTCAAGGAAGATGCATTAACCTTCATGACCAACTCCGGGACAGAGGCGGTTGAGACGGCGATCAAACTTGCGCGCTATCACACCAAGCGCACGAACTTCATTGGCTTCACGGGAGCGTTCCACGGACGCACCATGGGTGCTGTGACCTTTACCGCCAGCAAAGCCAAATATCACGGCGGATTTTATCCGCTGATGAACGGTGTGACTCACGCACCGTTCCCGAATCCATACCGACCAGTGTTGGAACGCCGCAAAGGTGAAGATTACGGTGAAGCAGTTGTACGTTATATCGAAGATGAGATTTTGCACCAGATCCTGCCGCCTAAAGATGTGGCTGGTATTTTGGTTGAAACGATCCAGGGCGAAGGCGGATATATTGTCCCGCCGGATGGGTTTTATCCTGCACTGCGCAAGTTGTGCGACAAGCATGGCATTTTGATGATTTTGGATGAAGTGCAATGCGGTATGGGACGCACCGGTAAATGGTGGGCCATTGAACATTTCGGCGTTGAACCCGATATGATCACATCTGCGAAGGGTATTGCTTCAGGTATGCCGCTCGGTGCGTGCATTGCGCGTAAATCCGTTATGGATTGGGAGATCGGCACGCATGGTAATACTTATGGCGGGAATCCCATTTCGTGCGCTGCTTCATTGGCAACGATAGACTTAATTGAAAATGGATATATGCAGAACGCGGCGGAAGTCGGCGCGTATGCGATGGAAGCACTGGAAGAGATGAAGTCTCGCCACCCAAGCATTGGAGATGTACGCGGTAAGGGATTAATGATCGGCGTGGAATTCGTACGCGATCAGGAGACAAAAGACCCTGCGCATCATCTCACCGAACGTGTCGTGGACCTTGGATATGAGCGCGGTTTGCTGATGCTTTCCTGCGGGAAGAGTGTGATCCGCATTGCTCCTCCCCTTTCGATGAGCAAATCTGAGATGGATGAAGGCTTGAGAATTTTTGAGGAAGCCTTGACAGTGGCAGAGAAGGAAGGAAAGAAATAATAGGAATGTGTAAATAAGTAATAAGTGAAAGGCCGCTGGGATTTTTAATCCCAGCGGCCTTTTGTTTTAGTGATTGTCTACATCATTGTCGTTGCCGACTATGATGTTGGAGCCGTTCATATCACCATGGATATGGATCGTGGTGTTGGAAGCTGGTTTCTTTTTAGGCGCCGCTGGTTTCTTCGGGGCGGCGGTTTTTTGAATGGCAGGGGCAGAGCCATCCACAGAAATCGGCTGGGCATTGACCTGACCTGCGCGCAGATTAAGGCTTTGCATTAATTTTTTCATGCCGTCAGCAGTGAAGGCGTCAACCCATTGATAGGTTCGTATTCTGTAGGGCATTTCGCATTCTTCAAGGCGGACGGGGATCAGGAAAATGCGTCCCTCGGGCATCTCAAGCGCCCGGTCAAGCGCGAGACGGATTTCCTTTTGGACATATCCTCCCTTGTCCACTGATTTCTTTGAGAGACAGAGCAGGATGATATCTGAAGTATCCAGGGCTTTGTTGATCTCAAAGTTCCAATCCTGACCGGGGAGGATCTTTTCGGCATCGAGCCAGGGGTCTGCTCCGCGTTCAACAAGGAGGTTGTATATATTCTTTACTTCCGCTTTATCGCCTGAGGAGTGACAGAGAAAAATTTTGAGTGGTTTCATGGCTGGGTCTCCCAATCGGCAAATTATACAACAAAAGAAAAAGCCTCAATTCTCTAAACCGGCCATTTCTATTGAGGTGCTGCAAGGTTGGGGATTTTATCCAAGTCCCACAGCCTCAGATTGTCGATTGACGCTGCGGCAATGTGTCCTGGGTCTGCAAGTATGTGAAATGTTACAGCCCAGGGCGATGAGCGGACCGTTGCGTCGGTTCTACAATTATCCAAATAAGTAAGAGGATCATCATTGAGGTACACAGCGCATTGCTCCCCATGCATAACAATCAGAATGGTTATACGTTCGGGAGCTAAATAGTCAAATGTTCCTGTTTGAGATTGCCAATTATCACGAGATCCCCAATGCAAAGCCCAGGTTTGATTCTTGGATAGGTCAAGAGCCACACTCCGATCAATAGTCTGGTCAAATTGAACGCGCACAGTGTCTTCGGGCTGGGTTTCTTCAAATTGAAAATCAAAGTTCAAGACAAAATTTTTGCGGATCAATTTTGGGTTATACACCCAATAATCTTTATTTTCGTTTTCCGCAGGAAGCTGCATAATTAAAGTCCCCTCTTGTAGATGTGCATAAAAAGGTCCTCTGCGGCTGCCCGGAATAAAATAAAACCAACCTCGATTTAGACCTCGTGAATTCGTCATGAAAATCAGGGCGGCGCCCATCCAATGCGCTAAGGGTTGGGTCGGAAAATCCGTGACCCAGGCCGGGAAGGGCAATGCCTCGGGAGTGGAAAATAAAACAGCAGGAGTCGGAGTTGGCGTGTGTGTTGACAGCAGTGTATCATCTGGAAAATCAGTCATTTTTGCAGTTGGCGTACCGATGAAATAACCGGTAGAAAGGTCTCCCATCGCACAGGCAAAAGTCAAGGTGATTGCTATCAAAAAGTATAAAAGTTTTCCTGATTTCATTTCGTATATCGTAACATATCATAAGGTGTTAGAGAAATCATTCAGCAGGCATGTGCATAATTAATCTAAGCTGCCACCATATCAAGAAATCCCAAACCCTTGCCCACTAATTTGTCAGACTTTTTCCAATTCGGAAAATCTGTGCAATTCGCGCAAAAAGGTTTTTCAGAGCAATTGATCTCAAGGCAACTTACGTTAATTAACGCAGTGCAACCTCCAAATTTTCCAGTAGGAAAAATCCAGGACAGGCCGCCAAAAAGCCGGGACTTAATGTTCCGGCTCTTTTATGCTTAATCAACTATATCTAAAAAGACTACCCGCTATTCGTGGACGGAACATCCTTAGACTTGCGCGGGCTGCGTGACTTTGATTCAGATGGTTTGGGCTGTAGAAACAGCATATATCCATACACCAGGGAAAAAAGACCAAAGATCACAAGTAACACCCATCCATTTGCACGAAACATATTGACCGAGGTCATGCCAATAATGCTCATGACAAATCCGCCAATCGAAGAAGCCAGTAAAACAAATGCTGTATTCTTCTGGATCTTTGCGGGGTTATCCCTCAAAAACCAAAGCAGTAAACCGCCCATAAGCAAGGCTCCGCCCACAAATCGTGTCACAAAGGTGGTTGAGACATACACCTCAGACCCAAATTGATTGAGGACAAAGACGGGCATTAAGATTAGCAACGCACCAAATATCGCGAGGGCAACAGCATTGATAGTAAACATCAAACGGTAGTTCATTTTATTCTCCTGTATATTTGTTTTATCAAGATTGAATTGATAAAACAAATATACAATACCGGCGGATGAAGAGGCAAGGAATATCGTTTATTTAACCTTGCATTTACTTTGCAGGACGCGTCTATTAACATCCCACATTTGTCCTATTCAAATAACACATTCGCAATTGTTCTCTGTTGTATGCCGCACATCCAAAAAATGATTATGCGACAAATGACATCTTCTTTGTTTAAGAATTCAAAACAATTATGAAAGTGCAACTTGTATAAGGCATTCCAAACCTCTACAATATATATGAAATATTGTCATATTTTATGAGGCAAAATACCATGAACGCAAGTTTGTCCTTTAAAAGAAATACCCGTATATTGCTGACAGCCATTGTCATCACAATACTGCTAACCGCGACAAGCGCACTCGCCGCATCCGGAACACTGGATTCAACCTTCGGCACAAACGGCATTGTCACCACCCAATTCAATAATCTGCCCAGTTCTACCAATGAAGTTCTCCTGCAAACTGACGGCAAGATCATAATATTGGGGACTATTAAATTAAGTGATGGTCAATTTAAGAAGATCATTGCGCGTTATAACAGCAACGGCACATTGGATACGCTCTTTAGCGACAACGGAAAAATCCTAATTGAAATCGCATCATTTTCAGGATCAAAGATAGCGCTCCTGCCGGATGGAAAACTGATCGTCGGCGGATTAAGCGGGGGAAAATTTGCGGTTGTCCGTTACAACAGTAACGGCACACAAGATACGACATTTGGCACGAACGGAATGGGAAATGTTCGCTTTTTCAGTGAGGCACGTCAATCCCTCGCTGATATGATGATCCAATTCGACGGCAAAATCGTGATGGTTGGGGATCATACACTTGGACAATCCAATTTCACCGATCTATTTATTGCCCGATTTAATAGCAACGGCACACCAGACGAAACCTTTGTGGCAAACGGGTTTAATATCATCGACGATACCTACTTCCCCAATAATCGGTACAACTACGGTAAGGCAGGCTTCATCCAGTCTGACGGAAAAATTATCATATTGGGGAATATGATGGATAACGATGGAAAGAACCAACTTTCCATGGCACGTATTAATCAAGATGGCTCGCTCGACACATCCACTTTTGGGACAAATGGAAAAGGAACTGCCACCTTTGCCTTTACTAATTTTCAAAGCTACAACATGACAGTACAGACAGATGGCAAAATCATCGTGCTGGCAGCCAAAGATGGAAATGTGGCGCTTGTCCGCTGTAACTCAAACGGCACACTGGATACTTCCTTCGGCGGGACAGGAATCATGACCACGGATTTTGGCGGCGAGGAGCAGGCTGACGATTTGGTCATTCAATCAGATGGAAAAATTATTATCGAGGGAAAGACTTCCGGTCTATATTCAAGCGACTTCCTGCTCGTCCGTTATAACCGTGACGGCTCGCTGGACACCACATTTGGCGCGAATGGAAAAGTGATCACTGATTTTGGCAGCAGCGACGATACAGCAACGGGAATTGCACTGCAACCCGATAACAAGGTGATTATTGTGGGAACCAGCGGTGAGAATGCCATTATGGCGCGTTATGAAGCAGGCACATCCAGTGTTACACAAACCTCAGATACATTCAAATCTGCTGATGCTTACGACGGCTGGATCCTCGAATCTGGCGAGAAAACCAATAAAGGCGGCATTCTGGATAAAACAGCCAGCATCATCAATTTGGGAGATGATAGTAAAGACCGGCAGTATCGCGGAATCCTTTCCTTTAATACGATTTCTATTCCAGACGATGCACTCATCACTTCAGCGCAGGTAAAAATTAAAAGGCAGGGGTTTGTCGGAACCAGCGCCTTCAAAACACATGGCAATCTATTAATGGATATCCGCACCGGCACTTTCAGTAATAACGTTATCTTAAAAGTGGAGGATTTTTCTGCAATCGCCAACATCGGATCAAGCCAGGAAAAATTCTCTGAATCTCCGCTCAACTGGTACACAGCCAGCTTAAGCAATACGAATCTGGCATTTATCAACAAGTATGGCATCACTCAGATACGTTTGCTATTCAGCAAAGATGACAATGATGATATGGGAGCCGATTACATTAAATTCTTCTCCGGCAGTGCCGCATCATCCGACCAGCCGCAGTTGATCGTCACCTATTCCAGCAATTCCGACGGGACAAATTCCGGCAATCAGCCGCCGGTCATCATTTCCAATGGCGGGCAAGCGGCAGCCGGTATTAATATCGCAGAAAATTCAACAGCAGTTACAACTGTAATTGCAACCGACGCAGAAGCAGTCACCTATTCAATTTTAGGCGGACAAGACTCGGCATTATTTTCCATCACCACTGATACTGGATTATTAACCCTTGTTACCGCGCCTGATTACGAAGCGCTATCTTTGGGCACGATCTATCATGTGACCGTGCAGGCATCTGATGGAAGCCTTATGGCATCACAGGATATTGCCGTGACAGTAACGAACGTCAACGAGTATGCGCCTGAAATCACATCAAATGCAAATATCAGTCTGCCTGAAAAATCGACAGAAGTAACCGTTATCACCGCAAGCGATGCCGACCTGCAAACACTCACCTACTCAATCATCGGTGGAACAAATGCGGCACTGTTCAGCCAAATCCCTTAGATGGGAAACTGTCTTTCGTGACTGCGCCAAGTTACATCTTCGATGATGCGAGCGTGGATAATACGTACCATGTCACTGTTCAGGCATCCGATGGCGCGCTAAACGATCAACAGGAAATCAGCGTCAGGATCTTAAATCCCAATAATACAAGCGGAATTACATTCCTGCATGAATTTGGCGGTCAGCAGAATAATGGACGCATCCCGTACGGCACGCTCTTGCTATACAATGATTTTCTATATGGCACAACAACTTACGGCGGGCCACCCTACAATGTGCCGCCGACCAACCCAGCCAACAAAGGGAATGTATTTCGCGTAAAAAGGGACGGTACAGACTTCACAGTTTTACACGAATTCACTGGCGGCACAAATGATGGCTGGAAACCCTGGAGTGGACTTGCAATTGCCAACGATATGATCTTTGGCAGCACGGTCTATGGCGGTCCGCGCGGCGAAGGCGGCGGCGTGATCTATGAAATGAACATCAATGGAAGTGGATTCCGTGTACTGCACGCTTTTGGTGAACCAGGCGATGGATTTGGCGGATCAACCTCGCCGATACTTGTTGACGACACCCTATACGGACTCACCCGCTGGGGCGGAAACGGCACAGGTACTGTGTATAGTTACAACACCTCAACAGAAGTATACACACAACTGTATCGTTTTGCAGCGAACAGCAGCGACGGTAACGCTCCACTTGGAACATTGACGGCGGCCAATGACGGCTACCTATATGGGCTGACCTGGCTGGGCGGGAAAAATAACATGGGTACATTGTTCCGTATTAAACCCGATGGCTCGGCATTTGAAACCCTGCATCATTTTGCTGGTGGCACACAGGGAAAATATCCCTACGACACACTTGTATTCGACGGAAACCATACACTCTATGGCACAACGTTGGGAGAGTATGGAAACAATCCATCTGATCTCGGTACAGTATTTAAATATGACCTTGCAAGCAAAACACACACCGTTCTGCATAAATTCGCGGGTGGAATTAACGACAGCGGCAAACCAAATGGAGGCGTGGTGCTGTCACTGGATGGATGGACACTTTACGGCACAACTCATGGCGATGATGCCTGGGGCGGAAAAGAGTATGGAATTCTCTATCAAATGTATATTGATGGAGCAGGGTTCCAGAAATTATATGAATTCAGCGGCGGGATCGCCGGAGCAACTCCCATGCGAACACCGCTTCTACTGGACGGCGTTCTGTATGGTATGACAGCCTATGGCGGCATGGAAAATTACGGCATCATATGGACTTTTCACATACCAGACTTAAGAACAGCCAATCCTGTTGCGCCGGCAGTAAATCTTCATAGCCCGGTCATTACATCAAACAATGCGATTTCAGTCCCGGAGAATAACAGCGCAGCGGTAATAATCACCGCCACAGATGAAGATTTACCGGCTCAAACGCTAACCTACTCGATCACAGGCGGCGCAGATTCTCAGCTCTTCACGATCAATCCATTTACAGGCGATTTGATTTTTATCACTGCGCCGAATTATGAAACCCCAACAGATGCCGGTTTGGATAATACATACAATGTAACGGTACAAGCTTCCGATGGCGGCTATGCAGTAACACAAGAAGTCATGCTCACGATCACTCCCGTTAACGACAATCCTCCGATTATCACATCAAACAGCGCTGTCTCAATTTCGGAAAATTCCACTTGTCATTACCACCATCACTGCTGCCGATGCAGATATTCCAACACAACCTTTGATCTACTCAATATCGGGCGGTGCGGATTCTTCACTCTTCAATGTCAATTCTTCCACCGGTGAATTAACATTCACAACACTGCCAGACTTTGAAATTCCGACCGATGCGGGAATTGACAATATTTACAATGTCACAGTGCAGGCTTCAGATGGAGAACTGGTCAGTACGCAGGATGTTATCGTCACCGTCAACGGCGTAAATGACAACAACCCCGTGATGACATCCGTTGGGAATTTCTCAATTCCAGAAAATAATCTGGTCGTAACCACGGTTACAGCAACAGATGCAGATTTTCCAAATCAGTCTCTGACCTATTCAATTGTCGGCGGTTCAGATTCGGCGCTCTTCAACGTCAACTCACTCACAGGCGAGTTGACGTTCATCACCGCGCCTGATTACGAAATCCCCGCCGATGCCGGCATGGACAATATCTACAATCTGATCATGCAAGTATCGGATGGAACACTGACCGTAACTCAAGATATCACCGTAACGATCACGGCGGTCAATGACAATTCCCCAACCATGTTTTCCACAGGAAATTTCTCAATACCTGAAAACACATCCACCGTTACCACGGTCACTGCCCGAGACGCTGACCTGCCCGCTCAAACGCTGACATATTCCATCGTCGGCGGAACGGATCCGGCTCTCTTTACTCTCAATACATCCACAGGTGTTTTAGCTTTTATCACAGCCAAAGATTATGAAACACCAAATGACAGCGGAGCCGACAATACGTACAACATCACAATTCAGGCATCCGATGGATTGCTGCACGTCACACAAAATATTATCATTAGCATGATCCCGGTCAATGACAATAACCCTGTGATCACATCACCAAATATTTTTTCAATCCCTGAAAATATCAACGCAATCGCCGCAATCACAGCGGTCGACTCTGACCGTCCTGCCCAGCCTTTGACCTACTCAATCATCGGCGGCGCGGACTCGGCTAAGTTTTCCATTGTCAGCGCCACGGGTGCGTTTTCCTTCATAACCGCGCTAGATTTTGAAGTCCCGGCTGATTTCAATCTGGATAATACCTACGAGGTTGTAATTCAGGTCTCAGATGGAATATTCAACCAAACGCAAAACATCACCGTCAAAGTTCTCAACGCAGACTAAATCAAATAACTCTGTGCTATAATCCGCGCCACGATGTACAACCGCATCCAATTTGCCAATAGCAATAATAATAACGATAATGACGATCCCTGTATCGTTGGGCGAAGCTTTGCTGGTTGACAGATAACTCAAGTCAAAACCAATCGCCCGACGCAAACGCGAAGGGCGATTTATTTTATCTAAACACAAAGGGCACAAAGTACACGAAGAAATTCTCAAAAGATATTCTCGTTGTGCTTTGCTTAAAACCTTTGAGTCCTTGGTGTACTTTGTGTTTTAAAATTTCGGAGGCGCATTATGTATAGAACTCATACTTGTGGAGAATTACGGGCCAGCCATGCAGGGCAGACCATCACCCTTTCCGGCTGGGTACACCGACGCCGCGACCATGGCGGGGTGGCATTTTTCGATCTGCGTGATCGCACGGGATTGGTGCAGGTCACCATTAACCCAGACCTTCCAAAAGAATCACTTGACCTCGTTACCAATGTCCGCATGGAGTGGGTTTTACAGATCGAAGGCGTTGTGCAATTGCGCCCCGATGGGATGAAGAATCCAAAAATGGAAACGGGCGAGATCGAGATCATTGCACGTGAAGTGAAGATCCTCAACCCTGCAAAGACTCTGCCTTTCCTCGTCAGCACGGATACCGATCTGGCGGACGAAAATACACGCCTCAAATATCGCTATCTCGATCTGCGCCGCGAACGTATGACTCGCAACATGGTTTTGCGCCATAAGGTGATCAAGTTTATGCGTGATTATCTTGATGAGCAGGGATTCATCGAAGTGGAAACACCGATCATGTTCAAGGCCACGCCTGAAGGCGCGCGCGATTATCTTGTGCCTTCCCGTGTGTACCCTGGTCAGTTTTATGCATTGCCCCAGTCGCCTCAACAATTAAAGCAATTGCTGATGGTGGCTGGCATGGACAAGTATTTCCAGATCGCACGCTGTTTCCGCGATGAAGATCTGCGCGGTGACCGTCAACCTGAGTTTACTCAACTCGATCTCGAAATGTCATTTGTGCATCGTGATGATGTGCTCGCGTTGGTGGAAGGCTTGTTCACAAAAATGCTTCCAGCCGTTACACCGCACAAGAAATTACTTTCTTCTCCGTGGCCGAAATTCTCGTATCGTGAAGTGCTGGAAAAATATGGATCGGATAAACCCGACCTGCGCTTCGGAATGGAATTGATCGAACTGAATGACGTTTTCGCGAAGAGTGAATTCCGCGTCTTTCAATCTACACTGGAAGCTGGCGGCGTGATCAAATGCATTGTCGCCCCTAAATCAGCAGACATGTCCCGCAAGGAAGTGGATGCGCTGACAGAAGTGGCGAAAACTTTCGGAGCAAAGGGAATGCCCACGTTGGCGATCACAGCCGAAGGTGTGAAAGGAAGCGCGTCTAAATTCGTCAACCCTGAAGAAGTGGAAGCGCTCAAAGCCAAGACTGGCGCGGGTGTCGGCGATCTGATCGTCTTCGCAACCGACGAGCGCAAAGTGGTTAACAAAGTACTCGGCGGACTTCGCTTATGGTTCCGCGATAAATTAGATCTTGCTGACAAAAACATGATGGCCTTCGCCTGGGTCGTGGACTTTCCGTTCTTTGCATACAACGAAGAAACAAAAGCCTGGGAATCAGAACATCATCCGTTCACCATGCCCAAGATGGAAGACCTCGATAAATTTGACACCGACCCTGGCGCAGTCGCATCTGACGCGTATGACATGGTCTGCAACGGTTATGAGACCGCCTCCGGCTCGATCCGCATTCATCGCCGTGACATTCAAATGAAGATGTTCCAAATGCTCGGGTTGAGCGACGAAGATATTCAAGCCAAGTTTGGTCACATGCTCGAAGCCTTTGAATACGGCGCTCCCCCACACGGCGGAATGGCCCCCGGCATTGACCGTCTCGTGATGCTCCTCGCGGACGAACCAAACATCCGCGAAGTGATTGCATTCCCCAAGAATCAAGCCGGCCGCGATGTAATGGCGGATGCGCCCTCCGAAGTGGAGCCGAAGCAGTTGAAAGAGTTGCATATTAAGTTTGAGTAGTTTGTTTGAGGTTTCCGAAGTTTGTGAAGTTTGTGATGTCTGGGTTTTAGAGGTTTTAGATCCCTCAGATCATCATGCGCATCAGCACCTTAGTGCACCTCAAACAAAAGAGGTTTTATGACAAACAAAATAGATACCGAAATGGTCAAGCACGTTGCAAACCTCGTGCGGCTTGGAATCTCGGAAGAGGAAGCGCAGAAGTTCAGTCCGCAGTTCTCTTCGATCATTGATTACTTCAACATGCTCAACGAAGTGGACACGGAAAATGTCCCGCCTGCATCAGACATCACCAACAATACGAATGTCCTGCGCGAAGATGTAGCCAAGCCCTCCATGAGCCGCGAAGAATTTCTGAAGAACGCTCCAAATTCCGAACGCGGATATGTCAAAGTGCCGACTGTTTTAGGTGACGAATAAATTTTCACCACAAAGGAGACAAAGGTTCACAAAGGTTTAAAAGCTTTTCCTTCGTGAACCTTTGTGACCCTTCGTGGTTAAAGGTTTTTATGCAACTAACAAACTTCACCATTCGCGAAGCATCTGAAATGCTCGCTACAAAAAAAATCTCCAGCGTCGAATTGACTCAGTCCACGCTTCAACGCGCCCATGAAGTGGATTCAAAGATTCAATCCTATGTCACCATCACCGATGACCTTGCGCTCGAACAAGCCAAACAAGCCGATGAACGCATCGCCAAAGGCGAAAACGTCACCCCGCTGACAGGCATTCCCTTCGCGATGAAAGACTGCATCTCCACACGTGGAGTCCGCACTACATGCTCATCGAAAATTCTCGAAGATTACGTACCGCAATACGATGCCACCGTCACCAACAAACTCGCGGATTCAGGCGCAGTGTTGATCGGCAAAACCAACATGGACGAATTCGGCATGGGCTCCTCCTGCGAAAATTCCGCGCTCTTCAAAACGCACAACCCGTGGGATCTCGAACGCGTCCCCGGCGGATCAAGCGGCGGGGCAGCGGCATCGATGTCTGCGGGGCTGTGCAACTTTTCCATCGGCGAAGACACAGGCGGATCAGTGCGCATGCCTGCCGGCTTTTGTAACGTCACCGGCATCAAGCCCACCTATGGCCGCGTTTCCCGTTATGGACTCATCTCGCTTGTTTCTTCATTCGATTGCATCGGCCCGATGACTCGCGACGTTTATGATTGCGCCACCGTGCTTGAAGCCATCGCCGGTCACGACGAACGCGACAGCACGACCTTCAACGCGCCTGTTCCGCAATATCATCAAAGCATCGAAAAATCTGTCAAAGGCATGACCATTGGCATCCCAAAAGAATATTTTGTATCAGGCATGGAAGCCGGCGTGGAAAGCTCGATTCAGGAAGCCATCCGCACTTATGAAAAACTTGGCATGAAGATTCAAGAAGTCTCATTGCCCAACACCCAATACGCGCTGCCTGTTTATTATCTTTTTGCTTTTCGCCGAAGCCAGTTCAAATCTTGCGCGCATCGACGGCACACGCTTCGGCCTCTCTGTTTCAGAAAACGCAAAAGATGTGATCGACATCTACTTGCAGACTCGTCACGAGGGTTTTGGCGATGAAGTCAAGCGCAGGATCATGCTTGGGGCGTATGCGCTATCCGCAGGATATTATGACGCGTACTATCTCAAAGCCCAAAAAGTACGCACGCTTCTTCGTCGTGACTTTGAAACTGCTCTCGCCTCCGTTGACATTCTCCTCGCCCCCACCTGCCCCACCACCGCCTTCAAACTTGGCGAAAAAACAAACGATCCACTCGAAATGTATCTCTCTGATATTTATGTTGTCGCCACAAATCCAGCCGGCGTCCCTGCCCTAGCACTCCCCGCCGGTTTCTCAAATAACATGCCCGTCGGAATGCAATTGATTGGCAAGCACTTGGATGAACAAACATTATTTCAAGTCGGTCACGCCTATCAACAAGTGACAGATTGGCACAAGCAACTTCCAAACTTATGATTGTGTAAGCCGCCTCACAACTTAGTCTTACACATGAGAAGATATTTACGGGTTTTCATATACATAGAAAATATAATCTTGAGATTTCGTATCGACGCCCAGATCATATAAGACCCTGAGAAGTTGAGCGCGATGATCGGTGGCGTGATTCGCCACGTGGAGAAGTACCTGCCAGGCAAAGAGGACTTGATCTTCTTCCGGCTCCTTGATCGGCTTGGTAAACAACATATCATCCTTTAACTCGGCAAGGTACGCGCGAATATTTTGCTCCAACTTGTCCCAGTGTGCGCGAATGACATCTCGGTCATCAACTTCGGTGGTGGAAGGAAGCGGTTCTAAAGCGTTGGTACCACGCAGTTCACTGAACCACATATCTTCCGCGTCGAGAAGGTGAACGATCTGATCCCGAACGGACCCGTGGGAATAACCCACGGCTTGCAGGAACTGTTCGAAGGACAGTGAAGCAACATGTTCCCATGTCTTGCGGTTTTCGGCGAAGTGATAGTTGTAAAAATGACGAAAGGCATCAGCATTCATATTAGAGTTTGCTCCTTTGGATAAGTTTGAAATATTATAGTGCAGGCATTCTAATAAAATCAACCACGAGACTACCAAACTATGACACAAAAATACGAACCAGTAATCGGACTTGAAATCCACGCTGAGTTGCAGACTAACTCAAAAATGTTCTGCTCCTGCTCAGCGGATTATTCCAACGCGCCAGAACCAAACACATTTATTTGTCCTGTTTGCACAGGACTGCCCGGCGCCATGCCTGTCCTCAACAAAAAAGCAATTGAACAAGCCACGCTGGTGGGTCTGGCTTTAAATTGTTCGATCAATGAATTTAATACCTTTGCGCGCAAAAATTATTTTTACCCCGACCTGCCCAAGGGTTATCAAATTTCACAATATGATTTACCCATCGCATCCAAAGGTCATCTTGATATTTTAGATGACACGGATACTCCGATGCGTGTTGTTGTCCGCCGTGTACATATTGAAGAGGACACCGCCAAGTTAGCACACGAAAAAAATTACGCACTCGTAGATTTCAACCGCGCAGGCGTGCCATTATTAGAAATCGTCTCCGAGCCAGACATGCGTACCGTGGAAGCGGCGCTTTCGTACGCGACAAAGATTCGCGCCATCCTGCGCTATCTCGGCGTCAACGCTGGCGATATGGAAAAGGGTATCCTGCGCTTCGAGGCTAATATCTCCGTCAGACCGAGTGGCAGCTCTGAGTTAAGAACAAGAACCGAGATCAAAAATCTCAACAGTTTCCGCGCGCTGACTCGCGCATCCGCGTATGAGATCGAACGTCAAATTAAAGTCTATGAAGCGGGCGGCGAAGTGGTGCAGGAAACTCTGGGCTGGGACGAAGCGCGCGGCGTGACCGTTTCACAGCGCGGCAAGGAAGATGCGCACGACTATCGCTACTTCCCCGACCCCGACCTGCCCCCCCTTCAACTTGACCGCGCATGGATCGACTCGGTGCGAAATCAACTGCCCGAATTGCCTGACGATAAAAAACGCCGCTTCATTTCAGACTTCAAACTGACTCCGTCCGAAGCGCAGCTGCTTACCTCCGAGCAGACTCTCGCCAACTACTTCGAGAGCATTGTCGCAAAATCAAAGAGTCCCGCAAAGACAATTCACTCATGGATGGCAGGCGAGTTCATGCGTTACATGAATGACTCGGGGTTTGCTTTAGAAGATATCAATTTATCCGCCGAACAATTTGCACAGCTGATTGACATGGTCACAGATAAAACCATCAGCGGAAATTCCGGCAAGGTCGTGCTCAACGAAATGTTAAAGAACGGCGGCGACCCCGCGCAGATCGTCAAAGAAAAATCTCGCACAGGTTTCAGATACGGGCTTTATTCAGGAAGCCATCGAAAAAATCCTGAGCGATAACCCCAAAGAAGTGGAACAATTCCTCGCCGGCAAAGAGACCATCGTCCAATGGTTGATGGGACAAGTCGCCCGCGCCACCAAAGGCAAGGCGACCCGAATGTGGCGAAGGAGTTGTTGGTCAAGGCGAAGAGAAAAAAGAAACCGCAAAATTAACAACGCGAAAAACCCATGAGGCCCACCAAAAACGAAGAAACAATTTCTTTTATCATTTCCACCCTAACAAAACTTGAAGATTTCACATCACTGCAGCCCGCTGTTTGGTCAGGAAGAAGTACCAAAAGACCTGCTTACGCTAGACTCGCGCGCAAACCCCGAAAATAGACTTTGCCATACCACAGATTTTCAAGAGTTTTGGATGCACATTATTCGCAGCGAAGCCCAAGCGTAAAAATTTCGTGCTGATACAAACAAGTTGAGAAGGAATAAACGACGAAGCAATGTTTTGAATGACAGCGCGACTGCTCAAAGAGAGCCACCCCGCCAGGACGAAGACCGACGGCGCGACCTCCAAAAGAAAAAAGATCACCAGACAGAAAGAAACACCGCCATTAAGTGACGCTTATTTTTAAGCCCAGAACCGGCTTTGATAGAAGGCTTCAAAGCTGAACATATTTTGATGAATTGAATAATTTTACAAGGCAGTATTGGCGCCGCGTCCTAATTGAAAATGGAGTTTTCGACTTACAGCTGAAAACCGCCGTATAACTGCGGTGCGCGTTTACGAACGTTGGACAAAGAGAAGCGTGGAACCCGAAGTGCGGCGGGCGGCGTGTATGTAAAACCCCGCGGCCGCCCCGCCGGCCGCAGTTGATCAACAGATTATTTCGCCCAAAGAAAACGCGACCGCAATCATTTCTAATTGGAAGAAGCTGGTTTAATGCCAACTCAAACGACAATCTAGATACTGAAGCGGAGGAGCGGGGCGGGGGGGGACGCCGCCCGCGGGGGGGGGGGGGGGGAGAAGAAAGAAACGCGAACGCTTTGAAATCTTATTCAAAGTGACGATGGACAAGGCGGTTTGATGCCATTATGGAAACCCCCTTATATTGGATAAACGATGGGAGGGCGCGGGGAGTAGAACCAACCGGGAGGTAGGTGGGGGGCCCGTTTTGAACACTAATTTTGTTTGGCAAAACAGGCGGATTTTACTCAGGTGTACAGATTTTCGCGGCACAACCAGGCTTCAGCCTGGGCTTGGCGAGGAGGGCCCGCGAAAGAGGGAACAAGAAAAAAAAATTTCAGAAAAACTGCTGAATTCTATCGAGCAGATTTGCACTGGTAGGTAAAATTACTTTTTCCTGCGCTTAGCGAAGGAAAAATCTCTCGACCAGAGGTAATTGAGAATCTTCCCTGACTTAGCAACTTACTAAAAAAACATACCTTGAGAACCGAGAAGAGACTCAAAGTATGATATTTACCTCAAATTATGAGTGCCCAAAATTACCCTCTCCTGATTGGGGTGTAGGGAGGGCGATTTAGCCAGAACTAACGAAAATATATTTTGGATTATTGAACAGTCAAACGGACATTTGGTGGCGGGCACCTGATCACGTTTTCCCACTTGGCTCCGCGCCAGCCTTCCAATCCCATGAAACGGACTAGAAGGCTTGGTTTCCGTGGAAAACCCGTCGAAAAAGCGAAACAATATTGATAAACCTGGAGAGAGCTAGAACACATACCGTACCTAGGTCAGAAAGGGCCAACCGCCGCAAAAATATCCTACTTTGCCCGGAAACTGGCTACACCGTAATTGACCAAATCAACTAACAAAAGGAATCATCACATGGCTGAATACATCAGCGTTTCAAAAATTTCAAATTACGTCGAAAAAGAAGTGACCATCAAGGGCTGGGTCTACAACCGCACCGACAAGGGCAAGTTATCGTTTTTGCTCGTGCGCGATGGGACAGCCTTTATCCAGTGTGTCGCCTTCAAAGGTGACCTGACTCCCGAGCTCTTTGAGCAGATCTCCCATCTGCCGCAGGAATCCTCGGTCATTATTACAGGCGTGGTACGTGAAGACAAACGCGCGCCCGGCATCCCGGCGGATACGAACTGGGCATCAAGGAATTACAGGTGGTTCAGTCCGCTGACCTCGATTACCCGATGTCGCTCAAAGACCACGGCGTAGACTTCGCGCTCGATAACCGTCACCTGTGGATTCGTATGCAGAGTCAGTGGGCGGTTCTGCGCATCCGCGCCACGGTCATGGCGGCCACCCGCGAATGGCTCGATACCAACGGCTTCACCGAAATGAGCACGCCCATCCTCACGCCCGCCGCTGCCGAAGGCACCACCACCCTCTTTGAAACCGAATACTTCGACGAAGGCAAAGCCTACCTCGCGCAAACCGGTCAGCTTTATAACGAAGCCAATATTTTCGCGTTTGGAAAAGTCTACTGTTTCGGTCCCACCTTCCGCGCTGAGAAATCAAAAACGCGCCGCCACTTAACTGAATTCTGGATGCTTGAACCTGAGATCGCTTTTTGTGACCTCGATGGGCTGATGGAAATCGAAGAGCAGATGTTGACTCATATCGTGCAGCGCGTCATGCGTGACCGGATGCCTGAGTTGAAATCCCTCGGGCGTGACATCTCCAAGTTGGAGAAGATCGTCGGTCCCTTCCCACGTATCTCCTACGACGACGCGGCCAAGATGATTGTGGAATTACGCGAGAAAGAAACCGACCCCGAAAAGAAAGCCCTGCTCGATTTCGAATGGGGCATGGACTTTGGCGCTCCGCACGAAACCGCCATCACCAACCAATTTGAAACACCGGTCTTTGTCTACGGCTATCCGAGCGCGGTCAAAGCCTTTTACATGGAACCGTGGCCGGGACGCCCTGAAGTCTGCAAGTCAGTCGATCTGCTCGCGCCCGAAGGCTACGGCGAGATCTGCGGCGGCTCTGAACGCATGAGCGACCACGATGCATTGCTGGCGCGCATCCGCAAAGAGAAACTGCCCGAGGATGCCTTCAAATGGTATCTGGAACTTCGTAAGTATGGTTCAGTCCCCCACTCAGGCTTCGGCATGGGCACGGAACGTGTCACCTCCTGGATCTGCGGCATTGAGCACATCCGCGAGGCGATTGCCTTCCCACGCACGATCAAGAGAGTGTATCCATAAATCAGGTAAATAAGTAGACAGGTAAATATGTACCAGCCACCCGACAGTTTTAAAATAGGACACAGACCGCTTCACGAACGTCCCAAAAACAAAGTGTCGGGCGGCTGGTGATCGACCATGTAAAGTCACCATATTTCATAACCCAATCTTATGACCCTGAAAGGGTCAAATGATTATAGGAAATAGATAACGCGGCATTCAACCCCGAAGGGGTGTCAGAGATCGAAAAAATCCATGACACCCCTTCGGGGTTTGGTTTTCAATATGCTTTTTTGCTACAATCATTTCATCCCTTCGGGATTGATAGAGAATAGACATCCACCCATATCCTATAAAACCATACCTATAATCGACCTAGCTACCCGACAGTTTTAAAACAAGACGCAGATCGCTTCGCAAACGTCCAAAAAAACAAAGAGTCAGGTGGCTAGAATATGTAGACATATAAAAATACTCTGCGCTTCTGGCACAGAGTATTTTTTACGTTTTACGTTTTACGTTCGCACTACGGAATTACCAACACCTGCCCCACCTTGATACTATTGATATTCTTAATATCATTCGCAGAAGCGATCGCGGCAACAGTAACACTGTGTTTCACGGCGATGACTGAAAGTGTATCGCCTGCTTTCACGGTATAAGTCCGCTTGGGGGTGGAGGATGTGTCAGAATCGCCCGGCCCAGCTACCGGCGTGGAGGTTGATGCGCTTTCCTGAGGGATGGCAACTGCAACAGGCACGGTCAATTTGTCGCCGGTGACGAGTAATTGGGGATTAGCCATCACCAATTCACGCACTGTAACACCGTAGGCATTCGCAATGGATTCGAAGCTGTCACCTTTTGTAATGGTGTGGATCTTCGGCTTTTGATCGGGAATGCTTGCGCCTGCAAATTTATATAATTCTTCCAGTGTGCCGTTGAAAATATTCATATCCGCAGAGGCATTGATGCCGTTGACCTTGCCCTTATCGCTGTATTGCCAGATGATCCAATTGAACCAGCCGCGCGGCAGATAGGGTTTCATGCCATCCTGATATTGATTGGGATATTGCGCCAGCCAGAGCGGATAATCCTTGGCCCAGGCGGGAGGTCCGCCGCCAGCTACGACAAGATAATCCTGTAAAAAGTATTGACCCGAATAAATGATCGGCTTTTTTCCAAACGCAGATTCAACCCGGTCAAGCCAGATCTTAACCGCAGGCACGATCTTCTCCTTCCTCATTCCGTCATGCGTTTCAAGATCAAGCACAGGCGGAAGTTCGCCATTGTCTTTCACTGTTTTTACATAATCAATAAAATAATCGGCTTGTTTTCTGGCATCCACATTACAGCGGAAAAAATGATACGCACCGCGCAGGAGTCCGGCTGATTTCGCGCCAAACCAGTTATCGTCAAATGTGGGGTCTTTATAGGTGATGCCTTCGGTGGCTTTGGCCACCATAAAACGCTGCCCTGTTGCGCGCACCTTGGGCCAGTCTATGCCTGCATCCCAATAGGAAACATCAATACCTGGAACTGTCGCCATGTAATCCTCCGTTGAAATAAAGTTTGGTTATGAGAAATTAAGCGTAGCACAAATGATTTATAAAAGCAATCAGTTTTGTAAACCCTGTCATACGGGAGAATTAATTTTTATCTACCCTTGCACCGCTGAGTATGGTATAAGAATCACAGCCCTTCTGTGTTCGTGATATCGCCTTCACGTTTTGAGCCAATACATATTAAAAGGGTCCTTAACTTAACAGAAATAACGCGATAGGCCTGAGCCAAGGCGGCGTTTCTCGGTAGGGACCCACCTGCTTTTGCAGGTTCAAAACCTGGTGGTACACGGCATAAGCGGGGTTTTTTTGTTGATACTTATACACAACTTAAAACCTTCCTTGACGAGTTCACAGGGTACATATACAATACCTTTCGTTGTACCCAAAATAAAATACGGAGATACAAGCGGCTGGGTCTTGCAAGTTCTGATACGCAAATATCAGCAAGATCACGAGGTGGAGGTTCTCCCGTGCGAACGGGACGCTAATCGCGAAAGCGAGAAAATCGGATAGATCAGCGGATGCCTCTGAAGTTAATCACAAACTTCCTTCTCCCTTCCAAAGCAAGCGTTTTGAGCATGGAAATTAAAAATGCTCATCATTGAAAGCCATACAGTGATGCATGGGATAAAATGAACGCAGTGATACAGGCATGATCCGCCTGTTGCTTTTGGAAGGGCGTTTCTTTTTAATACCCGCGTGTATTGAAACAGGTATGCCCGTGCATATCTGTTTTTTTGTATCATCTCCAGAACAATTGCGCAAGAAACGGGTCGCCCGCAAGACGGCTGTCAAATACAATCTCCATCATCAAAAAGGAGATCAACCATGGAAAATAACCCCAGCCTCGAACTTTCACAACATTATCAATTGATCGAACAGGCCATTCAATACATTGAAGCCAATGTGCAGCGCCAGCCCGAACTCGATGAGATCGCATCTGCCGTTGGATTAAGCGAATATCATTTTCAGCGTTTATTTACCCTCTGGGCAGGCATCAGCCCGAAACGCTTCATGCAATTCCTTACAAAAGAACACGCCAAGGAATTACTTGCCCGCTCTGAAAACCTGCTCGACACCACGCATCAAGTTGGTCTTTCCAGTTTGGGGCGCTTGCATGATCTTTTCGTCAACACAGAAGCAGTGACACCCGGTGAATACAAATCACGCGGCGCAGGACTCACCATTCATTACGGCCTACATCCCACTCCATTTGGAAAATGCCTGATCGCCGCCACCGAACGCGGCATCTGTCACCTGGGATTTATCCAAACCAGCGACAGCGAAGGCGGCGCAATTGACAGCCTGGCCGCGGATTGGAAGCAGGCAAAGATGGTCGAGGATTACCACACCACCGCCCCATTGATCGCCCGCATCTTTCATAATCCGAAACCTGATTCGGCTTTCGATCAAGCGGATCAGCCCCTCAAGCTTCATCTGCGTGGCACAAATTTTCAAATTAAAGTTTGGGAGGCATTGTTAAATATTCCAGTCGGCTCATTGACCACCTATGAGCATATCGCAGCGCAGATCGGCAGCCGAAGCGCGGTTCGCGCAGTTGGCACCGCCGTGGGACATAACCCGATTGCTGTTTTGGTTCCATGTCATCGTGTGATACGCAAAAGCGGCGAATTTGGAAATTATCGTTATGGCAATGCAAGAAAAAAAGCATTGCTGGCGCATGAATTTATGCAAACTGCATAGAACAAAAAATCAAGATCATTAACTTCACCCTTTGGCTCCGCTTAGGGCGAATCTATCAAGGAAAAAAATGAGATCAAAAATCTGGCTGGCTTTACTGGCACTCTATATCGTTTGGGGTTCAACCTATCTGGGAATCAAGATCGCGATTGAAACCATCCCTCCATTTTTTCACGGAGGAATTCGGTTTCTCATCTCAGGTTTGATTCTTATCATCTGGCAGCGCGCTGCGGGACAATCCATGCCAACAGGCAAACAGTGGATATCCACCGCGATTATCGGTTCGCTTTTATTGCTGGGCGGCAACGGACTGGTAGCCTGGGCGGAACAATTCATCCCCTCTGGAATCGCCGCGTTGATCATTGCATCCGTGCCCATGTTTCTGGTAATTGGAGAAGCGATCCGCCCAAACGGCGTGAAGCCAAACTGGCAGGGTATCGTTGGCCTGTTGATCGGCTTCGTAGGCATCTTTATTCTTGTCGGCCCTGCTGAATTTTCCGGGGGAGGTACAAAGCTGAATCCTCTCGGTGTGGCAGCTTTGCTCGCTGCCTGTTTATTTTGGGCAACCGGCTCCATTTATAGTAAATCAGCAGACCTGCCCAAATCATCATTGATGAATACAGGCGCGCAAATGTTGACGGGAAGTATTAGTTTGTTTATCATTTCGTTTGTCACTGGCGAATTGAATGGATGGGAGATCAGCGCCGTTTCAGCGCGCTCGTTGTATGGATTATCGTATCTTATTTTTGTAGGTTCACTGGTCGGGTTTGTTTCCTATGGTTGGTTGTTGCAGAATGCGCCCATCTCGCTGGTCTCAACTTATGCCTATGTTAACCCGGTTGTTGCTGTCTTGCTTGGGGTTTGGTTTGGGAATGAAACGCTGGAGCCGCGTATGTGGATCGCGACTGCAATCATTATCGGGTCGGTAATTTTCATAAACAGCACCAGGCCAAAAGTTAAGTATGAAGCGAAGGAGGTTGTTGAAGGCGCATCGTAAACAGAAAATATCCGAGGGTCGTCAGTAATCATCTGAAAAATTGGAGAAAAACCAGCAGCGAGCTGCCGGACTCCAAAAAATAAAAAGGAGAAATTAAAAATGGACGGAAAAGATTTAGTCAAAAAAGTAAAGGAAGATAAGGTCAAGTTCATCTCGCTGCAATTCACAGATGTAATGGGCGCGGTGAAAAGCCTTGATATGCCGATACGTCATCTCGAAGATGTGGCAAAAGACGGCGCATGGTTCGATGGCTCCTCAGTGGAAGGTTTCGCGCGTATTCAGGAAAGTGATATGCGTTTGAAGATCGACCCGGATACCTATGCTGTTTTACCCTGGTCATCTGACGACTCAAAACGCGCGCGCGTGTTCTGCGATATTTACACACCCGATGGCGAACCGTTCGAGGGCGACCCGCGCGGTGCATTGAAGCGCATTCTTAAGAAGATCGCTGATCGCGGCTGGATGCTCAACATCGGGCCTGAGCCTGAGTTCTTCCTCTTCAAAGGCTTCTGATGGAAATGGCGTTCACCCTGTGCCGCATGATACCGGCGGTTATTTTGATTTCTCTTCCTTCGATGAAGCTGTGGTTGTACGCACCGCATTGATGGAAGCGCTCGACGCGATGGGACTCGATGTGGAAGTGGGTCATCATGAAGTTGCATTGGGCCAGCACGAAATTGACTTCCGTTTTGCCGATGCACTCAAAGCTGCCGATAATGTGCTGACTTTGAAATACACTGTGAAGGCGATCGCAGCCCAGCACGGACTGACCGCATCTTTCATGCCCAAGCCTGTGTATGGCATTAATGGCTCTGGTATGCACTGCCATCAATCCCTCTTCGATATCAAGACCGGCAACAATCTGTTCTTCGATAAGACAGACTCCGCTCACCTTTCACCTTTGGCTTATTCATTCATCGCGGGTCAATTGGAACATGCCCGCGCACTGGCGGGTGTGGTTGCTCCGACTGTGAATTCTTACAAACGTTTGGTTCCCGGTTATGAAGCCCCTGTATATATTGGCTGGGCACAGCAGAACCGTTCGGCTTTGATCCGCATTCCACGTTACACCGAAGGCCGCGACAAGGCTGTCCGCGCTGAATTGCGTTTCCCTGATCCTTCTTCGAATCCATATTTGGCGTTCACAGTGATGTTGGCCGCCGCCCTCGATGGCATTGACCGCAACCTCAAAGCCCCCAAGCCGTTGAACAACATCAATCTCTATCACCTCGACAAGGCAGAGCGCACCAAGCTGGGTGTGACCGAACTTCCCGGCTCATTGGCTGAATCGTTGACCGAGTTGGAAAAGAACGAAGTGTTGAAATCTGCACTCGGCACAACCCTGTTTGAAGCCTACATGCGCGCCAAGTGGGAAGAGTGGGACGAGTTCCGCTTGAGTGTTACCGATTACGAGATCAAGAAGTATATGGAAACAGCGTAAAGTAAGTGAGAAGTAATAAGACCCGGTGGTTTTCATGGAAATCACCGGGTCTTTTATTATCCACCTATACAACGAAAAAGATACTTTATAATAAATGAATACCATTCGAAATATTTAGGGAGAGATAATAATGAAAACCCAAATCCATATTCAATCTTTTGACACTCTTTGCCTTGTTGATTTCCCTGCTCGGCAGTGCAGCGGCTTTCAGCCCTGCTCATGCAGCACTCCCTGCCAATCTTCCCACAGGGCTTACCGCCGCCGACTGGTCACAGATCGAAGCCTTGCTTCCCCCGACTCAACAAACCTACATCAAAGCCTCCAATACAGAGGCGAATGATTCGTTCGGCATCTCTATGGCCCTCTCTGGGGATACCCTCGTGGTGGGGGCAATTTTTGAAGACAGTAATGCCACTGGCGTGAATGGAAATCAGGCGAATAATTCCGCAACAGACTCCGGCGCGGCCTATGTCTTCACCCGCAATGGAACGACCTGGAGCCAGCAGGCATACCTCAAAGCCTCCAACACCAATCCTAATGACTGGTTTGGCGCTTCAGTCGCCATCTCTGGAGATACCCTCGTGGTGGGAGCGTTTTTTGAAGACAGTAATGCTACTGGCATAAACGGAAATCAGGCAGACAATTCCGCATCCGAATCAGGCGCGGCCTATGTCTTCACCCGCAACGGAACGACTTGGAGTCAGCAGGCATACCTCAAAGCTTCCAATACCGATCCCAATGACTGGTTTGGATACTCAGCCGCCATTTCTGGAGACACCCTCGTGGTGGGAGTTTTTAAGGAAGATAGTAATGTCATTGGCGTAAACGGAAATCAATTGGATAATTCCGCAACCGACTCTGGCGCGGCCTATGTCTTCACCCGCAACGGAACGAACTGGAGTCAGCAGGCATACCTCAAAGCCTCCAATACCGAGGCAATTGATGATTTTGGCAACTCCGTTGCTATCTCTGGAGACACCCTCGTGGTAGGAGCTTTGAATGAAAGTAGTAATGCCACTGGCGTGAACGGCAATCAGGCGGATAATTCCGCATCCTACTCCGGCGCGGCCTATGTCTTCACCCGCAACGGAACAACCTGGAGCCAGCAGGCCTACCTCAAAGCTTCCAATACCGATCCTAATGACTGGTTTGGCTACTCCGTCGCCATCTCCGGAGACACCCTCGTGGTAGGATCACGTTTGAAGACAGCAATGCCACTGGCGTGAATGGGAATGAAACAGATAATTCCGCAAACGCTTCCGGCGCGGCCTATGTCTTCACCCGCAACGGGACGACCTGGAGTCAGCAGGCATACCTCAAAGCCTCCAATGCCGAGGCAGGGGATTTGCTTGGCAACTCCGTTGCCATCTCTGGGGACACCCTGATAGTGAGCGCTTATTACGAAGACAGCAATGCCACTGGCGTGAACGGAAATCAGGCAGATAATTCCGCAACCGAATCAGGCGCGGCCTATGTCTTCACCCGCAGCGGGACGACCTGGAGTCAGCAGGCATACCTAAAAGCCTCCAATACTGGGTCAAGTGATAATTTTGGCTGGTTGGTCGCCATCTCCGGAGACACCCTTGTGGTGGGAGCACATTTGGAAGACAGCAATGCCACCGGTATGAACGGGAATCAGGCGGATAATTCCGCAGCGGGTTCCGGCGCGGGGTATGTCTATCTGATGGACACCATTGCGCCCACAGCCACCTCCATCACGCGCGCCTCGGCTACCCCAACCTCTGCATCCAGTGTGGATTTCACCGTCACCTTCTCGGAATCTGTGATCGGAGTAGACCCGGGCGATTTCACTCTGACAACAACCGGCGTATCTTCCGCCGCCGTTAGCGGAATCAGCGGCTCAGGCAGTGTCTACACTGTTACAGTCAACACCGGCGTTGGCAGCGGCACCCTCCGTCTGGACGTATTGGATAACGACGGCATCACAGACCTAAGTCTTAATCCACTCGCTGTCGGCTTGACAACAGGTGAGTTCTATACGATCAGCAAGACACCGATCTTTACCGATGTTCCATATAGTTATTGGGCAAATAGTTACATTGAGCGTTTATATACAGCGAGCATCACCGGCGGTTGTGTGCTCAGTCCTGCAATACCGCCCCGATAGCACTGTCACCCGCGCGCAGATGGCGATCTTCTTATTGAAAGGGGATTCACGGTTCGAGTTATACGCCGCCTGCCGTGAATGGCAACACCGGCTTCAGCGATGTCGCTGCGGATTACTGGGCCGCCGCGTGGATCAAGCAACTGGCCGCCGAAGGCATCACCAGCGGATGCGGCGCTGGAATCTACTGTCCCGACAGCACAGTTACCCGCGCGCAAATGGCAATCTTCCTTTTGAAAGCCAAAAACGGCTCCAGTTATGCTCCGCCCGCGGTGGGTGGCAGCACCGGCTTCAACGATGTGGCAGTCAATTATTGGGCAGCTCCGTTCATCAAGCAATTGGTCACCGATGGCATCACCAGTGGCTGCGGCGCGGCAACTACTGCCCCGATGACTCCAGTCACCCGCGCGCAGATGGCGATCTTTTTGGTGAGGACATTTAATCTGCCATAATCAATAAGGTCTTAAATAAGTAGAAGCAAAAGTTCCCAGTGATTTTATAAAATCACTGGGAACTTTTTTTATCCACTCACATAACCCTATACAACAAACCTACATCAAAGCCCTCAACTCCAGCGCGACCTATGTCTTTACCTGCTGAATTGATCTGATTAAAATACATAAAGAAGCAGTGTGTTGATAAAAAACATGATAATATGGGTGAAAATCGTTAAATATCATTACGGCAGATCGTAAATGTTTGAATAGCTCACTAAACGAAATAAAATAATCGATTTGGTATTTTACTTTTTAAAAAACATACTCTGCTCAAGATTACCGCCTGTCTTTGGAGGTTTATATGTTTACATGCCGTAATTTTCTTAAAATCTAAAATCCCTATACACTCACATACTATTCGAAATCATGGTTTGGATCTTGGCGAGCTGAACGCTCCAATTTCCAATCGCGGGCTAGCTCAATCTGCAAACGCAACAATCTATGCTTCACCTGCAAATCTGGTAAATATAAATCCGGCAAAAGGTGATACGCCGCACAATAATACGATGCCATACCTAACCTTTTATTTTTGAATTACCTTACAAGGAATTTACCCGCTACGAACATATACTTTACTTAAAATCTAGCGGTCTGACAGTCTTAAAAAGGCAGGACATACGCAAACAGGTGGTTAGCTTAATTTTTATTTTTTAAACAGTGCCCAGGAAGGAGATTTCATGTCATACTTAAATTTTCTTATTCAAGAATTTACTTTAAACATTCCTGTATTTATCAAAGCACGTGTTTCGCGGGTTATCACTTTCTTTTTCGCAGTCATCTTGAGCACCTTCTTAACCATTGGAGCAGTGACGGTCGCCCGTGCAGCGGCAGATGTAATGCCCAATCTGCTGCCAACGATCACGGCTACAAAAGCTGATACATTTATCGGTGGCGACGGTGATGGAAAAGCCGACCCTGGTGAGACCATCCGATACACCACGGTCATCTCGAATAGCGGCACAGATGCCACAGGGGTCACCTTCAACGATATTATTGATGCCAATACCACACTGGTGGCCGGCACAGTAAATGTCTCTCCTTTGGCGATCAACGACAGTTACGACACGGTTGGCAATACACTGCTAGACGTCAGTAGTGTTGTCCCCGCCAGTCCGACCGTACATGTGGCTGGAAGTCTATTTACAAACGACGTTGAGTTTCTGGTTGACACATTCGACGTTACGCATACACACATCACATCTCATAGTAACCCTGCCAACGGCACACTTACGCTAGATAACAATACCGGTACCTTTACGTATCTACCGAGTGCCAATTTCACTGGTATCGACAGCTTTACCTATACCCTGACAGACTCAGCAGGGCTAACAGACACAGCCACCGTTACGATTAATGTCCTTGGTCGGGTTTGGTATGTCAAGAATGATGCAGCAGCAGGCGGTCTGGGCCGTTCCGTCTGATCCATTTGATACCTTGCTTGAAGCACAAACCGCCTCATCTGCCAGCGACACGATTTATATTTTTCAGGGCAACGGTACAAATAGCGGACAGAACACAGGCATCATCCTCAAAGATGGGCAGCGCCTATTGGGCGAAGGCGTTGCTTTAACTGTGCCCGTTAGCATTAATAGCGAATCAAATCCTACTACTTTGCGCACAGCAGGCACATTGCCGATCATCGGCAATGGCGCAGGCGATGGTGTCTCACTTAGCACAGTTTCCATCGGCGCAAGTTTTACAGGTGTTGAAATTAGAGGATTAGACATCTCAGGCACTGGCAACGCTATTGATGTCACCACGAACAGCACATTTGGCGGCAGTTTTGAACTGGCCAACAATGTAATAAATGCCACAACCGCTGAAGGTATTGATATTAACGGTGGAGGCAGCAGCGCACTGACCATAAGTCTTCACGACAATACGATTACCTCAAACGGAAATGGAATCGATATTCAACGCACGGCTGGCAGCATCACAGTCACAACTTTTGACGATAACGTGGTATCAGGCAACACGGGTGGATCCGGCATTAACATTGTCGGCACAGGCGCGAGCATCCTCTTTGATGCCATACCCGGCACGGCCGCCTTTGATGTCGTCTCAGGCGGTACAACAGCGATTGGGCAATCAGGTAATAGCGTAGGAGCAGCGGGGTTAACATTAAGCAATATTAGAGGCGATATCAGTTTTACTGACCTCGACATCTACGCAAATAGTGGAGCCGCATTGTTTGTTAACGGCACAAGCCCGAACTACACAGGAACTTCAGGAACAAGAGTCACTGTTAATACCGCTGCCCCCACGCTAGCAGCAAGCGCCGGAGCAGCGGCAGATATTACAGACGCTAACATTACCCTTGTCCTTAATACCATGTCAAGTTCAAATAGCGCCACTACCGGCGTTTCATTAACAAGAGTAGGCGGAACATTCACTGCACCTTCAGGAAGCTCAATTACCAATGCCACTGGAGCTGATTTCTCCATCAATGGCGGAAACAATGCCAACGCAAATGTTACGGTCACCTATCCAGGTACGATCACCGATGACATAGGTACTCTCATCCAAATTCAAAACGTGACAGCCACCAGTACACATGCATTCTCCGGTGCAATTACTGATGGTAATGATGGCGATGGCAGTGGCATATCCCTCACCAGTAATACCGGCGCGACGATCAACTTTACCGGAGCATTAACCCTTTCAACTGGGGCAAACACAGCCTTCAATGCTGCTGGCGGCGGCACAATAAGCGCAACGAATACAACCAGCACGGTGACAACGACAAATGCAACCGCCGTGAATGTTGTTAATACCACCATTGGCGCAAGTAACCTGACCTTCCGCTCAATTTCATCCAGCGGCGGCAGTGCAACCGGTATCATCCTGACCAACACTGGGTCCACTGGATCGCTGGTGGTTGCGGGGGATGGCACCACTACAAAGGGTGGGAACGGCTCCGGTGGAACAATTACGAACAAAACCGGCGGCGCGGATGGCAGTGGATCAATATCGTCGGGCGTCTATATTAATAATGGTTCTGCCATTTTGCGGAATATGACCCTGACACGCTTTGATAATTACGGCGTTTATGGACTTGGCATTAATAACGTAACGGTGCAATACAGCACTGTTGGTGCGATCTCTGGCACAGCCTGTGCCGATACAGATGGTGACATCGGAACAGACTCTGGTTCTGGTGATGCAGCACTGGTCTTTGGAATCACCAACCCCAGCGGCTCGAATGGTTTTTCGAGTGGCGGTTCTCTGTTGCTGGATAATCTGAGAGTCTTTTGTTCGATTGAGCATCAGGTTGAAATTTATCAGCAGAGCGGTATTTTCACAGCAACAATCTCCAATAGCGATATTAAAGACGCAAGCCCATCGTTGGGTGGTGATGGTGTTCAAGTTGAAATGCAAGGTACGGCCAACGGCACCGTGATAGTGGACACTGTCAGCTTTGACGATAACAAATCTCAGGCTGTGCAGGGCGCTGCCAACGATAGCTCAACATTAGATATGACAGTTAAGAACTCCACCCTTGTGCGTAGTTCCCAGGGCAATGAAGGTATTTTGTTTTCAAATGGCAGCAATGGTGATTTGATTGCCCATGTTACCGGAAATAATATCAGCGGTATTCCCGGCGCAAATATTTTTGTTGGCCAAACACCTGGCAATGCTTCTGCATCATCCAGCCTGACGGCATATATTGCCAATAACATCATTAACCACCCAACCTCAGCCGTAAACAGCGCCATCCTCGTATGGACGACCAGCACGATTGGCGCAGGTGCTCCGGCCAATGTGATGGTCACAAACAATGTCATTACTCAAAATTCTACAGGCGGCGCCTCACGCGGTATTTTTGTAGACACGCCGGATGCCAACACAAACCCGAATTTTTCTGTAACGGTGTCTGGAAATACTGTAAATGTGATGGACGGTAATTTAGGCATGAATGGGATTGCTGTTCAGGGTCGTCAGGTTTCCAGTGCCTGTTTTGATGTACGCAACAATACCGTAAATTTCCCCTTAGGCAACGTTGCTGGCATATTAGGTATCCGCATTCGTCAAGCTGACACCGCAGTTGTTAACCTTGAGCAGGGCAGTTCAGCAGGCGCGGCAGCAGCGGTGCTTGCAGCCAATAATATAGCCACAACCGAGTCGTTTGGTACGGTAAACGTGGTTGGCAATAGTACCTGTGCCAATCCGCCGGTTTCTTTTTCCCCAAATCGGACAGGGGCGATTGCTCAAGCACAGCTCAAAGCCAGCATAGATACTCAGACCATGATTAGCTTGGCTCCCGTTTCAATCGAAAAAACGGTTTCAAATGGCACCCCTGGCTCAGTGATGAAGTATGATTTTCCGGCACGATCAACTACAGCGAATGTCTCTGCGAATCCAGACGGAGGCAAGCCGCTCTTTGCGCTGATGCAGCCCGCTCTGGCCTTTTCTGGTGAAACGATTGGGCCTATCTCCATTGGCACATTGCCGGCCGGCAAGAGTATCACGATCACATACAATGTCACTGTTGATAGCCCGCAGCCAGATGGCAAAACTCAAATACTGAATCAGAGCACGATCTTAGGCTCGAATTTTAGCAATGTCCTTACAACTGACGCCGGCCCGGCAGACTGCGTGAACGGCACAAAGACCTGTACGCCGGTTGACCGACCCGATACAACCGCATCTTCGATCAATCGTCAATCACCTTCAACGACACCAACGAATGCAACCTCAGTTGTTTGGCGTGTGACCTTTGCCAACGCTGTTTCTGGTCTTACCGGCAGCAACTTTACTCTGACGAACACGGGCCTCACCGCTCCTTCTATTACCACTGTCTCCGCAGTCACTGCATCACCTGATACGCAATGGGACGTGACAGTCAATACCAGCACAGGCAATGGCACACTGGGCTTGAATATGACCAGCGATGTCGGGCTGTCTCACGATTTCACCAACCTGACATCCACCGGCCAGACCTACACCATCGACAAGACTGCGCCAACCGTAACCAACGTTACCAGCAGTACAGCGGACGGCGCTTACAATGCTTCTGATGCGATCAGCATCCAGATCACCTTCAGCGAAATTGTGACTATCACTGGCACGCCTCAACTCACCCTGGAAACTGGTGCGACCGATCAGGCTGTGGATTACACCAGCGGCAGTGGAACGAACACCCTGACATTTACATATACCGTTCAAACTGGAGATACCTCCTCTGACCTCGATTACTTCAGCACGACTGCTTTGACCCTCAACGCTGGGACGATTCAGGATGCATCTACAAACAACGCCAATCTAACCCTAGCCTCACCAAGTACAGCTGGTTCATTGGGCAACAATAAAGCCATCGTCATTGACACCAATGCGCCAACAACAACTTCCTTCACACGCTTCAATCCCGCCACCAGTCCAACCAGCGCCGACACCCTCATCTTCCGCGCTACCTTTAGTGAGAGCTTAAGCGGAGTAGATACAACCGACTTCTCCGTAAACGGAACCACCACAGCAACAGTAACGGGCATCTCGCCCATTAGCGCCAGCCTTTATGAAGTCACCGTCTCAGGCGGCGATCTGGCTGCCTTCAATGACACAGTTGGGCTAAACTTTAGCGGTGTTATGAACATTACAGACCTGGCAGGCAATGCGCTTGCCAATACCGAACCTTCCACTGACGAGATATACACTGTCGACAACAATGGTCCCACCATCACAAATGTTACCTCGACAGCATCGAATGGAGCTTATACCACCGGCGCAGTCATCCCGGTCACAATTACCTTCAGTGAATCTGTAACCGTCACTGGAATTCCACAGTTGACGCTCGAAACCGGCGCGGCCGATGCGGTAGTGAATTACACAAGTGGCAACGGAACAGCCACTCTGACCTTTAACTACACCGTCACTGCTGGGCATACAGCAGCCGATCTCGATTACGTTGGCACCGGCTCTCTAGCCCTCAACAGCGGCACAATTAAAGATGGAGTCAGCACCGATGCCAACCTAACTCTGCCTGCTCCAGGTACTCCTGGCTCTTTGAGCGTGAACAAGAATATTGTGATTGATACAACCGCCCCATCTGCACCAGTAGTTCAAGCCCCAGCCAATAGCAGCAACACGAACGACAGCACACCCACTGTGACCGGCACCGCTGAAGCCAATAGTACAGTCAACGTGATCGTTGACGGCTCGCCCGCTGGAACAACATCCGCGAATGGAACTGGAGACTGGTCGTTCATTCTTGGATCAATCTTAATCGAAGGGTCTCATACCGTTCGAGCCACAACCACCGATGCGGCGGGCAACACCAGCGTAGACTCCAACACCAATACGTTCACAGTGGACACGACTGCGCCCGATACAAACATCACCGCCAATCCCACCAACCCCACCCATAGCACTAGTGCAAGTTTCAGCTTCACAGGGAATGATGGCAGTGGTTCGGGCATTACCGGTTTCCAATGCAAACTTGACGGCGGGTCATTCACAGCCTGTACCACCCCGCAAAACTATACGGGGTTATCAGATGGCAGCCATACCTTCCAAGTACGTGCCAGTGACGCCACCGGAAATATGGATGCAACCCCTGCCAGCTATACCTGGATAGTGGATACGACAAGCCCAACGGTTGTTGTAAGTTCGGCGGCCACCAGTTCCACCAATGTTTCGCCCATCATCGTCACCATCACCTTTAGTGAAGCGGTCACCGGCTTCACTCCATCTGTCGCAGCTGGCGATATTGTCATTGGCGGCGTAGGCGGAGTCGACAGCAACCCACAAACAGTCAGCGGCGCAGTCTACACCTTTGAACTGACCCCCAGCGCTCAAGGCACAATAACGATCCAAGTTCCAAGCGGCAGCACATCCGATGCGGCCACCAACAGCAACTCGATCTCAAACATCTTCAACATTACGTATGATACCGTTGCACCCACTGTAACCATCAACCAGAAATTAAGCGCACCAGCTCAATCTGACCCGGCCAACTCCAGCCCAATCAACTTCACAGTGGACTTTAGCGAAAGCGTCACCGGCTTTACCGAAACGGATGTAACCCTAAGCGGCTCCGCCAATCCGACAACTGCTATTGTTACCGGCAGCGGCACCACCTACAATGTCGCAGTCAGCGGAATGACCGCCTCAGGCACTGTGATCGCATCCATCCCATCTACTGTTGCACAAGATGCTGCTGCAAACAATAACAACACATCCACCAGCACAGATAACACAGTCTCCTTTATCTTCGACAGCACACTGCCAACAGTTATTTCCAGTGTGCGCGCTGATCCAAACCCCGCCTCCACTGCCAGCGTAGACTTCACCGTCACCTTCTCAGAACCCGTGACAGGCGTAGACACGAGCGACTTTACGTTGACATACAGCGGCGTAGCAACCGCAACCGTCAGCGGGATCAGCGGCGCAGGCAGCGTCTACACTGTAAGTGTCAACACCGGCACTGGCAATGGAAGCATCCGTTTGGATGTATTGGATGACAACACCATCGTCGATGCAGCTCTCAATCCATTAAGCGCAGGCTTTACCGGCGGCGAATCCTATACCATTATCAACAGATCAGCCATCTTTGTTGACGTACCCCATAACTACTGGGCAAATGGACATATTGAGCGTTTATACAATGCCGGCATCACCAGCGGATGCTCCGCCAATCCGCTCAACTACTGCCCCGATGTCGAAGTTACCCGGGCTCAAATGGCGGTCTTCATCTTGAAAGGCATTCATGGCTCATCTTATACGCCGCCCAATGCAACTGGAACTGTATTCAATGATATCCCCGTCAACTACTGGGCAGCCGCCTGGATCGAGCAAATCGCAGCCGAAGGAATCACCAGTGGATGTGCAAATGGAAATTACTGTCCTGACCAAACTCTCGCCACCCGGGCCCAAATGGCGATCTTCCTCTTGAAAGCCAGGTATGGCGCGTCATACACACCTCCCCCGGCAAGCGGTAACTTCAACGATGTGCCTGCCAATTACTGGGCCGCCGCATGGATCGAGCAGCTCGCCGCAGAAGGCATCACCAACGGCTGCGGAAACGGCAGCTACTGCCCTGAGAGTCCGCTCACTCGCGCGCAGATAGCGGTCTTTTTAGTAAGAACTTTCAACCTGCCATAAGACAACACCACAAAAAGAAAACAATCAGCCCTAAAAGGTGAAACCCTTTCGGGGCTGATTGTTTTCAATCAGTACTTGCATAATCAATCAATAAGCAAAAAATAACTTGTTTAGAACTTACGAAAAATATTTCGTCTATTTTTTTTCAAAGTTCCGTTCATCATGCTGAACTTTGCGTAAGCCCCACCACTCATACTTTCACACATGAAACATATATATCAAATATTCTCCCCACTCATCTTAATTCTCCTGCTCGGCACATCCTGCCAGAGCACACCGCACACAGCTCAAAAAATTGAACTGGCAAATGTTTTGGAAAATAAAGTACAGGTCAGCATAACACTCGAAAAAGATCAAAGCGGACAACCCATCTTATCCGCAACCTTCACCCCGCAAGACCCCAACCTGCACCTCTACAGCAAAGACATCCCTAAAAGAAAGCGTATCACCGCAAATCCCAAACACACCGCCGCTCGAACTACTTACCTATCCCGCCGGCGCAATCACACTCAGCCTCCCCATCCTTCTGCCCGGCGGAAACAACTGGATCCAAGACGAAGTCATCGTCAGCTACATGGCCTGTGACGAAAATGGCTGCCGCCCGCCCGTACAGAAAAAATCAATCGCCATAAACATCCCCGGCAATGAACTTTTTCAATAACAAGGAACCCCATGCGCAAAAAAATTCTACTTGCAATTATCCCGCTTTTTTTCTCGCCTGCAACTTTCTCATCCCAACTTCTCAACAGGATGAAAACCCGCTTCCCATTCCGCCCGAACCTGCCACCGTCCAAGCCGCATTATCCACGCCTCAAATCGATTCCCCCACATCCTTCACCATTCTCAGAATCCACACCCAGAATGGAGACCTGCTGACACAGTTATCTGCAGAAACACAAAAAGCAAAAGAGCTTAATCAAATACCATTCATTGAATTTGACGCAACCTGGTGCCCGCCCTGCCAGTCGATCGAAGCCAGCCTCAAAGCTGAAGACCCACTCACCCTCAAAGCCTTCGCAGGCATCTACCTCATCCGCGCTGACGTAGACGAATGGGGTTGGGGAGATGGACAAACCTTCAACGTGGAGGCAATTCCGGTCTACTACCAATTAGACGACAGCGGGAATCCCACAGGCGCATCCATCGACGGCAGCGCCTGGAACGAAGATATTCCCGAAAATTTCGCCCCCGTCCTGGACAATTTTTTTCACACCCATTAAACAAAAAATGACCGGCCATCTATATTCCAATAGATGCCGGTCATTTTTATTTTTATCTTTTCCAAACTTCTCTTTAATGTTTCGTCCCCATTGCAAGTTCCATAATATCTTCTTTTGAATCATAGATATTTACCAATTTTCCGTCCTGCATTTGCAGCACGCGATCCACATACTGACACATGCGCAGATCATGCGTTACCATAATTCCGGCGCGGCCATTCTCATGAATAAGATGCGCGAAAGTCTCCACAACTTGATATGCGCGCTCGGTATCCAGCGAAGCAGTAGGTTCATCCGCCAGCACGACAGCGGGGTTATGAATCAACGCGCGCGCAATCGCCACACGCTGCTGCTGACCACCTGACATTTGAGCAGGTAAATTATGCAAACGGTCAGATAATCCAAGGCGCGCCAGCAGTTCATCTGAGCGCACACGGCCTGCACGGTCAAGCTTATTGTTCAAGCGCAGCATAAATTCCACATTCTCACGCGCAGTCAAATATGGGATCAGGTTATTAGACTGAAAAGTAAATCCAATTTTTTCACGGCGCAATTTCACGCGCTTTTTTTCATTCATTTGCGCCAGATCCTGACCGTCAATTAAAACCTGTCCGGCAGTGGGGGTAAGCAGGGCAGCCAGAATGGAAAGCATGGTTGTCTTCCCGGAACCACTGGGACCCACCAGGGCAACAAATTCACCCGAATGCACTTGAAATGAAACTTTATCCACCGCGTTGATGGTTGCGCCATCAAGCGAAAATGATTTAACCAGATCACGAACTTCCAAAGCAACAGAACTCATATTCTTATCCTAATCTCAAAGCCTTCAAAGGCTCAATGCGTGCGGCGTAAATAATTGAAACCATCCCGCCCAGAGGGCCGATGAACAAAAGCAACAGAATCGCGATCAATGAGCGCGTCCCATTGAAGGCCAATGGGATGGTAGGCGGCAGACCTAGTGAAAAGAGATAATTTAAAGTTGCGCCAATTCCAACACCCATGGCAGTGACCACAATGATCTGGATCACAGCCGAAAGCCCAACTACAAAATTGGATGAGCCGATCGCCTTCAAGACGCCGATCTGTGGCACTTTTTGTAATATCTGAATTTGGAAAAACCCGCCAATAACCAGAATACCGATCAACAATGTGAACACACCTTGTGTTTGAACCGTTCCCTGCTGCGCGGTGTAACCCGGAATATTGTTGATCGTGGTTTCAATATCCGCTACTTCAATATTGGAGACCTCATCTTGCAGGCGAAGTCTAATCACTTCCGCCTGTGCCGGGTCGGTCAACTTGACTGCCATAATATTCGGGTAGGGGGTGTCACTATTTAAATCTGATTCAGACTGAGGGCGAACCAATTCCCAGGTTGCGGCGGGAATAAAGATCGTTGGCTGAAAGAAATACGCCTGCTTGCTGACAAGACCCACGATCTTTAAAGTATAGAACTCATCCTGTGTCCCCTGAGTTGAGCGGATCTCAATTTCATCTCCGATCTTCAGGTTGGTACGCTGCGCCACACTGCTATCCATCACTGCTTCACGCGCTTCTCCACCGCGGAAATAACGACCTTCCAAAAGCGGAGGCATCCCGGGGCGTCCGGCTTCCACGCCAAGCATGGATATTTTTAGCGGCTCAGGCAGAGATACGATCTCCGATGCCGATGTGTAGATCGGGCCTGCATCTGCCACGCCATCTACCCGGCGGACAGCTTTCACTGTGTTTGTTTCCAACCGGCTGGCGGTAATGCTATAGTCTGACTTTTCCAGGAACACAACCAATTGCGCATCGAGATTGGCTACATATTGGCGATTGGCATCTGAGAGTCCTTCACCAAGCGCGGCGATAAAAAGTACGAGTACTGTGATAAGCGCAATGACCAGCGCCACCAGCAAAAAACGTCCTTTGTTACGCACCACTTCTTTTACAGCTAGATAAGTTGCGAGAAAAAAATTGTTCATTATGCTCTTTCCATTTATTTGGTATCTAAACAACCGGTCTGGAATCAAACGGTCTGTTCCAGTCTGTGCCCATGATGCCGTGCAGGATCAAATCCACGGGCGGGTGATCGGCAATATCTTCGTAGTAATAGGGCAGGCGAATGCGTCCATCCATACCGATGATGAACGTACCAGACATTTGATATGCGTCCTGTCCTGCGGGGGGCAATTCTGGTTTATAGCCTTTCGTGCGGGCGATCTTGCGATTTGAAAGCCAGATGCGCGGCGAGAGAATGGTTTGCCATAATGTGCCGCGATACAAACCATAAGCATGATAGGCAGCACGATCAGGGTCCGCGAGACAGACCGCGCTAGGAGCACGCTGATCGCAGAACTGTTTGGCCGATTCTGCTGAAGCGTGAGAAATAATTGCGAGGCGCAGCCCTTTTTCGGTCAACGCTTGATGCGCATCGATCAGTTGGTCCACCATCTCTTTACATTGCGGACATCCAAAATGGCGGGTGAATGCGACTACCAGAATCTTATCCTTCCAAAGCGAGGAAAGTTGGATGGGTTTGCCATCTGAAGCAAGCAAGCGGGCATCTGGTGCAAGGTCATTAAACTTAAGTTGAAGTTGATTAGCCATGTTTCCTTAAATACTTTCAATATTTTCAAAATAAAATCCGTGCCTTGGCAGACACGGATTTTCCCAGAATCTGACTTTAAAATTCTACCAGATTGCACAGGTTTTGCACAGGTTTTATAGCTGTCGAGTTTTTGTAAATTTTTGAGTAAGATCCTATGCAATATGCAGAACAGATCTTTCGATCTTTCTGCCTACCATAGCCACCCGCCGCCAACTGCTGTTATCGTTGAGCGATATCCAACGGCGTTCCTCGGTACGATAGAACCAATCTTTATCCTGTTGATAATAGGCCAGCACATCTGTGGATTCCCAAATATTAAGAATTTCATTTCCGTGCGCGTGGGTATCATCAAAATCAGTTGTGGCGCGTTGACCCATTTCACTATAAAGTTCGTTAAGTTCAAGCAGCAACGAGTTGATCTCATGGGGAAGACGATTGACTTTAAGGCCGATGCGTTTGGCTTCTTCAAACAAAATGGGATACCCGTGTGATGGGTATTTTTCATTCAGTGCGCTGGCAATGTTTTCCTGAGTCTCATCATCTTTGATGTGATACGCAAGCAGTTCCTTGCACAACATGATGGATAATGACTCGGCACGATCCACTGCTCCGATCACCAGTGGATGCACATGCTGAAATAGTTCCTGATATGGGTTCTCGCTTGAATCAGATTTTTGAGACTGCCACAATCTAACAACACGAGTCAACTCATCGAGAGAAACACTGACGCGGTCATTGTCGCGGTCGATCGGCGAGAGGGCGTGCGTGAGGGAGGTATCCACCGGGGTCAAATATGCCATCGGCCCCATTAGGATTTCATTCGCGCCCAATGTGATCATGGTCGCAGCGGACGCACATTCCAATGGAATGACTGCCACGAGTTCATTACAATACTGACGCAGCAGATTTACAATGCGCAGGGAAGCCTGTCCATTACCACCGCTGGATTTAAGAAAGAGATATATCTTTTCCTGCTTGCCGATCTTTTCAAGTAGTTTGAATAACGCCAAAACATCGTCGTGGCAAACACTGCCGCGCGGATTGTTGAAGTAGGTCACCATTGTGCCGCCAAGCATTTTATTCACCTGCTTGATGATCGTTTGTGTTTTATTAAACAGGATCGGTGGTTGTTTTTCTTTGTTGGGTTTTGTCTGTGCCTGCATGGTTTTTTTAATCTCCTGTCTTAAAGGTATAAATAAACATCATAACATTCTTTACACAAACATAAATGGATACAAATGTACTGGCGATCCCCCGTAAACATTTTAACGAAGATTATGGCCGCCGTGACCAGACCCAGCCAGCCGCAAATCCGATCAGTTCGCCGGCAAATATAAATAAGATCAAACCTGTTATGCCGCTGGCAATAAGCCAGACCGTTGAGCCAAATAAACCAAAGGCAAGCAGGTTATATGCAATGAGTCCGCCCAATGCAATACCCAATGCCCAGCGGATCGCAGAACGATTTTCTGTGATTCGTGATCCGATTCCGTAACCAAGCCAGACGCTGAATGCAACGAAAAGCATGGTCACAAACCAGGCCGAGAAACGCGGATACCCCTGATTTGAAATGTAACTATCTTCCACCACCACAACAGGCGCTTCGGGCGTGGGTTCAGTAGACTGAGTCAATTCGGGGACGACCACCGTCACCGCAACTGCGCCAGATTGCGAGACATCCAATTGCAAAACTTCAGAGATCACAGCCGGTTCACTGACCACACGGATCTCAAGCAAGCCGGGTTTATCCAAACCAAAAGCTGCACGTGCCACGCCTTGCGTTGTCACAGCGTCTACCTGCTGTAAAATGCCGCCACCTTCACCTGTAAGCATCATTGAAAATTGAACCACAGTGCCATCCGGTACAGAGCGTCCATTATGATCTTTGATCGGGCCGGTGCGAATTGCAATGGTATCGCCGATCTGAAAAAGCGGAATCGGAGTCGGCTCGGGGGTGAAGTCTTCGTCTGTTGAAACAGGGGCAGGTTCAAGGTCAAGAAAGAGCGGGATGATCTGCGTTGGGTCTGGAGTCATGATAGAGATCAAGTCACATCCAATACCTTGAATCGAAACCGGGGATGCGCCGGTAGGGGTCAACTCTTGAAAAAGCAGACGCGCAGCAACATCCACAAATTGTGACTGCTTGCTATACAGCGCAAAATACGCGGTGAATTTGGATGTGGTGGTGGTATCAAAATAATAGGGCGCGCCAAATGAAAAAAGAATGACATTCTTTTCGCGCAGCAGGTCAGGACGTTCACGCAGGAAACGACTGATGACGGCCGGTTGACCTTGCGTGGCATCCCGCAATGAAATAATAACCCAGTCTGCGCGGACAATGTCATCTTCTATAAATTCAGGATTAAGCTCGTCAAGCAGGTCCTGCAAATTTTGAAACGAGTATGATGTGAGACGGAAGTTTGCCGTCTGGTTTCCGCTTTGCGGACCATACAGCTGAAGGACTGCCTGTTGTAACGAGTCGATTGCGAGCAGGGGTTGTTCAAGACAGGTGGTGCATTGTTTTATGCTTTGCGTATCGGTAATAAAGACCATGCGTTCATTGGCTTGCGGCGGAAGCGGAATCACACTCGCGAGGTCTTGCTGGTCGGGGCTGATCAGTGTGGCGGAATATTTTTATATACGCCAACCTTTGCGGCAAGAATGCGTTTCACAGATGCATCCACCCGTTGGGCGAAAGCCGGATCTTCACGATATTTCTGCACAAAAAATTCAATGACTCGTTTTGTGGTTGAGTATGAGTCGGGAGAATCAAGAGACTGGATATTTCCCAGATAAAGCATGTCGTTCCCCGCGAGGAAGGCATCACGCGCAGCGGTACGCGCCGAGAACTGCCCGCCGCCAATGGCATAAAATTCACTGACAGCGCGCGTACCCAGATCATCGCTAATTACAAGTCCGCCTTCAGCATACCAGGCGGCAAATTGCGGCAGAGCCAAAATCTGATTCAACGCCTGCGGATCAAAACTGATCGGCCGGGTAGTAGCACGGATATTTCCCTGAAACCCTTGATAACGAATATGGGAAACCAACAAACCGTCCACGGCGGATTCTGGAGAAGGCGCATTTCCGGTCACAGAAAAAAACGGGAAGAGTTCGATCTGTTTTAGCTGCTCAAGGGATTTACGAACTGTTGAAACTTCCTCTTCGGGCAAACGGTCTGAGCCGCCCACGCCGGGGAAATGCTTCGCGATCACCAACAATTGATTTTCACTGCCGGTATGCAAACCTGTCACATAGGCCCGCCCCATCTCACCCACCCAAAATGGATCACCGCCAAAAACGCGTGTGCCCAAATCTCCACCTGAAACCGAAGGAACTTCTAACACGTCCAACGACGGGCCGAGGTAAATATTAAATCCCAGAGCAGAGAGTTCACGTCCGCGCACTTCACCCACACGCGCGGCAAATTCTGTATTCCAGGTAGCGCCAATTGCCATTTCACTCGGCAGCGCGGTCAGCCCGCTTAAAATTTGATCGGTGGGATAACCATTTCCCTCCTGAGCAATCCCCATAAAAAGCGGCACATATACCGAGTTCATTTCCAACCCGGTCGTCACATCAATAACCGGATTGATGGACGTTTCCCACTCCACACGTTGAATACTATTGATTAGCGCCTGCGTTTGCGCCACCGTATCAGGCGCAGACACAAAATTATCGTTTTGAGCAAGCAGCACCACGCCGCCTACATGATTTTGGGTGATCAAATCGTATACTTGCGAAACTTCGCTCGTATCTGTTCCATTAAATGTAACCAGAAATAACTGCCCCACACGCTCTTCGGGGGTCATGGAATTTAAGACAGCCTCAACACTTGGAGGCGTGGCAGTTTGCGCCTGCACAACAGATTGAACAGGCAACAGCAGCACAAGAAAAACAAGCAAAAGAATAATGCGGATTAATTTCATCGCATCCCGTTATAACACAACTTAACAAGGCGCACATCTGCGCAGTCTCTTAATAGATAAAACAGACGCCGCTCGATGAACGACGCCCCCTGCTTCTGATATTCTGACAAATTCACCCGCTCCTCTCCAATGCGCGCACAGCCGTTTGCGGATCGTCAGTGAAGATTCCATCAACACCCCATCCTTTGAGGCGGACGATCTCTTCGGGCGTGTTCGCCGTCCAAACATGCACACGGCGCTTGAGGCGATGTGCGCGCTGCACCTGTTCCCTGCTCGCGTTGGAAATATGCGGATGTAAAGCCTGATAATCGCCAAACATAAATCCGAAAGAACGCGCCCACAAGCCAACCAACCCCGGCATGGCAAGCAAGCCGCGCGGAACCGCAGGCAATGTCTGCGCGGCAATTTTTAAATTGGAAGGAAACAAGGAGGAGAACAGAATTTGACTTTGATTGTTATGGCGCTTGATCAACTCGCTTACTTTTAAGACCAGACCATCACGCGGTGAAGCGTAATTGGTCAACTCGATGTTAATCATTTTATCCCTGCCGACAGTTTCAAACACTTCTTCAAGCAGGGGCACTTTCGTGCCTGCAAATTTTTCATTAAACCATGTGCCGGCATCCAATTTGCGAATGACCTCAAGCGTGGATGCGGCAACACGTCCTTTGCCGTCTGTGGTGCGGTCGAGGGTGGGGTCGTGAATGACGATCACATGACCATCGGCGGTGAGTTTGGCGTCCAGTTCCACGCCGTCGGCGCCTTTTTGCAGGGCTTGTTGAAAGGATGGCAGGGTGTTTTCAGGCGCATGGGCAAGGTCGCCGCGATGCGCGAAAATGACAAGGTTGGGAAAATGTTCAAACATCGGTAGCAGGCTCAAGTAAGTGCGGAAGCGGGTTATATATCCACAAAATAGGCTTTGCCGGCGTTGTCGATCATTTCACGCGACATGGTGGGTGGAACAGAAAGATAGGATGAAATATCGAGGATCTGATCGCATAAATCACGCGGATGCGATGCGCGCATTTTTCGATTGCGTTTGATATACCATTCCTGTAATAGATAAGCCAGACCCTGATCGCTGTATTCAACACGTTTGTCCTGCGCAACACGTTTGAATATTTCGCGATATTCTTCAAAAGTTGGGTCGCCGATTTCGATCTTGTGCCGCAGACGGCGCAGGAAGGCTTCGTCAACGAGGTCTTTCGGGGGCAGATTGGTGGAAAAGACAATTAACACATCGAACGGCACTTCCACTTTGCGGCCTGTGTGCAAACGCAAATAGTCAACACGGTTTTCAAGCGGAACGATCCAACGATTAAGCAAATCGCGCGGACGTACCTGCTGACGGCCAAAGTCGTCGATCAATAAAATACCGCCGTTGGCCTTGACTTGAAATGGCGCTTCGTAAAATTTAGTGGTGTCGTCAAATACGAGATCGAGACCTTCGAGCGTTAATTCACCGCCGACCACAATGAAGGGTCTGCGAATTTTTACCCAGCGTGGATCGCGGCGGGTGTTGGTTCGCAAGTTACTGGTTGTGCCGCCCGCGTTCACATTTTCATTATCAGGCGCAAGGCTGTGACTAACCGCATCGTATACTTTAATAACCTGTCCATCCAGATACAACGCATACGGGATGTACATATTCTGGCTTAATACTAAATTTCCAAAGGCACGGGCGATACTGGTCTTGCCGTTTCCAGGCGGACCATACATAAAAATGGACGAGCCTGAGTTCAGCGCGGGGCCAAGTCTTTGAAATGTGGATTCGGAAATAATAAGCTGGGAAAGAATCTGGCGCATGGTGCGCGTGGTGACAGAGAGTCGTCCGCTTTTTTGGCGGCGAATGGCTTCGTTGTAGACCGCAAATGGCACAGGCGCGGGGCCGGCGTATTGACTGCGTTCCATGGCTTCACGGGCGCGGAGAATTCCGGCACTTGTGATGCCATAGGTGTAGGCGCTTTCACCCAGACCGCCCTGAGATGATTTCACCTCGATAAATTTTTCCTGCTTTAATGTTGTTAAAAGTTGATCGGTTACACCTGCAAGCGGCAGGGCGATCTCTTCGGAAATCTTGAAACCTGTCAGATAGCCGCGAAAATATAAGACTTTGAGAACCAGATCTTGCAGCCAAAGCGGCGAAAGACCGGTATCTTCAAGGCTGTTGATCTGTGGAGGCGAAAAACCGCCCACGGCTGTGGAGTTTTGTATGGGTTGTCTCGTCATAGGTTGGTTACCATTCAAGTTTTGGTGAAGAATTTATTATTTCCAGTGGATTATACTTCTTTTCGTTTATAATCGACTCAATATGAAACTATCTGTCATAATCCCTGTTTACAATGAAGTTGAAAGCATCCAGGTCATTTTACAGCGTGTGCAAGCCACCAAACTCGTGCATGAGATCGTCGTTGTCGATGACGGCTCAAAAGACGGTACGCGTGATGTCTTGAAAGAATTAGACGGCAAGAACGGCGTACGAGTCATTCTGCATGAAAAAAATAAGGGTAAAGGCGCCGCAGTACGGACTGGAATGGCGGCGGCCATCGGTGATGTTCTGCTGATTCAAGATGCCGACCTTGAGTATGATCCACGCGATTACGGTCAATTGCTGGAGCCGATCCATGAAGGTTTGGCAGATGTTGTGTATGGCTCGCGCTTTTTGGGCCGCGCCCACCGTGTGACCATGTTCTGGCATTTGGTTGCCAATCAAATGCTGACCCTGATGACCAATATTCTTTACAACACCATCCTGACTGACATGGAAACAGGCTATAAAGTGTTTCGCCGTGAAGTTTTGGATGGGATGGTCTTACATGCCAACAGTTTTGATTTTGAACCTGAGTTCACGGCTAAGATATTGAAACGCAAATTTCGTATTTTGAAGTGCCGATCACATTCAACCCTCGTGACTATACGCAAGGAAAGAAAATCAAACTGCATGATGCCTTTGAAGCTGTATGGACCTTGATCAAATATAGATTTGTAGAATAATCAAACAGACGGGCAAAACGCCCGTCTGTTTATTTAAACAATCTGACGAATAAAGAATCCAGGCCGTCGAGCGAATTCCGCACCGCTTCAGACAACCCTTTGCCTGGGGATGTGGACCCGGGCTGGATCGCCACGAGGAGAGTTTCGGGGCGTTTATCTTTTGGGATAACCTTAAGTAAAAGGGATAAATTCGCCGAGTGCGTTGAAGCGCCGATCTTCTTGAGATCACTCAATTCGATCAACGCAATTTCGCCGGGACTCGCGCCAAAATCTGCAGCATCCACGATCAATACAAAATTTGCGCCCGAGGCTTCGATCTGACCGATGTAATTTTCCGGCACATCGCCCCCGTCAAGGAGAGGTATCTTTATTTTTTTCTGAAGACGCTTAAGAAGATATGACCCCACCCCATCATCTCCGCGTTGACGGTTGCCTACGCCAAAAAGAAGTACGTTTTTATCTGCGATGCGAGCTTGAAGTTCTTCATACATAGTGCATATATTTTAAGTTGATTTGTGGGATTTCAGGCTTACAAATTTCATAGGTCTAGGTTCAAACCTGTTGACGCTCCCTTAAAGTACACACCTGCTCGAAATACGAACTCGGGCAGGTGTGTGTATTTATTCGTATTACTGGTGGATAAAGAATTTTCACCGCAGTCCACAGAATAGCAAGTCGTGGAGTTCTTAACTGGTTTTCTCGGTGTTCTTTGAAACTCTGCGGTTAAAAAACAATTACAGACCAGTTTGGGCTTATCCAGTGTTCACATTAGTTTATATGCGGGACCAGCATGGCAAAGTTTGTCATGCTGAAATCCTCTTATGGTTTTACGAATACGGTGTACTTCAAAATGTAATCACCGGGCTCGTAATCAGCGGTGCCATCATTAATTTTGTCTGTAAACACGGCAGTGGTTACGAGATGATGTTCGCCGGCGGGCCATTCGCTTAAAGATGTGTAGATCAGGCGGCAGATTTGTCCGCCGGATTCAACTTCAAGTGTGCTGAATGATTCAGTCGGCACTTGATCTTCATCCAGTACAAATTTTAATTGGATGTTCTCAAAGTTTGAGTCGACTGTGGCTTTATCTGCGGCGCACCAGACATAGCCCCAGATCATGGGTTCGGCATCTGCAAGCGGGACGGTATAAGTAACTTCACCGGGTTTTGCAAGTGTGGCAGCGTCATAGGTTTCGCGTGCGATATCTTCAAGAAACGCAGCGCCTGCATTCAATGCGGCTTCGGCTTCTGCGGCAGACGCGAGGGTCGGCGCACCGGAGGGAGTCACATCTGCGCCGAGGGGTTTTAGAACTACGTCAATGCCTGCCAGTAGGACAATGTCTTCGGTAACAGTAGCTGTTTCCTCGTCCAGAGGGACACGGAGCGTGGGAGGAACCCCCTGCCCTTCGAGGAAGATACTTCCATCGGGCAGGGTAAAGCGCCCAGTGGGGACAGTCAAACTAAATCCTTCTGGCAGACTAAAACTTCCACGCGCAGTTTCAGCTTCTACGCCGCCAGTTGGGGTTTGGCCTGCCACGATCATGCCGGGCACCTGACTAAAGCCATAGGCTTCAATTTCACAGGCGCTAAAACAAGCCTGACCCACAAGCAAAACCATTTTTTCAAAACGATATTGATTTTGATTCGGGAGTACTTTTTCGCGCAGACCTTCGGGTTCAAATGTGCCGGTCTTATCGCTGAAATATTCCAATTGTCCCATTTGAATTTCCTGATCGGTCAGAAAACCCGCCAGGCCGAGTGGCGCACCACCATTGTTATAGCGCATATCGATCACGATGCCTGCCACTTCATTGGCTTCAAATCTTTGAAGTGCGCGTTCAAAAAGACGAATGGTTAATGCAAGGTCATCAGAGTTGCTATTAATGCGGATATAGCCAACGCCGTCGTTACCGACGGTGATAATTTTTGCATCCACCGGGTTAAAGGATGAACGATCAACACCATAATACAAGGATGTGCGTCCAAAACTCTGACGTTCGGCAATCGCCGTCAAGGTGACGGTTTGCGGCGCACCGCCGGGGTTCACAAATGTGACCGCGGCTTCTGCGCCTATTTGTGCAGCGAGTAGATAACGGGCCTGTTGATATCTGATCGAAAAATCAGAAGATTGAAGCGAGTAGGATTGCGCGGCGCTGATCGCATCAGAGATCGGTTGACCGTTGAATTCCAGAATTTCAGCGCCGACCAGCATTCCTGCGGCTTGCGCAGGACCCGACTCTAAAATAAATATGGCAAGCACACGGCCATCGTCCAATTCACGAATCGCAAACCCGTACCCGCCGGAAGTTGCATTTGTAAAATCTTCGTTGGCATAATCGCCGCCGCCCAAGCCCACGTGACCATCACGGAAGGCCCGGGTGAAATCACGCAAGGCCAGATAAAACGCATTCGGATCTTTTTCCGTTTCAGCCTGCGCCACCCGTGGACGAAGCTCAGCATACAAGGCATCCCAATCTGGCGCTTTGCCTTCAATGTCGGTGAACGCATATTCCTTACGGACCGCTTCAAACATGGCATCAAAGGATTGTGTATATGTCATCGCAGAAAAGTCTTTGATGGCAACATCTGCTGGTTCATAGAGCGCAAGTTCCAAAGTCGGTTCCTGCACAAACGCAAACGGACTTGTGTCGAGATCAACAACGGTGTAACCAGTTGGAAGCGCGGCAACAGGATCATCTGCGGTAAAGAGCAGACCATCTGCTCCAAATCCACTGGGGAATTGCTGGTTTGCATCCGCCGCCCAAACAACCAATTTACCGCCGATCACTTCATCATTGTTCTCAGTATCGGTCTTGATCGAAGCCAGATACGAAGGCCAGCCGCGTGAACGATCATCCCCTTCAGAGAAAGGTCCGCCGTATAAATTGGGAGAATATCCCACGGCAAAAATCTGCACGCCCTGTTCTTCAACATCATCGTTATCCACATCGCTAAATTCGCCGCGCGGCAAAGCCGGCAGATTAAGCTCGTACGTGCCTGAAAGTGATTCAGGGTCAAAGGTCATAAATCCCAGCACCTGCGACTCAACAGGGATCTCCCACTCTTCATCACGAATCACAAAGGCGTGCATATCAGTCAACGCCACCGCATTTTCCACATAATAGCCTGTCAGTACAAAATCATTCGTTACCTGAAATGTGCCCTGCAGCAAAGCGGGTTGATTCTCATTGTTCACAATAACCGGTTCATCATTTTTTGGTGCACAACCCGCAAGCACAAGGCTGACCAAAATCAAATAACTTAATAAACGAAATATCTTTATTTTCATCACGCGTCTCCTTTATGAAGTCCCACGATTATAACGTGCGGTTATAATGTCCGGCATGAATGACTGGAAAACACAACTACAAAAAGAATTTGAAAAGGCCCAACAAGCCCGTGTGAATAGAAACGAAGGACAGGCGCGTGTCTGCGCGCGCCGCGCTGCCGGCATTGCAATTCGGGAATATCTAACCCGCAAGGAGATGCAAGTCCCAAACATGAGCGCCTACGATCTGCTGAATCTCCTTAAAGAAAATGCGGATCTTCCCTCTGACCTGCAGCTGATCGTTGACCATTTGACAGTGCGCGTCACTGAAGAATTCCAACTCCCCTTCGACGCAGACCTGATCGCTGAGTCACGTATTTTATGTGACTGGCTCTTAAACGAATAACCCCTAAAAGTTTTAAAACCTTTAGGGGTTATCTTTTGTTTAAAGAACTACATCATGTCTTTACGGCCGGTCAGGTAATAGAAAGCCCGCGCGAGTGTAATCAACAAAAGCATTCCAGAGACGACACCGCCAAACACAATAAACAACCTGCGCCAGTCTGTGAGACGTAAAGTGATCTCCTCGCGATTGGGCATTTGAATGCGTCCGCGCAGGCGTTGAATAACCTCTCTCGAAGGCGTAACCGGCTTCAAGGTCCCGGCCAGATGCGCTTCGAGGGATTGGATATCTTCTTCAGGAGTGTGAGTCTTCTTGCGTTTGGTCATGCGTACCTATTCAGCGGGAAATAGCACCAATCCAACTGTGCCGGGCCCAAAATTGATGGCGAGTGAAATTGAGAGATCGGTCATCACCTCACTCTTGAAATTAAAATGCTTCTTTGCTTCTTCCAGCAAAGCTCTGGCTGATTCTATGTCGCGTGCATGGACGACGCCAAGGTGAACAGGTTTATCGCCAACCGTTTCCTTGCCAAGAGAAAGAACACGCTCCAATGCGGTTTTGCGCGTGCGGACTTTCTCCACCATATTGACAAGCCCATTTTGCAGGAGAGCGATCGGCTTCACGTTTAGTATGGAAGCCATCGCTGCAGAAAGCGTGCCCACACGTCCACTGCGGCGTGCATATTCAAGGGTGTCGAGGGTCAAAATAACATGCACCTGATCGCGAATGGATTCAAGATAGCGGATAATCTCATCCACGCTTTTTCCTTCACGCTCCAGTATGCGTGCAGCGCGGCACATAAAACCGGTTCCCAGCGAGCCGCCCAGCGAATCAAATGTAACAATGTTATACGTGCCTTTCAATTCTTCCGCGGCAGACACCGCAGAGGCGTATGTTCCAGAAAGCTTGCTGGTAATATGGATCGAAAGAATGGTATCGCCAGTTTCAAAGTTATTCTTGTAAAATTCCACAAATTGATGCGGGGAAGGCTGTGATGTCTTTGGGAACGGGTTTGATTTTTCGTCCACCATTTTATAAAATTGATCAAAATTCAGTTCAACATTTTGAATATATGTCTTCTCGCCAAAATGTACGTTGATGGGAATAACGTGAATATCAAATTCTTTTTCCCAGGCAGGAAGAATATCGGCTGCGCCATCTGTCACAATTCTTAACATGTTTTACTCTCCTTCAAGATTAAGGTTTTGATCTTCCAATTGATCGCGAAGAGCCAAAAGAGTGCGATGATAAAGACTCTTCACAGCACCCTCGCTTCTACCCATAATTGAACCAATCTCTGCATTGGACATGTTTTCCACAAATTTCAGAATCAGCAGATTCTGACGTTCTGAAGGCAATTTGCGGATCATCCGTAACAACGCATCCTGCTCCTGCGAACGAACGAGATTTTTCTCGGGATGGTCACCCCTGGCTGGCAAAATGGGCAGATCATCCAGTGGAATTTCCTGCTTGCGGCTGCGGTCACGATGCCAGTTGGCAACGAGATTATGCGCGATGCGATACAGCCAGGCCGAGAACGGTACGCCACGATCTGTATAGTTCTTAATGTGATTCATTGCCCGTTGAAAAACGCGAGCCGTGAGATCTTCAGCATCGTGAGTATTGCCTGTCCTGTAGTACACATAATTAAATATGCGTTCCACATAACGTTCATAGAGTTGACCGAAAGAATCACGGTCACCCTGTGAAGCGCGTGCAAGAATTTCCTCTTCGTTGTATTCCAGTTCCGGCAAGATTAAAACCTTACCGGCGGAGTTTGATTAAATAACACCGCCGGATTTGAGAAGTTGCACTCAGTATAACATGCGCAGACATTCACCATCTCCGGGATTAGAGTAGGGAAAAATGGTAGGGTTATCCCTACCGACAAATGCGACTGAACATGTGAGAATAAGGAACTTAAATAGTCAAGGAGATTCATAATGAAAAAAATATCTTTATTCATGTTCATAGCATTTTTCCTCGCTGGTGCATTGATCTCAATTCCACAAATATCCGTCCATGCACAAGACCCTATCTGCACCGATGCCGCCGGCGGAGTTATCCCATGCCCGCCCACTGCGGAAATCCCCTGCGGACAAGCTGGCGGTCCAGACTGCCCGCCTCCATCAGGTGAAGAAAATAATGATAATGGAAACAAAAAGCCAACCTCCATACCCCCGGCCACTGCAACCGCTACAAACACCCCTCTTCCGCTTATGGCCTTCCCCACAAGTACAGCAACAAACCAACCTCCCGGGCTTACGCCAGAAGTCACACCTTTAGCTACACTTCCACCCACATCTACACCTGAAGCAGACTCCTCGATTCTCATCAGTCCACAAGATAATGGATCAACCAGCGGCAACGATGACTGGGACGAATCATGCTCATGGGCTTCCTGTTTTGCATACGATATTATGTGTTGGGCTGATGGCGGCTCAGGATATGGACAAGATGACGGAGCAGGCGGTACTGTTTACCACTGTGATATGCCCGCAGATGCCGGCAACACCAAGCCCCCTTCTACCTGGCTGCCCTGGCTCGGACTTACAACCGGCGTGATTTTAATCGGCCTGCTCCTGCCTGCTGTCCAAAAAGTACGAGAAGCGGCAGCCAGGACTAGAAGCAACAGTTCAGCGCGCATGCCCAACATTAAAAATCCTGATTTGACAAAAAATCAAGAGGATGGCGATGACGACGAAGCTTTTACTCGTTATCAGAGAAGATCCAAACGTAGTGAGTAAAAAGAATGCCCTAATAGCAATATACAAAATATAGGTGTAAAAAATAAAGGTTCCATTCATTTCAGAATGGAACCTTTATTTTTCCAACCCATTCTCAATTGCCCACGCCGCCGCTTCTGTGCGATTCTTTACGCCCAGCTTCCGCAAAATATTCGCGACATGTTTCTCAACGGTCTTTTGCACAACAACCAGTTCGTGTGAAATTTCTTCATTACTTTTCCCGTGCGCCAGCAGACGTAACGTCTCAAGTTCACGTATTGTCAACATAGACAGAGCCTGACCTTGCGGCTGCCTTCCATCATCGACCAAAAACAAATTTTGAGCAAAGATATACAGCTCTTCATAACGCATACGCTTACCGGTTTGCCAGGCACGCTCAAAGGACTCATTTCCCATAGCCCGCCGGGTTATATCTACTGCATTCTTAAGTCCAATACACACAGGCAAAAGGCGTTGAACTTCCACCAATGAAGTGTGCCCCTCCATAGCCCCCAGAACAATTGACAATTTCTCATACCACTTCTGAATCAAACACAGGCTTGCCATACCCTCCATTAACTCGTAAAGCAAATCAGGAAATCCAATGGTATGGCTAATTTCAAACGCTTCTAAAACAAGATGGAAGCAGCTGAAAAATCTTTTCGTTCCACTGCCACCATCGCCTGTAAGCCGCAAGTCGCCGCCAACATTTGCGGAAATTGATGATCGCGCGCAATTTGTATCGCATCTGTCAATATTGGCGTTGTACGCTCAAAATCACCAGCGGAGTAAAACAAACATGCCATATTAAATCGAATCGTTGCAGATTCAAAATAGCCATGCAGGCTTTCGGCAATAGCAAGGGCAGATTGCCAACAAGCGAGAGCACGATCCGGGTCCTTAAGTGAATGATGATAATGGGAGCCCATATTGTTTTTGACACGCAATTCACTCCAAAGATCGCCTTCCTGCTGCGCCAGCGCCAGACCTTTTTCATAATAAATTCCCGCCTGGGCAAAATCTCCAATGGAATCCAAATTTACGCCAAGGTTGACCATCCTCCGCCCGGAGCGGATTTTATTCCCTGCCTGTTCAAAAAGTGAAAGGCAAATCTTATGTGAATCAACGGCGCCTGCAAAGTCAGACCGCATCCATTGCAGTGTGCCCTTTAGCTCATACACAATAGACAGAATCTGAACATCTTTCTGCGTATGGGTATATTCAAGTTTCAATGCAAGGTTAATATATTTTTCTGCTTCGCTAAAATAACAGCGTTGAAACCAATATTGATCCATTCCGCCCATTAAATAAATCCCCATTAAAAAAATATCCATATCCTGTGAAGCGAGCGCCCCGTCCAGTGCGACAAGCAGGTTATCGTGCTCCAGGTCTATCTCCCGCATGGCAGATAGAGAATTACCATTTTCGATCTCAAAAGCAGCGCGCTGAATTAAATCGCGATAGTAAATAATGAACACACGAAACAAAGCATCCCATTGGTTTGTTTGCTGTGCCTGCTCACGTGCAAACTCGCGGATCGACTCCAGCATCATGAAATGCGGATTGTCACTCTGAATCGATTGGATAAGATGTTTATCCACCAGCGAAGCAAGCGACTCCAACGCTTCGTTCTCAGGGACCCCTGCCACTGTTGCGATGGGCATCATCCCAACCCCTGAGCGAAAGAGCGCCGCGGCCAGCAGCACTTTCTTTTCCGAATCATTTAATAAGCCGTAACTCCACGCAATGGTGTTGCGCAATGTTTGCTGGCGCTGCGGCAGATCGCGCGCGCCCAAAGTGAGAGTCGCTAAAAGTGGAGAACCAGTTCCCAGGTCCGATTGGAGGCGGGTTAGCAAAGTCTGCGGGGAAAACATCTTCGTCCGCATGGCGGCCAGTTCAATCGCCAGTGGAAGTCCATCCAATTTCCCACACAATTCTGAAATCACGGATGCATTCTCTTCTGTCAATTGAAAATCAGGATTCAAAGATTGGGCGCGTTTAACGAACAACTGCATGGCTTGTTCACGCGGCAATGGTGAGATAGGCAAAACCTGTTCAGTGCGCAATCTTAATGCTTCGCGGCTGGTAATGATGACCTTGATATTCGGGTTCATATCCAAAAATTCCGCGATAACGAATGCGCCGCTGATCAACTGCTCAAAATTATCCAGCACAAAAAGAATGGATCGATTTGCAAGGAAATCTTTAAGCGTATCTTTAATATCACGCTGCGGTTCTTCCTGCACATGTAAAGTTTTGGCAATGGTTGAAAAAATAAGAGCAGGTTCGGTAATCACCGAAAGGTCAATAAAAAACAGACCGCCTGTAAATGTTTCAAACATGGAATAAGCAACCTGCAAAGCAAGCGTGGTTTTCCCGGCGCCGCCAAATCCTGTAAGCGTAACCAATGAGACATCTTCACTCTTTAGCAATTGTTGAAGATGCTGTAATTCCTTTTCACGCCCAACACACTGTCCGCGCAGGGCAGGCAATTTTACAGGAATGGATGAAGTTAATACATTCATCTCATTACGGGAGAAATTGCCCGTGATCGGCTCAAGTGGTGAATTACGGGAAGATGCCATAAGTAAAAAAATTATAACATTCACTAAAGTAAATGAAATGGCCCATTGGGTATAATCAAGAATTGTCTTCAATTGCAAAAGTATCAAAAGATCGGACTAAAAACTTTTACCACAAAGCAGTTGTATGGAGTCTTTTGGCAACCCCGGTCAATAAGAAAGTCGCCACTCAAAAAGCGCACACATTACCAGAACGCATGTGCTATAATTATTTCACTTTTCCATCCAACAAAGAAGGCTAATCTATGTCCAAGAATGTCATTCGTGTCGTGGGCGCGCGCGTCCATAATTTGAAAAATATCACCGTCGAGATCCCGCGTGATAAGTTCGTGGTTATCACGGGCTTATCCGGCTCGGGCAAGTCATCGCTTGCGTTCGATACCATATTCGCTGAAGGTCAGCGCCGCTACGTTGAGTCGCTCTCTGCGTATGCGCGTCAGTTCATCGGCCAGATGGACAAGCCCGACGTGGACTACATTGACGGCCTCTCCCCCGCTGTGTCGATTGACCAGAAATCCACGAGTCACAATCCACGTTCCACGGTTGGGACTGTGACCGAAATTTACGATTACATGCGTTTGCTTTTTGCGCGTGCAGGCATTCCGCATTGTCCCGTCTGCGGACGTGAAGTGGTCAAGCAGTCGGCGCAGGAGATCGTGGATAAGGTTGCAAAACTTCCCGAAGGCTCGCGCACATTAATCCTTGCTCCATTGGTGCGTGCGCGCAAAGGGACGTATCAAACAGTCTTTGAGGAAATTCGCAAGGCGGGCTTTACCCGCGTCCGCGTGGATGGAACTGTCTCATCGCTAGATGATGAAATCGAATTGGATCGCTACAAACAACACACTATCGAAGCCGTTGTAGATCGTCTCGTCATTTCACATGAAGGCGAAAAGGAAGAAAAGAAATCTGCACTGACCCGCTTGACGGATTCAATTGAAACTGCGCTGAAATTTGGCGAGGGCTATCTCACGATCAATCTGGTTGATAAAAAAGAAGACCTGAATTTTTCTGAACATCTCGCCTGCCCCGAGCACGGCGTCAGCATTGCAGAAATTGAACCGCGCACGTTTTCCTTTAACACTCCCCAGGGCGCCTGTCAGGATTGTCAGGGACTCGGCTCCAAATTGGAAATTGACCCCGAACGCATCATTCCTGACGATAGCCTGTCTCTGAACGATGGAGCGATCGTCAGCATGGAGTGGAACGGTCCGAAGGTCGAAGGCGGTTACTACTGGCAGAGTCTCATTAATGCAGCAAAAGCCTACAAGATCGATTTGGACAAACCCGTTAAAGAATTATCTAAAGAAGCGATGAAGATCGTCCTATACGGCACAGGCGATAAACAGATCGCAATGACTTATCAGGGTTCAAATGGCAACGAGTTCAAATTCACACGCGCTTTTGAAGGCGTGATCACGAACATGGAACGGCGCTATCGTGAAACAAACTCCGAATACATCCGCGAGAAGATTTCGGAATTCATGTCTGACCGTCCCTGCCCAAGCTGCGGCGGCAAGAGACTCAATCCCGCCGCGTTGGCTGTGACCGTGGACAACGTCAACATTGTGGAGGCGAATTCCTGGCCGGTATCCACAACGCTGGAATGGGTTAAGAAGATCGCTGGCAAGAATTCTCCGCTGACCTCAAAACAGAAAGCCATTGCAGAAAGAGTCATCAAAGAAATTCACGAACGGCTTAATTTTCTGGTCAATGTTGGTTTGAATTATTTGACATTGAATCGCTCGGCCACCACCTTATCAGGCGGTGAGGCGCAGCGTATTCGTTTGGCTACGCAAGTGGGTTCGCGTTTGGTTGGCGTGTTATATGTGCTGGACGAACCTTCCATTGGCTTACATCCACGTGATAATGCGCGGCTGCTGGAAACACTCAAAGGTCTGCGCGATCTGGGCAATACTGTGCTGGTCGTTGAGCATGATGATGAAACCATCCGCGAGGCAGATTGGGTGATTGACATGGGGCCTGCGGCTGGCGAGCATGGCGGCGAGGTGGTGGCGGAAGGCACACCGAAACAGATTTTGGCGCACCCAAAGTCATTGACTGGACAATATCTCTCGGGACGGAAGCAGGTTGCAGTCCCGAAAAAGAGGCGAGAAGGAAACGGCAAATCGCTGCGAATCGTGAATGCGACGGCGAACAACTTGAAGAACGTCACTGTCTCGATTCCATTAGGAAAAATGGTTTGTATTACGGGCGTTTCAGGTTCGGGCAAGTCTACGTTGATGAGCGACATTTTGTACAATGCTTTGGCTGCAAAGTTGATGTTTGCGCGCACGTCTGCGGGGGAACACGAAAAGATCGAAGGGATTGAGCATCTCGATAAGATCATCAACATTGACCAGTCACCGATCGGGCGCACGCCGCGCTCCAACCCGGGGACGTATACCGGCCTGTTCGATGAGATCTGCAAACTGTTCGCAGAATTGCCGGAAAGCAAGGTGCGCGGTTACAAGCCGGGAAGATTCTCTTTCAACGTCCACGGCGGACGCTGCGAGGCCTGCCAGGGACAGGGTGAGCTGCGAATTGAAATGCAGTTTTTGCCGGATGTATATGTGCCTTGCGATGTATGCCACGGCAAACGCTTTAATCGTGAGACCCTGCAGGTGATGTTCCGCGACCAATATTCGATCTCGGATATTTTAGATATGACCGTTGACCACGCATTGAACGAGTTTCAGAATTTCCCGCAAATGCAAAATAAATTAAAACTTCTTCAAGAAGTTGGGCTTGGTTATGTGCGAATTGGACAAGCCGCCACCACTCTTTCTGGCGGTGAAGCGCAGCGCGTGAAACTCTCTAAGGAATTATCACGCCGTGCAACCGGACGCACGCTGTACGTTTTGGACGAACCATCTGTAGGGCTGCACGCGGCAGATGTACACAAATTAATTGAAGTATTGCAAAGATTGGTGGATACGGGCAATTCGGTACTCATCATTGAGCACAATCTCGACATCATCAAAATCGCGGACTGGTTGATCGACCTCGGCCCCGAAGGTGGAAATGGCGGCGGTGAATTGATCGCGGAAGGCACGCCGGAACAGGTGATGAAAGTAAAAGAATCTTATACGGGGAAATATTTAAAGGCGCACATGAGGTAGGAAGGTGCGGGCAGGTAGATAGGTAGATAGGTAGACAAGGACTCAAAACTTGTCTACCTTTTTTCTTGTCCACTTGTTCTCCTGTTTTCTTATATACGTGTTTTCCTTTTTTCAGGTAGAATTATTTTACATTGCGCGGGATGGGAAACCGCCTTAACAAAAGCGCCATGTACAAAGGAAAAAATATGAATAACAGACCTCCTATTTCATCTTCACCTTCAAGCAGCATTTCCTCGTATCGCAAACGCAAACAGCGCGGCGGCCCTAATATTATTTATATTATCGCCGGCGTGCTTATTTTGGGCGGTGTTATTTTACTGATCTGGTGGCTCACCGGACCAACCAAGCCGATCAGTAATTTTTTCGCCACTGAAACCCCAACCCCAACCATGACCTTTACGCCCACCAATACATCCACTCCCACGGCGACAGCAACCGTTACAGAAACCCCAACCATTACTGTGACGCCCACCTTCTCCACATCCTTTAATTACACGGTTCAGGATGGTGATTATCTGGCGCTCATTGTAGAAAAATATAATCTGGGTGATGACGGTGTAGCATGGATATTATTACTCAATCCATTCGGCGGAATCACAGACGCCGGCTGCCCGATCGGTGTGGATCCGGCTACACAAAATATCAACACCTGCCAAACTCTCCTACTCCCCGCTCCGGGAGCACCACTGCCCACTGCCACCCTCATCCCGGCTGACGTGCGGCGCGGCACCAAACTTGAATACACTGTGCAGTCCGGCGACACATTGGCTGGTATTGCGGCCTTGTTCAACAGCACCGAAGAGGAAATCATTAAAGAAAACGTGATCACCGACCCGAGCAAGATATTTGTCGGGCAATTATTGGTCGTCCCTGCCAATCTTGTCACAGCCACACCAACACGTCCGCCCACAAGCACACCGGTCACACCCGGCCCCGGCACTCAACTCCCCACAGTCACACTGACTCCGGTCAATTAGTTTTGCATTGCAATAAAGACACCCCGCAAATGCGGGGTGTCTTTATTGCCCAACTTATGGAAAACAACCTAATTTACTGGACAAATACCCGCCCCTCATGTAAAATAGAGCGCTGTCATAAAGAAAAGCAAGTCACTTTTGGAGAAAAACCTTGGCTAACATTAATTCACAAATCAAACGCAATCGTCAGAACGAAAAACGTCGCATTCGTAATCGCAATCTTCGCGGTGCCGCACGCACTGCTATTTATGCCGCTCGCAATGCTTTCGAAGAGAACGAACCCAACACAAAGGAAGCAGTATTGAAGGCGATCAGCACATTGGACAAGGCTGCTGAAAAAGGCGTGATCCACAAGAACAACGCATCACGTCGTAAGGGTCGTTTGATGAAGCGCCTCGCTGCATTCATTGCCAACCCGCCCGTGGCTGAAGACCCCGCTTCAAAAAAGAAAAAGAAAGCCGCTAAATAAGCGACTAACTTGTAATTTGCTTTTCAGCAGATCATTAAACGGGAACGCCATTGGCGCTCCCGTTTTTGTTCACCTCTCATTCCAACCCTCGGCTATAATAAAAATATGTTTACAAAAGAACAACAACTCATCGAAGCAAAAATAAAAGAATTCTGCGCCGCGAATGATATTCCGCTGGCTGAACTTAAATGGCAGCCCATCCCCTTCTCGGGCGAATGGGGTTTTGCCACTTCCTTCTTTCAAACCGCCGCAAATGAAGCGCGCGCGGGCAAAGGCGGAAAACCCGTCCCGCAGAGAGCGCAAGAGATGGCCGAGCAGGTCAAAGGTCAGATCGGAAGCGTGGATGGGATCAGCCGCATTGATGCAGTGAAGGGCTATCTCAATTTATATTTCTCAACCGCCGCGTATGCGAGTCGGGTTGTGGATGAAGTACTCGCTTCGGGACTTAACTTTGGGCGGGGTGCAAAAAAGAATGAGAGAGTCATGGTTGAATATGCTCAACCCAATACGAATCATTCGTTTCACATCGGACATGCGCGCAATACAATTTTAGGTGAAGTGCTTGCGCGGCTGGTGGAGTTCGCGGGCTATGAAACGATCCGCGCCTCGTACCCCGGTGACCTGGGACTCGGCGTCATCACTGTGATGTGGATCTATGAAAAGCTGTACAAAGGTCAGGAACCTGAGGGTGTGCATGAGCGCGGTCAATGGCTGGCGAAACTTTATGTGGAAGCCACGGCCTTGCTCGAAAAGAAGGATAACGAAACTCCTGAAGAAACCGCACAGCGCGAAGCCTACGATGCCGAACGGCGCGAGATGTATCGCAAATGGGATGCCGGCGATGAATACGTGCGGAAATTATGGCATGAAACCCGCGAGTGGAGTTTGGAAGAATTACGCGAAGTGTTGAAGATGCTCGATGTAAAAATGGATGTGTGGTTCTACGAAAGCGAAGTGGACGAGCCATCCAAAGTGATCGTTGATGAATTAATTGCAAGAGATATTGCCACCGATGAACGCCCGACCGGCGGCGCGGTGATCGTGAAGATCGATGAGAAACTCGGGCTGACAAAGGAAAAATATCGAACGAACGTTATTCTGCGAAAAGACGGCACAACTTTGTATTTAACAAAGGACCTTGCTCTGGCAAAGGTTAAGTTTGAAAAATATCAGGTTGACCGCTCGATCTATGTGGTGGATTCACGTCAGGCGCTGCACTTGCAGCAGGCGTTTGCAATTCTTAAATTATGGGGGTTCCCACAATCAGAGAAATGCTATCACCTCGGATATGGCTTCGTAAGCCTGCCTGAAGGCGCCATGTCTGCGCGGCGCGGACGGGTTGTGCTGTTCAAAGATGTAGCCGATGAAGCGGTGAAACGTGTGCTGGCAGTTGAATCTGAGAAGAGCGGCGATGTCCCTGCTGATGAGCGCGAGAAGATCGCCTACCAGATCGGCATGGGCGCGTTGACTTATTCCATGCTTTCGGTGGATAACAACAAGGATATTGTCTTTGATATTAATGAAGCATTATCTTTTGATGGACGAACTGGACCGTATATTCAGAATGCTTATGTGCGGGCAAACTCTATTCTAAAGAAGTCAAAGGTCGAAGGTCAAAAGTCAGACCGTGGACTTTCAACTTTTGACTATGAACTCACCAAGCATGAGATCGAGTTGATCGAGCAGATTTCGCGCTTCCCGCAGACTGTGGAACAGGCGGCGAATGAGTATCGTCCGCTGGTGATGGCGGCGTATGCGTATGATCTGGCAAATGCATTCCATTCGTTCTATCATGCGGTCAATGTGATGCAGACGGAAGACGAAAAGACCCGAAATGCACGTTTACAATTGGTAATGGCGGCAAAGCAGACAATCGAGAATGCTTTGAGGCTTTTAGATATTCAGTCACCAGACGTGATGTAGAAAACCAAGTAAGAAAAGAGTTGGGAGATAAACTGCCCTCCAACTCTTTTTCTTGTGGGATAATTACATAATGGCTACAAAATCCAAAATTATAAACTTTGTGGTCAATATCAGTTTCTTTTTGCTTCCAATACTGACAATTCGCTATATTTTTTGGGTTGAAAATCCTCAGTTTTATATTTTCCTTAATAACTACAGAGCCATTTTATACGGTTGCAACCTTGCTTTATGGACTGGCCTTTTTCTTGCCTTATTCCATCTTATAACAAAAAAGCATCTTACACTTGGGATACTATTATTCATAACGACCATGCCATTCTTGTTTATGAGTAGTTTTCTTTCATTTGACGATGGCACAACATTATCCAATAATATAGCGTCAAAATTAGATACGATTCAGATTGGAACAGATACTTATTACCTCACATTAGAAAATGGCGAATGGGGGCATTACAGCGAATATCTTTACAAATGCAAAGGTAACAATTTATTTTGTGAGCAATTACCTTTTAGGAGCAATAATTATGGCGGGGTTCATTTTATTAGGGACATCTCAGGCAATGAAATCAATATTGTTAATAAGACGGGCCTGACATACACATACGGAGATCATCCCCGCTATTACAATTCGGATTCTCGTACACAACTCAAAAGCCATCTCTACTATTTGTCTAAGAAGTGCAGTGAAATTGAAGGTCATGACTGCAATATGTTTGCTTATACACTATACGAGTGCAGCTTAAGTAATACCTTATGCAAACAACTCTCTTTCGAATTTAAAATCAACCATGAGGTTGATTTGTATTTAGAGGCAAACGAGACGATGAATGAAATCAACGTCTACAATGATTATGATGCTAACAAAACATTAATTTATATATATGGTTTACACCCCGCTTGCTATATCAATGGATGTGAAATTTTACGCGGAAACAACCATGAATAAAAGGCTCTTTACTTTTTTACAGAAATTCGTATGCATCTGTGGCTGGACCCTCGGGGACAAAGCAGCGGGTAATCGAAGACGTTTTGAGGTCATTGAAGTCAACCACCGATGGTCCACTGTCTACCGTCCATAGTCTGTGCTCAAATATATATCTGTCATACAAAAAACAGGCTGAAAGGTATCTATGCTTTCAGCCTGTTTTCTTGTTTAATACTATTATAGAGACCGTATTGGGTAAAAACGATGTGACTCAAAACCAAAGCCGGGTTGCATTGGACACTGTCCTCAGTACGGCTGTACGATAGGAGATTCCTATGCCAATCAAAACCATCATCATGGGTGCGGCGGGACGTGACTTCCACAATTTCAACACGTTCTTCCGTGGAAATAAGGATTATGAGGTCGTGGCGTTCACGGCCACCCAGATCCCAGATATCGAAGGCCGCTTGTATCCAAAAGAACTCGCGGGCGATCTATACCCGAAAGGGATTCCGATCCATGCCGAAGAGGAGTTGCTTGATCTGATCAAGAAACATGGCGCAGAGCAGGTTGTCTTTTCATACAGTGATGTGCCGCACGAATATGTGATGCACAAAGCCAGCATGGTCAATGCCGCAGGCGCGGACTTCCGCATTATGGGTACGCATCACACGCAGATCAAATCGACCAAGCCTGTCGTGTCGATCAGTGCCGTTCGGACGGGATCAGGCAAAAGTCAGACCACGAGGCGTGTGGCTTTAATCCTCAAGGAAATGGGATACAAAGTCGCGGCCATTCGTCATCCGATGCCTTATGGAAATCTTGTGGCGCAGGAAGTTCAACGGTACGCAAGCTATGACGATCTCGATGAGTATCAATGCACGATCGAAGAACGCGAAGAATACGAACCTCATATCGATAGCGGTGTGATCATCTACGCCGGTGTGGATTACGAAAAGATCATTCGCAAAGCCGAAGCAGAAGCCGATATTATTTTGTGGGACGGCGGCAATAATGATTTTCCGTTCTATGTGCCTGACTTGCAAATCGTGGTCGCTGACCCGCACCGCACAGGACACGAGTCAACTTATTATCCCGGCGAAACAAATGTCCGCATGGCGGATGTATTCGTCATCAATAAAGTAGATACAGCGGATGCAGAGAACGTGATCAAACTGCGCGAGAATCTGCGCAAACTGAATCCGAATGCGACTCAGATCGAAGCGGCTTCTCCCCTCTTTGTGGATGACCCGGATGCGATTCAAGGCAAACGTGTTTTGGTAATTGAAGACGGCCCGACTCTGACTCACGGTGAGATGGCCTATGGTGCTGGATATATCGCCGCCCGACGGTTTGGTGCAAAAGAGATCGTTGACCCGCGTCCGTTTGCTGTGAGATCAATTGCAGCGACCTATGTCAAGTATCCGAAGACTGGGCCAATTTTGCCGGCCATGGGCTATGGTGATGCGCAGACAAAAGACCTCGAAGAGACGATCAATGCCTCAGATGTAGATCTGGTCATCATCGGCACGCCGATCGATCTTTCGCGCGTGATGAAGATCACGAAGCCGCATCAGCGAGTAAGATATGAATTGCAGGAAATCGGTCAGCCGACCTTGCTGGACGTGCTGATGAAAAAATTCGGCAGAAAATAGATTACTTACTAACAGAGGATGAAAAAAGAAGGGAGCCAGGTAACGAACAAAAGTGTTACCTGACTCCCTTGCTCAAAATCGAATGAGTTAAAAAGGGGCTGGCTAGGGTCACACTGATTTAATTTTCCACCAAGTAACAGAAAAATAAAATATCCTAACGTGTTGTTTTCAGGCAAGATTGGCATGAACAAAACCACAAAAGCAGAAAATCAACATCCATACAATTTAGAAGTTTTGCGTCAACGCATTGAAGACCTGGAGAGCATCATCCAAGGTTATCAAAATGTGATCGCAAAGCATGTTGAAAATGAAAAAAATAAAATTCATTCTTCAACACCATTGAGCACATGTTATTCGTGCTGGATATGGGGAAATATCCTGCAAGGAACGATACGGTCACACAAAGCTGGGATATTCACAGGATGAATTGAGCGGACAGAGTGTATTGATCGTCCATCCGCCGGAACAACGCGAAGAAGCGGGGAAGATCGTAGCCGAGATTCTGGCCGGCAGAGCCGAATACTGCCCAGTGCCAGTCATGACCCGAGGTGGAGTACAAATTCCTGTTGAGACTCGAGTCGCCCTCGGTAAATGGAGCGGACAGGACGTGATCTTTGGCATCACGAAGGATATTTCAGAGATAAAAGCCTCCGAAGAAAAATTCTCAAAGGCTTTTCATGCGAGTCCGGCCAGCATGGCTATTAGTGATATTCAAACCGGGGTGTATTACGACATCAATGACACATTCCTAAACACAATGGGATACTCACGGGAAGAGATCATTGGAAAAGTTCTTTTCGCTGAATATTATCGAGCCCGAGAGGCGCGACGTGATGCTGGAAATGCTGAATCAAAAGCAGACCGTACGCAACTACGAAGGAGATGTGCGGACCAAGTCAGGCGAAATACGCAATGGGTTATTCTCCATTGACTACATACAATTACAGGATAAAAATTGCTACTCAGTGTAATGAGCGATATTACCGAGCATAAACGGGCGGAAGAAGCATTGCGAGAAACCCTTGAGCATTTCCGCGATATGTTCGAGAGACACGATGCGATTATGCTTTTGGTGGAGCCTGAGTCCGGCTTGATTCTGGAGGCCAATCACGCCGCAGTGAGTTTTTACGGATACCCAAAATCCAAACTATGCTCCATGCTGATCAGCGAGATCAATACAATGCCGCCGGACAAGATTGCAGGGGAACGGCAAAAGGCGCTCAACGAGGAAAAAAATTATTTTATTTTTACCCATCAACTCGCCAGCGGAGAAACACGGGTCGGAGGTTCATTCCTCACCCATTACGCTACAGAATAAGACCATGCTCTTTTTCCATCATCCATGATGTTACCGAACGCAAAGAATGGAAAACGAACTTGTCACGAAAGAAGAAGGCTTGCAAATATCCTAAAGGGATCATACGCCGGCACCTGGGAGGGAATGTCCAAACCGGGGAAACTGTATTTAACGAACGATGGGCAGAAATCATCGGATATACACTCAAAGAGTTGGAACCCTTTCCGTGGATACCTGGCGCAGACTTACCCATCCGGATGATGGCAGCTGGCAGAACACGCACTAAAAAGTCATTTTCAGTGAAGTAGATTACTACGAATTGAACTTCGTATGCGCCACAAACGCGGACATTGGGCTGGATCATGGATCGGGGAAAAGTAGCCACCTGACAGATGACAAAAACCACTCCTGATGTATGGAACGCATCAGGATATCAGCGAGCGCAAAGCCTCAGAAGATGCGCTGCGTGAAAGTAGTCTCACTTCCGGTCTTTATTCAACCAGACACATGATCCGTGTTCCTTCTGGTCTAAATGGCTGGCACATATTGGTAAACCAACGTCCAAATATGCTTGGGTATAATGGATGAAATTACCGCGTTGTCTATAAATGACACCTCAGCAGAAAAAGAAAAAGTGAAATGGTCAAAACGTCTGCTCGCAGAGAATATTCCTCTTTACGAGAGGCTATTTGTAAAAGACGGCCAGATCATCCCGGCTGAAATTAATTTGGAATTGATCAACGACAAGAATGGCGCCCCGGTGTATATTCAAAGTATTGTACGGGATATCAGTGAGCGCAAACGCGCAGAAAAGAAATGATAGCAACGAACTATTAAATTCCCGTTTGATTGAAATCGAACAACTCCAAAAGAGCTGCACGAACAAAACCCCGCGTGGACCGACAACCGCTTACAACCGCCGCTACCTGAATGAGACATGAACGCGAGATTCGCGCAAACGGGGAAAACATTTGAGCATCATTATTTCTGATATTGACCATTTTAAAAAATTAACGATACTGGGGCATCAAGTTGGAGATAAATTCAATAGAGGTCGCGGCAATCCTGAAAACATGCGCGAGCCCGATATTGTCGTCGATATGGAGGTGAAGAATTTTTACTGGTGTTACCCGATGTCACAAAAACATCGGCCTTGAAACGGGCGGAGGAACTCAGGAAAATTTGTGCCGATATTTGCATTCACACGAGGGAAAAGCTCAAAAAACCTTATCCTTCGGCGTCGCCACCCACCCTATCCATGGAAAAGATGCCGATGAACTTGCGTCAAAGCCGATAAAGCCATGTATAAATCCAAACGCGCCGGACGAAATCAAGAGTATAGAAAGAAGATGCTGAATAACAACAAGCTGCCACTACGAAACCCGTCCGCCGAGACGCAAAACCGCTGAGTTTCAATAGTTCTTTCTCTGCACCTCAACAGTTCAAAAGATTTCAATATCTTTTCCAAAGGCAGCACTGAGTTATTTATTCGGGTTTGTTGATCCGCTCCCTCGCGTCTCAACAACCCGCTATCTTCGCCATAACGTAAAATAAAATAATTTGAAAGCAGAGCCAGACCGGCAACCATATAACTAGCGGGTAGGCAATCAACGCGATAAAATTCAACGTATCCTGCGCCCAAACAGGGATAAGATCATATCCACCAAGCCAGTCAAAGGTGTCAACACCATCTGCCAACGCGAAGAGGATCAATCCCCACCACGGGCGGCTCCATTGTCCACGGCCAAAAAGGAAGGAAAGCCAAATGGCAGTCGCACCCTCTGCCAGGTCAAAAACATAGGATAGAAGAGTGACAAATAAAATGATCCAGACTGAGCCTTCCCCCAGACCTGCTCGTTCAGCGAGGAGGTTAATCCAGCAGTGACCAACAAAGCAGCAACCACAACCCCAGATACAGGCGGCGACGAGTCTTATTTTCGGAGCCAAGCACCGCTCTCAATTGTAAATAAAGGGAAAGTCCAAGAAAGAAATATCCCAACAACCAAAACACATCTACAAATCCAAAGTCAGGGTAGGTTGCATCCCAGTACAAATAATCATAGACCATACCGCCGATCTCACCCGCCACCCAGAACCACAGCCCGACGGCAAAAAGCCTGCCAATCTGGTGGGGGGTCTCACCTTTTCAAATTGACAGGTAAGCAAGGTCCCGGCAATTGCGGCGCCAATGGCAGGTATTATCATCACGAGGACATCAAAAAGTACATCGTTCACATACGGCGAAATTTTTTCAGTAAGGGGTTCGGCATAAAGGACTAGGCGATGAGACACGCAGGATCGCATACACCACAAAACTTATGAAAGATACGTACCGGGGAAAGTTTTAATATTTTTGGATTGTGCATCGCTTCTATTCCGAAAATGCCGCGGGAATCAAACGCTGAGACTGTAGAAGAGCACGTTCGTCAGGGTTGATCTGTTCAAAGGTTTCATTCAACAGTCTTTGAGTTAGGTTATTTCCGATCACAATATTCATTTGCGCACCCATCGCCATGAATAATGCGCGGTACGCATGTGCGGCCTCAGTAATATATGGGAAAAAATGTCTGTCCACCATATCATTTTCATCAAGCGCAATGTTCCAATGCCAGGGCTGAATTTGACGATTGAGTTCCCGATCCATCATTTGCAGGAGCTTGACGCCGACCATCTCTTTGTAGCGGCTCAAGATTTTACGACTCCAATGCATGGCTCCGTGCCGTAACACAGCACATTGATAAGCCTGCGTCGAAGTAGGCAGGAATATGTGACGATGTCCCAGGGGATTCATTGATCATGCCCATATCAGGCAGACTGGTGACAAATCCCTCAGTCGTGGAAAAAATCATATCCGATTGTTGAGGTTCGCCCTGTAAAAGAGCGCAAACCCATGTGATTTTGGAGCGGTAATTTCCATAACCCATTCCACTGTTCCTGCCGCCATTGAGCAACTTGTTTTTCCCAGGACTCGGTACTTATGCGACTACATAATTATGTTTCACCTGAGATTCCAAAGCCAGCAGTGCCAACCTTCCGGCAACATCAGGGATTTGAATGGCACGGACTTGAATACCATTTTCATTTAAAGACGAGAACTCTGTCAGCAAAAGCGGTTTGCTTTGACCGTCTTCGATCATATATGCCATGCACGGCGTTCCCCCAATCAAGAGCAAAACAGCTGACTGATCGCCACTGATGCGTTTCTCCACCAGACCCGTTGCACCTGCACTACGAAAATAACCCTCCACGCTTTTGGAGGAGGTATTAATTGGAATATCTTCAACCTGAGGGAAAAAGTATCTCATATCGTGGTGTGTAATATAACGGAATAGAGGAATTCTACTAGACTTTCAAAGTTTATGGCGTTTCATTTTTGTTATTCAACTTTGACAACAACAAGAAGAACATTGAGGCGGGATTCCCAGCATCTTTGCTATAATGAACATATAATTTCTATTAAATTAAAAAAGGACATTAACATGGAATACTGGAACGAAGGCGACCGTACATTTGCATTTTGGGATGATGATGAATATTTTTACCCCGCTACGATCCTCTCGATCGAAGGCGATGATATTTCCATCCGCTTTGATACGGGGAAGAGGAATGGACAGACGCTGACTATCTTGAGGAATACAAGGTGGAAGTGGACGAAGAGATCGAATGTAAATCCGCGAAAGACGATCAGTATTATGATGTGATCGTCATCAACACCGATGGTGATCGCGTGGAAGTGGAATATGAGGATGGCACCACAGAATGGACCACCCTGAACCGTCTGCGCTTTTTTGTGGAAGAAATATAGATAAAAAAATTTTAAATAAATAAAGGAAATATAAACATGACTACATTGGCTCCAACTATTTCTCTACGTCTCTTTCCCCGCTCTGCAAGCTGGCTGCGCGACCTGACACTTATCATCCTTGGATCTTTGTTTGTCGCCGCATTGGCTCAAGTTGAGATTCCCCTGCCTTTCACCCCTGTACCGATCACGGGTCAAACCTTTGGCGTGCTGCTGGTCGGCGCGGCATTGGGATCAAAACGCGGCGCAGCCTCGTTGACCTTGTATCTCGCAGAAGGCGCACTCGGCCTGCCATTTTTTGCAGGCGGCGCGCATGGCTTATCCGTGCTGACTGGGGCAACCGCCGGCTATCTGCTGGGATTTATCGGCGCAGCGTATGTTATAGGTCGGCTGGCAGAAAAGGGCTTGGAAAGAAGCGTCAGCACTTCATTCATCCCATTTTTGGTTGGCACAGTCCTCATTTATGCCTGTGGTGTGACATGGCTGGCGGTGATGTTGGGCAGTTGGAGCAAAGCAGTCACATTTGGGTTGATTCCATTCCTTATTGGTGATATTATCAAATTGCTCGCGGCTTCCCTGGCTTTGCCCGCCGCGTGGAAATTGGTCAACAAATAGCTTTAGCCTGTTCGTTAGATTGCCCAGGCTTCGGAGATCAAAAATGGTCTCCGAAGCCTTCATATTTAACAAACAACGAAATGACCATGAAACGGCTATAATTGAAAAAATCGCAAGGCCCACAATAAAGAGATAATGAGACCAACATGTTTATAGATCAGGTAAATATTCACGTACGATCAGGCAAAGGCGGCGACGGAATGGTACATTTCCGCCGTGAAAAATTCGTTCCCCTCGGCGGACCCGATGGCGGCGATGGCGGCAGAGGCGGAAACCTCATCTTTGAAGTTAAAGCCACACTCAATACACTTTCCGCGTTTCGACAAAACGAAAAATTTGCAGCAGATGACGGTAAAAAATGGCGGCGGCTCCCAAAGACCGGACGCGGTGGAAAAGACCGCATTATCCCAGTGCCGCCCGGAACTGTTATTTATGATGCTGAAACTGGCGTGCTGCTCGGTGACCTCACCACACCCGGCCAGCAGCTTTTGGTTTGCAAAGGCGGCCGCGGCGGACTGGGCAATCAGCACTACGCCACTTCACGTAATCAAGCGCCACGCACGGCGGAACGCGGTGAACCGCATGAAGAAAAAATGATCCGGCTTGAGCTAAAACTCATCGCCGATATTGGCATTATCGGTTTGCCCAATGCGGGCAAATCCACATTGCTCGGCGCACTGACAAATGCCAAACCAAAGATCGGTGACTATCCCTTCACCACCCTTGAACCAAACCTCGGCGTGGCAAATATTGACGATGACACAACCGTCGTCATGGCGGATATTCCGGGCTTGATCGAAGGCGCGGCAGAAGGCGCAGGACTCGGGCCATGATTTCCTGCGTCACATTCAACGCACCGTGTACTGATCCATATGGTGGATGGTTTGTCTGAAGATCCGCTCGCGGACTATAGTCAGATCAACAGCGAATTGGCGCTCTTTGATCCCAAACTTGCGACCAAACCGCAGATCGTAGCGATCAATAAAATCGATCAGCCCGATGTGCAGGAACGCCTCAAGGAAATCAAGGCCAGTTTCAAAAAGAAAAAAGTAGACATCATCACGATCTCTGCCATGACCCGCACCAACACCCGCGACATCTTAATCGCCGCGTATCAAAAACTGGCAGACATTCCCGTGGAAGATGTGGAAGAAACCCTGCCCGTATACAGACCCGATGTGGACCCGAACATTTTCGAGATCACACGCGAAGAAGACGGCAATTGGCGCGTCTCTGGCGTGGCAATCGAACGCTCTGCCAAGATGACCTACTTCGAGCACGATGGTTCCCTGCGTCGATTCCAAAACTATTGGAAAAACTCGGTGTAGACAAAGCCTTGCGTGAAGCAGGTGTTCAGGAAGGCGATACCGTTTACATTGGCAACTTCGAATTGGAATGGCAGGATTAATTTCAAGAGGGAGTCATGTCTTCTAAGGTAAATCCCAAACAGCGCGCGTTGATCATTGCGCTCATCATATTTGGATTTCTATTCACAGTTTTTTTTGGAATGCGCGCTCTGCGTGCCTTCAGAAAGTTTGACGGACATCGTCCGCCCCCGCCCGGTGAGGTCGAAACCGATGTCGAATTGGTGCGCGATTGGATGACCGTATCCTTTATTTCAAGAACATACTATGTGCCTGAAAAGTTCATTTACGAAGCGTTGAAAATTTCGCCGCTGGGCAATCACGATAAAAGTTTGGAAGCCCTCAACGAAGAATATTATCCAGACGCAGATGGATTCGTGCTCCAAACAGTCAAGGCGACACTGCTCGCGCATCAACCCAAGCCGACGCCCGACTCTGCTCCCGATACAGCTCCCCCGCCGACGGCTCCTCCCGCGCCGTAGCAAGTAAGTTTACATGTCTGATTTTCTTCTTACACAAGTCATTAATTACGGCACACCACTGATCGGGTTGATACTATTCCTCGGAGCGCTTGGGTTACCCATTGGCGCTTCAGTGGTTGTTATTGCGGCGGGAGCATTTGGTCAACAAGGCATTTTGGATATTCCCAGTGCAGCCATCCTCGGGTTGGTCGGCGCATTGCTTGGAGACTCACTTAGTTTCAGCATGGGATATTATGCAAAAGACTCTGTCCAAAAGCGTTTTGGACAATCTCCCGCATGGCGAAGCGCACGCGCATCTTTTCAAAAACGCGCAGGTCTGGCAGTTTTTCTCACCCGTTGGTTGATCACCGCCATGGCCATTCCAACAAATTTGATCGCAGGCAGCAGCGGATATAAATACACCCGCTTCATAGCCTACGATGCCGCAGGCGAAATCCTATGGATCGGCCTATACGGCGGACTTGGATATTTATTCGGCGCTCAATGGGAATTGGTTTACGATTTCATGAGTAACTTCGGCGGTTTGATCCTGGGGCTGATGGTATTCGGCTTTGGCATCAGACAAGCCTGGAGCTGGCAGGAAAAGAAAAAATCGCTCTCGAAATAATCGGGAGCGATTTTTATATCCTAGTGGTGATGTCCTTCTTCGTGGACGTCACCGTGATCGAGTTCCTCTTCGGTCGGGTCGCGCAGCGCAACCACTTTCACACTGAAATGTAATTCAGCGCCAGCAAGTGGATGATTGAAGTCGAGACGCACGGTTTCCTTGGTGATACTATCAACACGCGCATACTGATTCTGACCGTCTTCATCAGTGACGTTCAACTCAACGCCTTCTTCAATTTCCATATCCGCCGGGAATTCATTGCGCGGCACATCCATAAAAGCATCGTCGTCGAATTCGCCGTAGCCGTCTTCAGGTTTAACAACAACGTCCTTGCTTTCACCGACCTTCATCCCGATCATTTCACTCTCAAGCCCGGGGACAATATTTCCGTATCCGGCCAGAAATTGCAAAGGACCGGCATCGTCAGAGGAGTCAAGCACCTCACCGTCCACCGTTAATTTGTAATCCATTGAAACAACCAACCCGTCCTGTACTGTATCTTTGCTCATTTTTTTATCCTTTTGAAAAATTTATGCGTCCATTTTACCAGCGATTAAGAGAGTCAAAGGTCGAAGGTCAAAAGTCGAATCACTCCTAATCTCTAACCCCTAATCACCTAATTCCTAATTTATAATCTCCCCCGATGCGATACGACTTATGCCTGCCCTGGTACTGGGAATATGACGAAGCCTTTGTCGGGATGGTGGAACGCGCCTGTATTGAGCAGGGCATTTCCCTCTGGCAGATTAAACCCGATAATCTGCTAGAATCGATAACCGCGCTCTACAAAGGGGTGCTTACCTTCAAAACTCTGCTGCACCGTGGACAGGGCGAGCCGGCCTTCGACCCCATTCCACGCTGGGCGCTGGAATATGGCGCAAAACGCATTAATCCCGCCGAGGTTTCAGCCTGGTCTGAAGACAAAGCCACCATGCATCTTGAATTGATCAATGCCGGCCTACACACCCCGCATACCATTTTGCTTGCGCCCTTTCTTGAGCAGCCGGTCGTCGCACCCATTGACCTGACCCCGCTTGGCGAGAGTTTTGTCATCAAGCCATCGAACGGCGGCGGCGGTGAAGGGGTGATCCTCGGAGCATCGTCCATTGAGGAAATCTTGCAGGCGCGCATGGAATTCCCTGAACAAAAATATTTACTTCAGGCGCATGTCACACCGCGCATGATCGAAGATACGCCTGCCTGGTTCCGCGTTTTTTATGCCAACGGTGAAACGCATCCGTGCTGGTGGGATACATCCACGCACATCTATGCCAATGTCACAGCGGAGGAAGAGTCTCAGTATCGCCTGGGCAGGCTGCGGGATGTCACGAAGCGGATTGCGTCCATTTGCAAACTGGACTGGTTTTCCACTGAGATCGCATTGGCCGATGAATTCGTCGTCGTGGATTATGTCAACGATGAAATTGATACCCGAGTCCAATCACAGGCGCTGGATGGCGTACCTGATGAAATTATGGAAAGTATTGCAAAACAACTTGTAAAAATCACAAAGGAAAATTTATGACAAAACCACGCGCACGAGACCTGGGGATTCCATTTGAAGGCAGCACAGGAACACACAATGCGATCACAGACGTATCAGGCGTGACCGTTGGGTATGCCACCGTTATCGAAGGCAACTCAGCCCGGACGGGTGTGACGATCATTCATCCGCATGGCAATAAAGATCACACGCCAGTCTATGCCGGACTACATTCATTTAATGGTAACGGCGAAATGACAGGTGCAGCATGGATTGAGGAAGGCGGTCTGCTTGAAGGTCCAATTGGGATCACAAATACACATAGCGTGGGCATTGTGCGCGACACGATCATTGCTTGGCAGATAAAGAACAATGCGCTTTTTCAAAATGGTCATGCCCTGTAGTTGGCGAAACCGCGGACGGTTGGTTGAATGACATGAACGGTTTTCATGTGAATGAACAGCATGTAATGCAAGCTCTGGATTCAGCAAAAGATGGCGCGATCGCGGAAGGTAACGTCGGCGGCGGGACCGGGATGCTGTGCTATGAATTTAAAGGCGGCACGGGAACTTCATCACGCAAACTTCCAACCAAGCTCGGCGGCTGGACGGTGGGCGTGCTGGCGCAGTGCAATTTTGGCAGAAGATATCAGCTGACGATTGCAGGCGCACCCGTGGGACAACATTTACAGGAAGGCGCACCTTTTACAAATGGAGAAAATCCATTCAGACAGGATGACGGTTCGTTGATCGTTATTGTGGCAACCGATGCGCCTTTGCTTCCTCATCAACTAAAACGGTTGGCAAAACGCGTAGCCATTGGCATGGCTCGCACAGGCAGCCTGGGCGGCAATGGCTCTGGTGACATTTTCCTTGCGTTCTCCACAGCGAACTCCAATGCAGTCCATGGTAATGAAATGGGACTTTCAAATATTCAAACCTTAACCAATGATCACATTGATCCGTTACTTGGAGCGACAGCCTATGCAACCGAAGAAGCCATTATCAATGCCATGGTCGCTGCGGAAGATATGAAGGGGCACAACGATGTGGAGGCGAAAGCTTTGCCGCATGAGGATGTGCGAAGTATTTTGAAAAGGTATGGCCGGCTGAAGGAAGAGCTGTAAGCGGAAGGCGGAACAACGGAAGGCAGAAGGCGGAAAGCCGCGGTGTTTTTTTGTTATCAGGAGGCTGGGATGTCAAGTTACCAAGAGTTGAAAGGTCACCGGGATTTGAAGGTGTATCAATTGGCATATAAACTGGCGATGGAAATATTTGAGGCGAGCAAATCATTTCCGAAAGAAGAAAAATATTCGCTTACAGATCAGATACGCCGTTCTTCTAGAAGTGTCGCGGCAAATATTGCAGAAGGTTTTCGGAAACGCCAATACCCAAAAATGTTTCTGAGCAAACTTGCAGATGCAGACGGTGAAGCCACCGAAACCCAAGTCTGGTTGGATTTTGCCAGAGACTGCGAATATCTCGAAGCCAAACATCAAGCCGAGCTCCAAAAGAGGTGAAGTGCCGCATGCTTGGCAAAATGATGTCTATGCCCGCAAATTATCCCAACCAATCAGCGACAAGCAGAATAAAATCGCTTTCCGCCTTCCGTCCTCGGCTTTCCTGCAACACTATCCCCAACCCTGCGTACATACTGTAGTTTATTCCACAAGGAGCGCTCATGTCCTCAATTCTAGAAGTTCAAAACCTCGTAAAAGCTACGGTGACTTTCAAGCTGTGAAAGGGATTTCCCTTCAACATCGAAGAAGGAGAAATCTTCAGCTTGCTGGGACCAAACGGCGCGGGTAAGACCACGACCATATCCATGCTGTCCACACTATATACGCCCACATCTGGTGACGCGGTCATTGGCGGACATTCGGTTACTAAAAATCCGATGGGCGTGCGAAATGTGATCGGCGTCGTACCGCAAGATTTAGCGCTTTACGAAGATCTGACCGCACGCGAGAACTTGATCTTCTGGGGGCAGATGTATAACTTAAGCGGCAAATCCCTCAACCTGCGCGTGGATGAAGTGCTTGAGCAAATTGGATTAACAGACAAAGCAAAAGACAGAGTCAAAACCTATTCAGGCGGAATGAAGCGCCGCGTTAATATTGGCGTGGGCTTGCTCCATAAACCCAGAGTGCTCTTCATGGATGAACCCACTGTTGGCATTGACCCGCAATCACGCCGCGCAATTTTAGACACGGTCAAAGACCTCAACAAACAAGGCATGACCCTGCTCTACACTACGCATTACATGGAAGAAGCCGAAGAACTTTCCACTCGTGTCGGCATTATCGACCACGGTGAGTTGATCGCCATCGGAACACAAAAAGAACTAACCCAACAAGTTGGTCAATCTGAAACGTTGATATTACACATCAACGAAAATGATGATCCACAGGCGCTGCTCCCCTCTTTCAAAGGGCTGCCTGATGTGCTCGAAGCCAATGTGGTCGGCACTGAAATCTCAATCATTACACCCTCAGCCAAAGATGTGCTGGCTTCAGTCGTCAGCAAAGCCAACGATCGCGGAATTAAGATTCGCTCAATTGATATCCGCGAGCCAAATCTTGAAGCTGTATTTTTGCATCTTACGGGCAGAGCGTTGCGTGACTGACGATAGACCACTGACCGTGGACCGTGCAAAACGGTCAACCGTCTATTGTCTATCGTCCTTACGGGAGTATTCATGCTAAAAACATTCCTGATCGGTATCAAAGATTTACGTCTCGCATTTCGCGACCGCGCCGCGCTGATTCTTATGCTGGCCGCACCCTTTGTGTTAACTCTTGGCCTCGGACTTGTCACCGGCCGTTTTAGTGGAAATAACAACAGCGGGCTTTCCGACATTCCCGTCATCATTGTCAATTTGGATAATGAACAACTGGGCAACGCTCTGACAGATACATTCAACTCGACAGAACTTGCCGATTTGCTGGAACCAACCGCCTCGTCCGACCCCGAAGCGGCCCGCCAATTAATTGACGACGACCAGGCTGCGGCAGTTGTCATCATCCCCGCGGGCTTCACCCGTTCCATTATTCCGCAGCAGGGTGATTTTGATAATCCAGATGCCGTGCATGAAACTATAAAAATCGAAGTGTATGCAAACCCGTCACGGCCCACAGGCGCAGGCGTTATCAAAGCCATCGTAGATGAATTCCTCAGCCGCGTGAACGAAGGCAGCCTAAGCGGCGGTGTTTCCATTTTACAACTCATGACCAGCGGACGAATCACACCCGAGCAAGCCGAAGCTGCTGGCATCGCCATGAACAGTCAACTGCAATCCAATGCAACAGATAACACACTCGCAATCAAAATAAATTCATCCACTGCCAATGGTGAAGCAGTGAAGTTTGACATCCTCGCTTATCTCGCCCCGGCATGGCGTTGATGTTCTTAATGTACACACGTCAGTTACGGCGGACGCTCGATCCTCGCAGAAAAACACAGGGCACACTGCCGCGTCTGCTTGTTTCTCCCACGACCTCAACTCAAATTTTAGGCGGCAAAGTTTTTGGCATTTTCTTAACCGGTGCGGCGCAAATGTTAATTCTCATCGGCGCATCGTCTTTATTATTTCAACTCAAATGGGGCGACCCGATCGGTGTAGTTCTCCTCGTGCTTGCAGCGGTCTTTGGCGCAACAGGCTGGGGCATGTTCATCACCGCGCTGGCACGCACGTCCGCACAGGTTGCCAATATCGGGATGTCCATCACACTGATCTCGGCGTCCTCGGTGGATTTCGTCAACCTCGACCAAATGCCGCCCGCGATTCAAGCCTTTAGTAAAATTACTCCCAACGCCTGGGCATTGGATGGATTTACCCACTCTCGGTCTCGGCGGGACATTAACGGATCTTTCCACGCCGATACTTGCTCTGCTTTCAATGGGCATGATCTTATTTTTAGTTTCTGTTGTGTTATTCGGCAAAAAAAATCTGGTGCAAAAATGAAAAAAATATTTGCCATCGCGTGGAAAGACGCCATCGTCCGCTTTGCGAGTTCGTCAGAATTAATATTCTTTATTATCCTTCCTCTCATCTTCACCTTCCTGCTGGCAGGCGGGACACCATCCAACGATGACGATAACCGCGTGTCTCGTTGTTGTAGATCAGGCCAAGACCACCGTCTCACAGAATATCATTACCGAATTAAACAATTCAACAGCAGTGAGACCTGATGTATTAACACTTGAAGAAGCCGAGAGTCAATTTGATGCGCGCCGTGCCACGGTAATCTTAATTATCCCGAGGGCTGGACCTGCAAGCCATTCAAGATGGCACCGCACAAATAGACTTCCGTCAGCAGCCCAACAACTTAAATGCCACTGTCGCCGAGCGCGCCGTACAGACCGCAATCCGCAGTGTAAGCAGCGCGATCAACGCCGCGAATCAAGCAGTCAAAACAGCCGAAGAAAATGGGACGTTCGAATCTGAAACAGATCGTCAGGCGTATTTCGATGAAGCCTTAAAATTAGCCCAAACCATGCAAGCGGACTCTCCCGAGCGTGTAACGGTCATCGAAGGCTCAACACCAGACCGCATTGAATATGATCCGCGCGCCAGCACATCCGCCGGGCAGCTTATTACCTGGGTCTTTATTCCGCTCTTTGGCATCTCCGCCTTATTTGCCTATGAACGTCAACAGGGGACGCTGCGCCGCATCCTCACCACACCGACAAGCAAAGCCACCTACCTGCTCGGTACGATCGCAGGTCAGGTCGTGATGGCGCTGGTGCAAATGTCCTTGCTGATCTTTTTCGGCATCTTCGCAATGAAACTCAACTGGGGACGCGAACCTCTGGCTTTGTTCGTCATTCTCACCGCAGCCGCATTGGCCGCAGGTGCGATCGGCACCACCATGGGAACCTTCATCAAGACCGAAGGCCAGGCCAGCGGATTAAGTATCATGATGGGCATGGTGATGGCGCTCATGGGCGGATGCTGGTATCCGATGGAATTATTCCCCGCTGTTGTACAGAACATCGTAAAAATATTACCGACCACCTGGGCCATGCAGGGACTTTTAGACCTCATCCTGCGCGGCGGCGGATTGATGGACATCCTGCCCGAAGCGGGAGTCCTGATTGGGTTTGCAGTGATCTTTTTCAGCGTAGGCGTTTGGAGATTCCGCTACGAGTGAAGAAAAAAAATATCGGACGGCAGCAAGCAAAAGCCCCGCATGAAGCGGGGCTTTTGTCTATCCTAATCTTCTTTCCTACTTCACCACCCCAACCTTGACACTCACATTTTAATTTATCGCCGATCTCTTCCAATGCATTGCTCCACATATTGAAATTCAATTGCGGCGGCACAACAATGATGCCCTGCATGGTAAATAACGGAGTTCCACTCATGGGCGCGGGCGCAGAACTCGTATCCATGTTTTCGATATTAATGCCCTGCGAAGCAAGGTGATGGGAAATTTCATGGATGATGCCTTCATGGTCCGCACCTGTTACTTCAATTTCATAAGGCAGCCAGCCGGCATATTTTTTCGAATCATCTTCGGTTTGCAAAGGGTGATCTGGTAGCCATCCGAACGCATGGATTGAAAATCCTGGTCGAGACCGCCGAATTCCTGATCAGGAAGGGCGATCAACATGAGCATGGCAAATTCACCGCCAAGGCGTGTCATACGGCTGGCGTTTACATTGCCATTCCGTTTGACGATCACACTCGTTACGCTGTCAACGATCCCAATTTTGTCGCGGCCGGTTAAGGTCAACACAATATTTTTTGGCATAGCAGACTCCCTTGTTGCAAGTTTGTGAAATATATAACCAAGTATAGCATACGGCAAAATTATGAAAAGAGAAAAAATATGATCGCCTGCTTGATTTTTGTGCTATTATCCGTCCAATTAAAATATGAGAACCCTCATCGAACTCTCCCGATCGATAGACAACATCACCGAATATTTCGGCAAGGCATCCGCCTTGTGCGTTCTGCTGACCATCGCTGTCGGCTTCTACAACGTTGTAGCGCGTTACCTCGGCAGATTTATCGGCACTAAACTTACATCAAACATGCTGATCGAACTGCAATGGTATTTATTTTCGCTGACATTCCTGCTGGGCTTTGCCTACATTCTCAAACACGGTGAAAACGTCCGCGTGGATTTTCTCTACACAAACTGGTCTCCAAAAACAAAAGCATGGGTGGATCTGATCGGCCACACATTCTTTCTCATTACATTCTGTGTCATCGGGTTATACGTCACTACACATCCAGTTCTACAATCATGGGGGCGTCTGCCTGATGGCACATTTAGCACCTGGGAACTCTCCCCCGACCCCGACGGTCTGCCGCGTGCGCCGATCAAAAGTATGATCCTTGTCGGTTTTGGAATGCTGCTCCTGCAAACCTTTTCAGAGATCATAAAAAACATCAGCATCGTTCAAGAAAAATAATTACCAATCTCTAATTATCTTATGACTCACTTTGAATGGCTTGCCATCGTCATGTTCGTCGGATTTTTTATTTTCATCATGAGCGGATACCCCGTCGGCTATTCGTTTGCCGCAACGGCGATCCTCTTCGGCGGCATCGGCTACGCTCTCGGCGCGTTTGACCTTAATCTGCTCAAACTTTTGCCAAGCCGCTGGTTTGGCACGATGTCTGATTTCACGTTGCTCGCGATCCCATTTTTTATTTTTATGGGTTCGGTCTTTGAAAGGTCAGGGCTGGCGGAAGAGCTGCTCGAAACAGTCGGCAGGCTCATGGGTAGGATCAGAGGCGGGCTGGCGTTGGCGGTCATCCTCGTTGGCACACTCCTCTCCGCTACAACGGGCGTCGTCGCCGCAACCATCATCATGATGGGCATGCTTGCCCTCCCCACCATGCTGCGTCACGGCTACGATAAACAACTTGCCACAGGCGTCATCACCGCATCAGGCACACTCGCGCAAATGCTGCCACCGAGCCTTGTGCTTGTTGTACTAAGTGATCAGATCGGCGTGCCAGTTGGGGATTTATTTATGGGCGCATTGATTCCTGGACTTTATTATCCACGCTTTATGCTTTATACGTTATCATCATCACCCGCATCAAACCGGACCTTGCGCCTGTTCTGCCGCCTGAAGCATTTTCCGTCACTGGAGCAGACTTGCTCCGCCAGTCGATTCGAGTCATTATTCCACCTGGGTTGATGGTGTTCTCCGTTTTAGGAAGCATCTTCTTTGGGCTGGCCTCACCCACCGAAGCAGGCAGTGTGGGAGCAGTGGGCGCATGCCTGCTGGCGTTGATGAACAAACGTCTGACCATGAAAATGATAAAAGAAGCCGCCATATCCACAGCACGACTGACAGCTTTGGTCATCACAATTTTGTTTTGCTCATCTTTCTTTAGTCTGGTCTTCGACGGTCTCGGCGGACAACGCCTCATCACTGATCTGCTGGTCAACCTACCCGGTGGATATTGGGGATTCATCATCGTCGCAAATATTGCCATCTTTTTGTTGGGAGTCTTTCTTGAGTTCGTGGAGATCTGTTTCATCGCCATGCCGCTCTTTATCCCTGCCGCACATGCGCTCGGCATTGATATGGTCTGGCTGGCGGTCGTCTTTGCCATCAACCTGCAAACTGCATTCATCTCTCCGCCCGTTGGGTTTTCACTTTTTATTTACAAACTACTGCGCCAAAAGAAGTCCCTACATCTGATATTCATAAAGGTGCGCTGCCCTTCATGGCCCTGCAAGTTCTCGCATTAATTATCGTGATTGTTTTTCCACAGACCGTCACCTGGCTCATCGACCTCTCGGCAAAAAGCCTGCCAGACTTGGCATCGTAGAGTTCAAAGGCCTTTCCTGCGCGGCCTGCATGATCTCATCGCTATACGCCTGCAATTTCACCCCGCCCGCCAGCAGACGTTCCAACGCCTCGCCATTGACCGCATCATAATGCGCCGCCATGGCAACATTTGCCTCATAACTTGCGGCTTTGATCGCCTCCTGATATTGCGCCGGAAGTTTACTCCACTCATCCAAATTAATTTGCAACTCAAGTGATGGGCCCCGGCTCCCACCAACCCGGAAAATAGTAAAAGCCAGTGGCTTTATGTAAACCGAGTTTTTCATCATCATACGGGCCCACCCATTCCGCTGCATCAATTGCGCCTGTCTCCAGCGCCTGAAAAATTTCACCGCCGGGAATATTCTGCACCTGCACACCCAACGCAGACATGACCTGTCCACCCAACCAGGGATAGCGCATTTTCAAACCCTGTAAATCAGCCACCGTGCTAATCTCCTTGCGAAACCAGCCGCCCATTTGTGCGCTTGTATTACCGGCAGGAAATTGAATAACGTTAAATTTCCTGGCATAAAATTCTTGCAGTAGTTCAAGTCCACCGCCGTTGTAGAGCCACGCATTTTGCTGTGACGCGGTCAAACCAAACGGCAGACTGGTGCCAAATGCCATGACCCAACTCTTGCCGATGTAATAATAAGAAGCTGTGTGACCGATCGGTACCGCGCCCGAGGACACGACATCCAGCACTTCGGTGGCTTTTGCCAGTTCACCGCCAGCACGCGGCGTGATGGTGAACTTTCCACCAGTCAACGCTTTGACTCGGTCTGCAAATTTCTGTGTCGCGCCGAACAATATATCCAAACCGGCAGACCAACTGGTCGCCATTTGCCAATCGAGCACAGGCAGGTCATTTGTTTCAGCAGTACCTTCGGCTGGCGCGGGTTCTGCGCAGGCCGCAAGGGCCGAGGCGGCAACCCCCAATCCGGCTACTTTTAAAAAGTCTCTTCTATTCATCTCGTTCTCCTTTGGTTGATTCCTTGAATCCATCTATATTTATGTTGTTCTTTTTGGGCAATTCGGGCTTTAAGATTTCAAAGACTTTACTTATCCTTCTTCTCAAGGTATTCACTGTAACCGCCTTGATATTCAACCAGCTGACCATCTTCGATGACCAGCAGTCTTTCAACTGTACGGTCAAGGAAATAACGGTCATGCGAGATGACGAGCACCGTGCCTTCAAAATCTTCAAGTGCCTGTTCCAAGACTTCGGCAGAAGCGATATCAAGATTATTGGTGGGCTCATCCAGTAACAAGAAATTTGCACCAGATAAAACCACAAGCGCCAATTGCAAGCGGCTGCGTTCACCGCCTGAGAGTTCGCTGATCTTTTGTGAGACCTGTTTGTATGTAAACAGATAATGCAACAGAAAAGCAGTGGCTCTGCCCTCGCTCATCTCACCGGCATAGCGGACAGCATCCACAACCGTTTGATTGAAATCGAGCGTCTCGTGTTCCTGTGCATAATGTCCAATGGCGATGCTGGGGCCGATCTTGATCTCACCTGCATCAGGCTGCTCCTGACCGAGAACCATGCGCAGCAACACAGACTTTCCAGCACCGTTCGCGCCGATCAACCCCACCCGTTCACCATGCCAGATGGTTTCATTGAGTTTTGAAAACACCTGTTTGGAGCCAAACGATTTTGAAACATCAGCCAGTTCCAAAACTTTATTCGAACCGCGCCAGCCGCTCAGGCGCATCTCCATGCGTTTGCGATTTAGTGTTGGTCTGTCAATTTTGTCCACACGCTCCATGCGTGCCTCCATGGCATGGATGCGGGTTGCAAATTTATCATTGAATTGCACCCAGACTTTATAGCGTTTGATCGCCATTTCCATGCGCGCCAGGCTGCGCTGCTGCACTTGATATAACTCTTCCTGCCGCGCCAGGCGTTCTTCCTTATCAAGCACAAACTCTGTGTAGTTGCCGCCAAATAAAGTTAATTTACCATCTTCCAATTCGGCAATATGTGTAACGGCGGCATCAAGCAAATAACGGTCATGCGAGATGAGCACCACTGTCCCTTCGTATTCGCGGATCAGTTTTTCAAGGAACATTTTTCCGGGTAGATCAAGATGATTATCCGGCTCATCCAACAATAAAATATCAGGGCGGATTAAAAGCAGACGCGCCAACCCGACCAGTTTTTTCTGCCCGCCGCTTAATACAGACAGGGGCTTGGTCATTTCACTTTGAGCGAGTCCCAGCCCGAGCAGTAGTTCACGAACGCGCCCGGGGTACGAGTCACCGCCGAGGGCATGATATTCTTCGATAAGTTTATGCTGCACTTCAAGCGCCTGCTGAAGTCTGCGTTCATTGCCATAAACGTTTGGATCACCCAAACTATTTTCCACGTGTTCCAATTCCGCGTGGATCTCGGCCACACGCGGATTGCCCGCGAGCGCGGCGTCAAAAGCCGTCAGCGTAAGATCAAGCTCGGGTTGTTGTGACAGGTATCCCGTTGTAATGAGGCGAGCGCGGGTGATCGATCCGCCTAGTTCGGGGAATATTCCCCTTCGATCATCTTGAAGAGCGAGGACTTCCCCGCGCCGTTTGCGCCAACGAGGCCGATCTTTTGTCCGTCCTGAATTTCCCAATTCAGGTTTTCAAAGATGCGCTTTGCGCCGAGGATCAGAGTAATGTTTGCGAGTTGAATTTGTACCATTTTATTTTCCGTTCGTTGTATGGGTAAGTTGACAATGTTGGGCCGCCCACACGTTATAAATAAAAACACCGCAGGGCAACCTGCGGCGTGAGAAAGTTAAAGGGATGCTTTCAGTGTGCAGGCGCGATTCAAGGAAGCCCTGCGAAGATAAAGCCACGCACACCAATGATGAGGGGAGATTTGCCTGAACTGAAATCGTAAATCATGTCCGCGATTATAACTGAAATTTATGAAATTATATACATCCTGAGCGGAGTGACGAGCTGTTTTCGAGGAACGCAGCCGAAGGATGTATATATGTTTTTTATTCCATTGTGATCAAACTTGCGATGTGATCCAAGACCTTCGGGTTGCGCACACTGCCATAAAGCAAACGAGCCGCGACTTCCTTATCGAGCTTATCGGGCGAGCCGAGGTCAGCGATCAACAACTGCAAAATCTTGCTGTCACACAGATCAAGCAGGTCTGCCGCACTGTGTATAGTTTCAGGCAGCCACATCTTGCGATTCCAGATGCGTTCGGTTGTGTCGCTGTCAAACACGAAGCAGAATGTGTGAAAGAGTTGGTGCGCGGTATCAAGTACAAGCTGCGCATCCACTTTGGGACTCGCTGTTTCAAAATAAGCTTCGGTGGTTTCCTTTAATTGATTAAAGGAAATTTCGGGATTATTTTTAACAACCTCATACATTTTATAAATGACCAACGGACGTTGAACCGCCGGAGACATGCGTATCTTGTGCGTGTTGAGTAAATTAAGATATTGTTCAAGCTTGCCTTCAGGCGTGGTTGCCATCGGCAAACTCGGGCGCGCGGAATTATTATTCTGCTGTTTTGGCGCAGGCGGATTTTGGTTTTGATTCTTTTTTACCTTGCTTACACCCGGCAATTTATCGTAATAAATAAATTTATCGCAGGCATTGACCAGATATTCCGCGCTCGTGCCGCTGACGCCCATGCCGATCACATTTTTTCCGTGCGAACGCAGACGATGAACCAATTCAGTAAAATCACCATCGCCCGAAACAAGCAGAACATGGGTAAATGAATTTTGTTCGTTGTAAAGCAATTCGAGCGCATCGATCACAATGCGAATATCGGCGGCATTCTTTCCGCGCCGGCTATTGACATGGATCAACTCCACGCCGAGGCCGAGCAGCAAACGCTGTTTGCTGGCGGCTTCAGCCCAATCTGCATAGGCGCGGCGCAAAACCACGCGCCCCAGTTGCGTGGCATTTTGCAGCACCTTCGACCAATCCACATCCGCGCCTTTACCAAGCGCATCTTCCACGCTCATTTCAATATTGTCATAATCTATGAAAACTGCTACTTGAGTATCCTGTCCCATACGGGTCTCCCAATTTTTCAAAAGTATAGCATAGGCAAATCATTCTGTGGCAAAATAGGAACATGCCTGAACAATTGACCTCTCTCAGCCAATCTTCTTTACAAGACTATCACGACTGTCCGCGCCGCTTTGAATTGCGCTACCTGCAACGCGCATCTTAATCACGGTCAACCTTTTGCACCGGAGCAGATCGAAATGATCTACTGGTTCGCAGACTTCCCCACCGAGCCCGCGCGATTTATTTATACGGCAGATCAATTCAAACGGGATTGGGATGCACTCACAAAGATCGCGGAGGAAATAAAAACCGCATCACACTTCCCGCTCACTGATGAAGTCTCGAAATGCAATTACTGCCCTTATAGATCCTACTGCAACCGCGGCATCCGCGCCGGAGACGCCGCCGATGCCGAACTTGAAACCGAAGCTGAAGAATTATTCGACATCAACTTTGAACAGATCGGCGAGATCGCGTTTTAGTAAAACACCTTACGTAGCACAACTCCGAAGGAGTGAAATGATCCTGAATCAACGCAAAATTCATCCAACCCCGAAGGGTGTCATCATCCTCGGGATTTGGGACCTGCGCCACATTCTATAATCGTGCCATCCCTTGGGATTGTTTACTGCGTAACATCAGTAGTAAAGGCAGTCACTATAAAAATAAGTGACTGCCTTTTTATTTTTCCTAAACGCACAATTCCATTACCAGGCAAGCGCACCCGATCTTCGGTAGTTGCGTGCGAGAATTTCAAGGTCAAGCACATTGATCACACCGTCAGCATTCAAATCAGCTGAAGCAGGAAGCGCGGTGTTGTAACTCATCCCAACGGTCAGCGCATCATACTGATCGATCACTCCATTCCCATCAATGTCACCGGCGATCAAGCTGACAACCGGCATGGTGACAACATTCCCCACCGTCAGTGTTGCAGAACCTGATTGAGAAATCCATCTGCAGTGGCAATGACCGTGTATGTTCCAGCGGAAGTAACCAGGTTGAACGTACCATCCGGGTTGACTGCAACTGAAGCAGCGAGTGAATTATCCGCATTATACAGGTTGACAGTCGCGGGCTTACTCGCAAGAACCTGTCCTGCAATCGTTGGCGGCGGTATCGGATTTGGATCACGCGTCGAAATCGGGTAGGTGTTACAGGAATCAGCGTCGGTTGCCGTGGACATGTTTCCCACAACGATCAAACTGTCGCCAATGTACAAAATATCAGAAAGCAACTTGTCACCTTTGGAAACACGCGCTTTACATTCAATTGCAGTTTGGCCTTCCTGCAAACCTGTCATACTAAATGTAAACGCCGTCCCGCTGACTGTTGCCCGATTACCGTTACTTCCCGCAACCGCGACAATGAAAGTCCCATTCTGCGGACCATTGATCGCAGCCACCGGATCTGTGCCAAAGAGGCCCGCAACAACAATATTGCTCACCCCAACCAGGACAGGGTTATAAGTACAGGTAAATTCAGTGCTGGTGACTGTGGACACAAAGGTTCAGTTGGCAAAGGCGTTGGGGTTGGCCCTGAAATATCTTCCTTATGTAACAGAAAATTATAGAAACCATTCCCGCCTCAGGCTGGATCTGAAACAAAATAGTTTCCGGCGGGTTGGGTGCTTGTCAAAGCACCGGAAGCGCGAGAAATTTCATTTCCATTTGCATCCAACAAAACAACTACAGGGGATAGTCCACTTGTGGTTGCCGTGGCGGTTACAGTAAATTTAGTCGGCTCACTTAATTGAAACGGCCAGCGCTCATAACGATACGCATCCACACTGCCTTTATAAACTACATCCCAGGTAATTGGATCACGCAAAACAATTTGAAGATTTGGCACATTCAAAATGGGAACGTAGGAACCGAGAGTTTGTCCGGCCTTTGTAAAAGTTGTTTTGTTCGTGACTACATTGTAATTAATGATCCAGCCTGAAAAAATTGTTTCCTTCATTTTTGGGCGCATCACAAAATGCAAATGCGGACCCGGAAATTCATTCCCCGTGCATACTTTTTGATACTTGCTATCAGCGATCACACCCAAACGTTGATTTCGATAAACAGCAGCGCCAAATGCCACCTGAAGATTATCCAGATGCCAATATTCTGTGATCCAACCATTGCCATGATCTATTTTTACGTGGCAGGTTGATTTTTCAATGATCGTTCCAGCCGCGGCAGCAGTCACCCAGAAATTAGATGTATCCTCTCCGATCTTCATATTAACATGCGGGGCAAAATCCACTGCGCCGCCAATTTTATAATTATGCGGTCTGGAGGGAAGCCGCCGCGTGCCATTGTCGACATCAAAAAGACAAACCTGATAAGGCGCAACATATCACTTGTTTTTGCCTGAGGCGGGTCTAAAAAAATTTAACCAGCGACAATAATGGCGCCCCCGATCCCAATCCCGCTGGTAAGGCAAATTGTCCGGCTGGGAATTATCGGGGTCAGTGGAGGTTACTCCTGGCTCAGGAGCAAGCAAAGCGGTGTACTGATACGGGCTGGGAGTCGAAGTCCCCTGCGCCTTGTCAATATTCAAAGCGACATTTTTTTCACCTATGGTCACACCTGCAAGCGGAGCGGCGAATCTGATTCATTGCGGATGGCAAGCGCGGCGCTCTCTAACGTGAGATTGGTCTGGCATCCTGACAGAGTAACGAATCTCACTTCAGCCAATACACCATTTGCAGTTTGAGGGGTTGTGCTCGCGAAAGAAGCATCCACCAACCCAACCGTTTGAGGAAGGGACAATCCATTCATGCCGATAATGGGGGTGGTGGCATTTACAGGCTGCAAAACAGGCCGGGTCATAACGGATCTGAAAAGTAAATCCCTGCACCGGCGTGGCGGAAAAGAGTTCACCGTCACAATCACCGTTTCTCCAGTTTTGAATGCGGTCGTGCTGGCGGTCAGCCAGATCGTCTCTGCGGTTTGCGCATTGACCTTCAAAACAAAAAAAAGTAAAAAAATTGCGAGTACAAAGGAAGTTATGGATTTCATGGATGCTCCCGAAGAAGGGCGCACTGGATTCCAGTGCGCCCCAAAGGTTATGATGAGATATTACTGCCAGGCGAGCGCGCCAGACATACGATAGTTGCCGGCGACGATTTCCAGATCAAGTACGTTGATGGTGCCATCATTATTCAAATCTGCGGCAGCAGGGCTGACTGCGCGTTATAGCTCATGCCGATGGTCATGGCGTCATATTGGTCAATGACATCATTATTATCAATGTCACCAGCGATCAATGTGACAACGGGCATGATGGTTATATTTCCAGCAGTGAGGACAGCGGCGCCTTGTGCATCAAAAAGCCGTCGGCGCTTGCGATGACGGTATACGTTCCTGCCGGAAGCAGTGAGACTAAAAGTACCGTCGGCATTGGCGACTACGGGGGCTGGTGTGACGCCTTCCGCGAACATGCTAACGGTTACCGACTTGCTGGCGAAAACCTGCCCAGTAAGTGTGCCATCGGTAGGGGAGGCACGCTTACAATTAATAGCGAGGCTGGCCGGACCGTGGAGGCAACACTGTGAGAACACTGCTCACCTTCAGAAACACGGCAGTACAGTCAACAGTTGTGTTACCATCCGCCAACCCTTTGCACTGAAGGTGAAAGCAGACCCGCTGGTGGCCGCTTTATTGCCATTACTTCCTGCCAAGCGCAACAATGAAACTTCCGTTTTGAGGGCCGTTTACGGCCATACCGCATCGGCACCGAAAAGACCTGAATCCGGCGATGTTGCTTACCTGCACCAGAGTGGAATCGTAAGTACATATAAATTCAGCTCCTGGTATCCGGAAGCGGGCACATTATTCAAACTGACAGTGGCTGTTGCGGTCTCATCAATATTAATGCTGACCGGGAGAACAGTTGTGGTGACTGAGGGTCGTGTCTACTACAATTTCGCGAATGGTCAGGGTATAGTAGCCGCTTCCTGCTTCGGGTTGAACTTGAACATAATAATTTCCAAGCGGCTGATTGCTGTTCAATGTGCCGACAGCGCTGGCGATTTCATTATTGGCTTCATCTAGGAGGATGAGCAGGGGGGTTAAGTCGCCATTGGTTGTGGTGACGGTCACCGCAAAATTGTGAGACTCGGCAAAGCTAAGCGGCCATTTTTCATAGCGGTTCGAGTTTACATTGCCGCTATAAACTGCATCCAATAGGTCAGGCTGCGCATGACAATTTCAACAGACCGTACATTTTGAGACTCAGCTTTGGCCTGTGCCTGCTGACTGGTGCCCATCGTGCTAAACAACATGGCAAGCAGGACAAATGCTTGAAACAGATATTTGGACTTCATGGTTATATTCTCCTTTTTTAGAAACATAAATTTACAAAACAAAAATACAAATGATCAAAACCTTTTTACTATTCCTTCATTACACCTCCGAATATGATTTGTTTTCCTCCTGAGTGTCCCGGAGGCGGATCATGCGATTAAGGCAGGCCAGCCATCTTTGTCTTAAACAAACAATCTTCAAGATAACAACATTCCCGCCAGCTATAAACAAACATGGAATATTTGTTTTTTCTATTGTATGACTGTGCTTCTGTTTATTGCGTTACAGCAAAGTTACGGCGATATTGCAACATAATTGCTAAAGAAAAAAATAGACAACGCTCGTCCAGTATGGGCATATTCTTAAAAAATTCCAAGCTGCCACCTTGCAGAATTTACATAAACTTTTAACGCAAAGGCGCAGAGTCGCAAAGAAAAAACATTACACCCTGGTGACTTTGCGTTAAGAAACCCAAATTAAAAACAGGTCAGGAACCACGAGTAGCAACTTGAGTTAAAAAGTAAAAGAGTCGTCTTTAAATAGACTATCCTTTAAAAACACCTTCTTTGTTTTTGATGAAATAAGACCGGATTAAAGAAAGAGACAGGCGATGCCTGTCTCTTTTCTTTAAATCTTTTTGTCTTACGCGATTTCCTGCTCTGCCTTGCGCATGGACTGGAAATGATGCAATCGCAACTTCCAGCATGGTCAGATCGGGGGTGCGGGTGGTGAGATGCTGCATGGCAAGGTTATGCATCAACATTTGAACAAATGGATTTTTCAAATGATTCGCCGTCCAGCGGATGTATTCGATGGAGATGCCGGCCAGAATGGGGATAAATAAAATGCGGGTTGCAAGCCGCCATCCAATGACATGGGCCCAATGCTGTAAATACCAGAATGGAAAGCAAAACCAAAGTTAGCAGGAAGGCTGTGCCGCAGCGGGCGTGTTCGATCGGATAATTTGCCACGACTTCGAGGTCAGCTCTGCGCCGGCTTCAAAGGCGTTGATGGTTTTATGTTCGGCGCCGTGATACATGAAGAGGCGCGTTACATCGGGCATGAAACTGATGCCCCAGATGTAGCCAATGAAGAAGAGCAAACGCAGGACACCTTCAAGCAGGTTGCCGATCCACAGCCCGGAGGATGGGATTTTGCTTTGCAGCAGATGCTCAGCCCACCCACCCAGTGCAGCAGGAAGCAAAAAGAAGAGTCCAATGCCCATGGTGAGAGACAGTCCCAACGTTAAGTAAAGAGCCGGACCTTCCAATTTTTCATCCTCACCGGTTTGGGTGTTCGCAGAAAGTGTGAGGGCGCGCATTCCGAGTCCGAGGGCATCCCATAAAAGAATGGAGCCGCGCAGAAAGGGGATTTTGGTAATGCCTGAACGATAAACGTTGGCAAGTTTTTCTGTATGAATTGCGATCGTGCCATCAGGCGCGCGCATGGCAACCGCATATGCTTTTTGCCCGCGCATCATGACGCCTTCAATAACCGCTTGTCCGCCGTAGGTGATGATTCTATCTTCCATTGATTCCTTTGATTATTTTTTAAAATCCGGGAGCAAGCTCCCGGACTCCATAGAGATCTTATTTCATGTTGAAAAAGAAATGGATAAACGCATCCATGTTCTTGTGCCAGGTTGGCAGGTGCATACGTTCGTTTGGCGAGTGGATATTGTCATCGGGCAGACCGCCGCCGACAAGGCCTGATTCAACGCCGCAGATATTTTGCAGCATGGCAACGACGCCAATTGAGCCGCCTTCACGGCGATAGAAAGGCTTTCTGCCCCAAACAGTTTCCATGGCGGCATCCAGAGCACGCACGCCAGCGGTGTTGGTATCGGTGATGGCCCACGGACTATCGTGCAGGGGTTTCACTTCCCATGTGATGGTCTTCGGCGCGTGTTCTTCAAGATATTGTTTAAGTTGCTTTTCAACGATCGCGGGGTCTTGATCTGGCACGAGGCGGCAGGAAATTTTTGCCATGGCGCGGGCGGGAAGAACGGTCTTTGAACCGGGACCTGTCCAACCGGAGAGCAGGCCGTTGATCTCAAGTGTGGGACGTGCGCCTGTGCGTAACGCGGGCGTGAATTCTTTTTCACCCCACAATGCAGGGACGCCTGTTTGCTGTAAATAACTTTCAGGAGTTGTGGGAAGTTTTGCGGTATCTTCGCGTTCCTGATCGGTGACGATGCGCACAGAATCATAAAAGCCGGGCAGGGTGACTGTGCCATTGGCATCGTGCATACCTGCAATTAATTCGGCCAATGCCTGTGCGGGGTTGTGGACTGTGCCGCCAAACAAACCGGAGTGCAGATCACGCGGCGGGCCGTAGACATGCAATTCAAAATAAGCAAGTCCGCGCAGACCGAAGGTGATGGTCGGTTCGTCGGCTGAGATCGCGCCGGCATCGGGATTTAGACAAAAGTCAGCTTTGAACAAGTCTTTGTGCTGAGGGAGGAAATTTCCCATGTTCATTGAGCCGATTTCTTCTTCGCCTTCGAGCATGAACTTTAAGTTGACGGGGAAATCGCCGGTCTTCATGATGGCTTCCACAGCGTTTATGGTTGCCATCACTTGTCCCTTCATGTCTGAAGAGCCGCGCGCGAAAAGATAGTCACCTTTTACGACTGCGTCAAAAGGCGCGGTTTCCCAGAGTTCGATCGGGTCAACGGGCTGCACATCGTAATGTCCGTAGATCAAGACGGTGGGCGCGCCGGGTTTCTTTAACAAGTCACCATACACAACGGGATGTCCGCCAGTGGGCATGAGCTTTATTTTCGATGCCAATAGTCCGCAGGTGAGCGGCAGCCCATTCAGCGGCCTGTGTGACTTGAGCCTTGTAGGCATCATCAGTGGAGATGGATTCGATCTTGATGAATTCAGATAATTCTTTGGTAAAACGCTCACGGTTTTCGTGGGCATACGCAATGGCCTTTTTTGCATCAGACATGATGATCGCTCCTTGAAATGGTTGTCATTTTTTAACGAGGATATCTTTATTTTCTTCGCTGCACAAAAATTAAGGGACAAGGGTCGGCACAGGGGTTTGTTCCAGAGTGCGGCGCGTGACGAGGAACCACTCTGCAATGAGGGCAAAGCGGTCGCTAACATCATACAACATGGGAGCAACTTGAACGCCCTGCACTTGCACATCCACGCCATAGGAATAGACGGGATAATATAAAGGCAGTGAAGGCATATCCTTGGCAAACAAAACCTGGAAATTGCGGTACAAACGCGCGCGATCTTCAAAGTTCGTTGCGGTACGCGCAGTCTCGAGAAATTCACTGGCTGTACGATTGTCCCATTGGGAATAGTTTTGTCCGCCGGTGGCTTCAGATTGATGCCAGAAGAGATAGGGATCGGGGTCGGGCGTGCGCGCAGTGTTCAAGTCGGCAAGCACGGCTTGATAATTTCGCGTTGTGAGGAAATCATTGATCAAACTATCATAAGGAACCGCTTGCAATTCTATTTGCACACCGATCAAAGCCCAATCTGATTGAATGGCTTGAGCAATTTGAGTGTGGAGCGTGTCATCGGGGTGTATCAGTGTAAAGCTTAAGAATTGACCGTCTTTGGCGCGCACATCCCCCCCGCCAGCGGGGATTGCATATCCATCTTCTTTAAGTAATACTGCAGCGGCATCGGGGTCGTAGTCAAATTTTTCGATCTCATCATAGTAAGCCCATGAGCCCGGCAAAATAGGACCATCAGCGATGATGGCTTGTCCCTGCATGATGTGCGAAACTATATTTTTACGATTGATGCCCAGTAAAAGTGCGCGCCGTACTTTTTCGCTTTGCAGGAATGGCACGCCGGGATTATTAAGGTTTAAGAAGACCAGTCCCATTTGCGGCAAACGGCTGGTATAGACTGAAAACGCCGGCTCGATCAATGCCTGCTGTAAAATATCATTGGTGAGCTGACTCACGCCAAGCACTTCACCCTGCTGATAGGCATCAAAGGCGGCGGCAGAATTGGGGTAAAAGCGGAAAACAACCTGCTCAATGAACGGCGCGGGTAAATAATAATCCTTGTTGACATTAAGCACGACGCCGGAAATCTGGCCGCCGCTGGTTAGGATGCGGTCAAATTTATAGGGACCGGTGCCGATCGGCTGTAAATTAAATTCAGCATTGGCTAGCTGGTCAGCCGGGACTGTCTCAAGCAGATGTTTGGGCAATATGCCAAAGGTGACGTAATCCAAAAACGGAGAAAATGGTTCAGGGAGTTTGAATTGCAGAGTCTTGTCGTTAAATCTTTTTATCTCAATTTGAGACCACAAGTCTTTGATGTCCTGTGGAAAAAGAGAGCCGGAACTCTTGATCAATTCAATGGTGAAGATAACATCATCCGCGGTGACAGGTTCGCCGTCATGCCAGACAGCACCCGGTCTGATCGAGAAATTATAGAGAGTGCCATCGGAGGAGGTTCCCCACGATTCAGCCAGATCGGGCTGGGGCAGGCCATGCGAGTCAAAACGGATCAATCCGCTAAAGATCAGGCGATTGACATCGCGATCTGCAGAGTTGTTCCAATCCAACATGGGATTAAGCCGCCCCATGGAACCGATCAGCGCTTCGGTATAAATACCACCAGACGCGGCTTCGGGCGAGGTAACAATACTTACTGGTTGTTGGCTGAGCAATAGCAAAGCTACGATCACAATTGTGACCGCTACAACCAAAATCTGCCAGCGTAATCTTTTCATAATAGGTTGGGAAATAAAGAAAGGCCGCCGCCGCCCCGCGTTTAGGGCAAAGACCCGGCGGCCTTTACAGGCTTGAGATTCTTATCCGACGAGAATGACAGCGATGACCAGACCAAAAAAGATCACAGCCAATACGATCGTTACCCAAAACAGGATACGCTCAATGCCACGGCGGGCAGTGAACACACCACCCGTGTCCGCGCCGGTCAGGCCGCCCAACCCTGCGCCTTTACTTTGCAGGATAACGCCAGCGATCAAACCCACTGAGGTTATAATCAACGCGATATTCAAAAACATACTCATACGATGTGCCTCCTTGAAATTAGCGGGCAAATTATACCTGTTTCCGAAGCGAATCGTCAACAAGGGGTTCAGGCCAATAAAAAAATTCCCTTTCTTCATTAATTTGGAAAAGGAAAAAACGATAAAGAGGAATTTATGCACGAAGTCGTCGTCAACCTGCACATGCACACCAGATACTCTGATGGAAGCGGCTTACACCGTGACATTGCCAAAGCAGCCTTCACCGCCGGCGTGGACGTGGTGATCGTGACCGACCATAATATATTGGTACAGGGCTTTGAAGGATATTATAAAGAGAAGAACAAAAAATATTGATGCTGATCGGGGAGGAAGTACACGACCAGGCGCGTGACCCGCAGAAAAATCATCTATTGGTATTTTAATGCCGGCCATGAAATGGCGACATTTGCAGAAAGTCCGCAGTTGTTGATCAACAAAGTGCGCGATGCGGGCGGACTTGCCTTTCTGGCGCATCCCGACGACCCGGAAGCTGCCGCATTTCGAGAGACAGATATTTCGTGGGAAGATTGGTCGGTGCAAAATTATACGGGCATTGAATTATGGAATGCGCTGAGCGAACTAAAGACAATCGTGCCGACCAAATTGCATGGCGCGTTCTATGCCCTATTCCGGCGCTTGTGGCACCATCCCATTCCAAACACAATTGCGAAATGGGATGAACTGCTGGGTACGGTCAACGGGTGGTGGCGATCGGCGGCTCCGATGCGCACGCCCTGCACATGAGTCTGGGACAAATCAGCAGGTGATCTTTCCGTATGAATTTCATTTCCGCACCGTAAACACACATGTCATTCTAGCGGACTCTTTAATCGGGGATGTGAATGCCGATAAAAAAGCGATCTATGCCGCGCTGGAAAAGGGTCACTGTTTCGTTGGGTATGATCTCCCCGCTGCCACTCGCGGATTTCACTTCACCGCGCAGGGAATGGACAAAACAGCGATCATGGGCGATGAAATCCCTGCGAAAGGCGGAGTCACATTACAAGCGCGGATTCCATCCGAGGCGGAAATCCGCTTGCTGAAGGATGGAGTGGTCATCAAAACCTGGAAGAAGGGACTCTCCTGTACGCACATCACCACAGAGCCAGGTGTATATCGCATCGAAGTCTATCGCAGGTATCTCGGAAAACTGCGCGGATGGATCTACAGCAACCCGATCTATGTGCGGTAGTGGTAACTCGAACCTATGGAGTCGGACAGCTTGCTGTCCGTTTTATCCGTAAAAGTTCTCCAATTTTTCGCCTACAGAATAATTTTATGGCTAAATTTTATACTTCAATCCATCACAATTGCGAACTACTGGATATGCGTCAAGCCTTTTGAAAGACGGAGGATATTCCCATGAAAAATATATTTTTCATTTTATTGACTGCGCTGCTCGCCGCTTGCGTCGCACAACCCGCTGCGCCGACTGTAACCATTACACCTCCCCCAGCAATGACCATAACCCCAAGCGCCATCCCAATCGCAAGCGTGACGCCTATCCCCACAGAGGCTCCACTTCCAGAAGGGATAAAGGTACTTCAGGAAAAATTAGCAGATACTGGTTATTCAGTTGGCTGGAGCAAGGAAAACAAACATCAAACGGCAATTTTCTTTACTGATAAAGATGGTAAAAAAGTAGAAGTTCCAGAGATTGTTATAAACGCAGACGGTAGCGGCTGGAAAAGAACATATTTATTTGATAATCCTTCAGGCACACCAGAAGAATTTACTGTAAAAGGAACAGCTGCTGAAATCAAAGTGGAAACAATTGATGGAGCAAAAAGATTAGACTTTCCAGGTTGGAAAATTGCGGGTGGAAAATGGGTGAGAGAAATCAGGACACAAGCAGGCAAAGAAATACCATTGAAAGTTTATTCAATGGATGAGGCAATTCAAATTTTGAAGTCAGTTAAAGGAAACAGAGAACAATCAGGAAAGAGGGAACAATTACTCAGAGCAAAATATGGAACAAAGGAACCAGACGTTTTAGAAATTTCAGAAGGTATATTCGTGAGAGTAGAGACAATACATCCAGAATTAGGAAAAGGGACATATACAAACGACAATGAAGTATATACACCTGACAGAGATCCAAAAAATGATATTCCGGTAATTTTTTATGGGTATTGTGCAATATCAATTAATGATGATGGAAATTTTGATACTGGCTTTGTTTATTACAAAGACGAACCAGGTACACAACACGAAATACTAGTTGATTACCCTCACATAAACACAAAGCCTAAAGACCAACACGGTTCTTCATTTGTTATTAAAATTGACATTCGTAGTAATTTGAGTACATAATGATAATGTGAAACAAAAATTATCATTAGCATATTTCTCTTCATTTTAGTTCTATTTTGGACTGTTCTTTATTCATTTTTTTTGGCAAATAATTCAAAAATACTTTCAGTTCGAAATTTATATTTTAGCAAACTTGACGCATTACTTCCTCCAAAAGCACTACTTTATGCAGCACGACCTTTGAAACTAAACGATGATGGAACTTTTATTTATAAATTTCCAGGTATATTTCAAGAATTTGATTTTAAGAATTCTATTATAGTAATGAAAGATTTATATGGCAGGACTTGGAAGTTTAAATACATTCCTAATGAAAAAACAGATAATTATGATAAGTTGATGTTTAATGAAATGGTAATAGCAAAAGATAAAAGTTCTGTGACAGTGAAAGAGTCTCTTAAAAGATTTCCGAAGTCTACTGCTGCCGTTTGAGATGTTCCCTATTTTGTATGCAGGTTACCCCCCATCAGCAAGCTGATGGACTCCACAATGGGAGAAAATATCCTTCGGACGGAGGCAGGTTTCAGTTAAGAGCGAAGCGGGGGTTTCATCCCAAAAAAAGATTCTTGTGGTAAACTCCGTCCGCTCTATAAAATAGTACGTCTTCAAATAACGTGCTTTCCGTTCCCAGCAAGCCTACGGCTTGAATAGGAACAAACCCATGGAAAGGAGGTTTTCCCTATGCGTAAGTATGAATTAATTTGTGTTATCCAGCCCGATCTGGACGAAGCCGCTTTTAACGGCGTGGTTGAGAAGGTGAAAGGTTGGATCAGTGATTCGGGCGGTACAGTAGACAAGGTTGATGTTTGGGGCCGTCGTAAGTTGGCCTACATCATCAAGAAGCAGCGCGAAGGTCAGTTCGTTTTGTTGAATATGACCATGAGCCCTGCCGCTACATCCGAGCTCGAACGCAATCTGCGTTTCCAGGAAACGCTGTTGCGTCACATGCTTTCTGTCGCTGTTGCTGTTTCTGCATAATTGTTGTCGCTTTGCCCGGTAATTTTTATCAAGGAGATCCTCATGAGCCGAGGCCTTAATAAAGTTCAGATCATTGGACATCTGGGGAAAGACCCCGAGATGCGCTACACCCCTTCAGGAAAACCCGTGACCACTTTTTCTGTGGCAGTGAGCCGTACGTGGAATAGCGCGGACGGTGAACGTCACAGCGAAACCGAATGGTTCAATGTGGTGGCCTGGGGAAATCTCGCAGAAATTTGCAAGCAATATCTTGTAAAGGGCCAGCAGGTTTATGTTGAAGGACGCCTGCAAACCCGCCGCTGGGATGATAAAGAAGGTCAAAAGCATACCAGTGTGGAGATCGTTGCCAACGAGATGATGATGCTGGGCGACCGACGCGATTCGAACAACAATCATTCGCAGGAAGTTGACACTGTTTCTTCCGACGGCGGTTCCGCTGCGGAAGATGAGTTCCCGTTCTAATTTGTTTGGAGTAAATCATGAGTGAAGAACGTAATTATTCAGGCGGCGAAGGCGGCGGCGGTGACCGCAAGTTTTTCGCAAAGCCCAAGTTTTGCCAATTTTGTGCAGATAAGACATTGGTCATCGAATACAAGAAGATCGATCTCCTGCGCAAATATATAACTGAAGAAGGCAAGATCCGCCCACGCCGCCAGACCGGCGCGTGCGCGAAGCACCAACGTGTAGTGGCCGCAGCTGTCAAGCAGGCGCGCCATGTAGCGTTCCTGCCTTTTAGCGGCAGATCACTAGACGATAGTCGTTCCTAGTTGCCAAAAGAATTTCGCGGGGCATGGGAAGCATCTTTCCATGCCCCGAATTTATGTTAAGAGACTGTTTCTTAAAGGCTTTTCACTACACGCGCTTTGCGCATGGAATTCACAGAGTTAATGGTCTCCTGCTCTGTGGATGTTCGTCCATTCCCATTGTGGTGAAAAATTTTTGAGAATGAAGGAGTACGAAAATGGATAATGAATCGGGCAAGAAGCCCGTTACACACAAGAAACACGTTGCCCGCCTTGAACGCGAGCGCCAGCAAAGCCGCATGATTCTGTATGTGTTCATTGGCATTCTTAGCGCCGTTGTACTTTTGCTGGTCTACGGATATTTGGATATTAACTATTTCCAACTTCAGAAACCTGTGGCAAAGGTTGGAGAAACTGAGATCCTCGCAAAAGATTTTCAAGCGCGCGTGCGCCTGCAACGCCAGCAATTGTTAATGCAATACAGCCAGTACTCACAATACGCGCAGGTATTCGGCATGGATGTAACCGCCCAGTTACAACAAATTCAAAGTTCACTTGATTCCTCTGAAGCCACCGGTCAGACAGTGCTCGACCAGTTGATCAATGAGGAACTGATTCGCCAGGAAGCGGCGAAACGCGGCATAGTTGTCAGCGAAGCAGAACTGGACGAAGTAATGCGGAGCGCCTTCGGGTATTTCCATGATGGCACCCCCACCACCTCCGTCACCCCCAAAAATGTCGCCCTGCCAGATGTGCCGGAAGAAGCATTCACAATCGTGACCAAGACTCCAGTTCCCAGCGCAACACCAGAATTCACTGCGACCGTGGAAACCATCGCATCAGACTCAGCGACAACGGGTACGCCTGCCGCAACAGCAACCGTTGTGCCTTCAGCGACCCCACAGCCACACTTGTTCCCACCAGCGAAGTCACCTTCACCCCTGAACCAACCGCCACACCGTACACTCTCGAAGGCTACCAAACTGAAGTGGATAGCGCCGCCGAAAGAATGGAAAAACTTGGTTTCAAGGTAGAAGATTACAAATCTCTCTTCGAAGCGCAACTGTTACAGGAAAAACTTCAAGAATCCATCACCGCTGACATATCCAATACCCAACAACAGGTTTGGGCCCGTCACATTTTGGTTCAAGACGGGGCTCTGGCTGTCACTATCATCGAAAAATTAAAGAGCGGCGGAGATTTTGCGGCTCTTGCGCAGGAATTCTCCGAAGACGGTTCCGCTGCAACTGGCGGTGACCTGGGCTGGTTCGGCACTGGCGCAATGGTGCCGGAGTTTGAAACCGCCGCATTTGCTTTGGAAAAACCGGGTGACTTCACACTTACCCCTGTTCAAAGTCAGTTCGGTCTTCACATCATTCGATTGATCGCGAAGCAGGATCGTCCACTCAGCGCAGAACAATATGACACCGCGAAAAACACTGCCTTCCAGGAATGGCTAACCGCCGCCCGCGAAGAATACAGCGTTGAGACTTTCGACTTTTGGAAACAACTCGTCCCCACCGAACCCAACTTCATCACCATCGCGACAGATTCAGCAATTGAACAACTTACCGCGATTGCGAAGGAACCAACCGCCACACCGAAGTAAAACAAGGATGAAGGCTGAAGGATAAATGAAAGACAAAAAAATCCTGAAGTCACTTCCGAAACATTCATTTACAAAAAAGCCCGACTCAAATTTGAGTCGGGCTTTTTACTTCTCACTTTTTACTTTTCACGCTCTTCTTCTCATCCCCTCTTCAACAGATCATCTGTCACTTGATCCAATCGCAGGCTAATGATCTGACTGGCAGAGTCGCGGCCTTTCGTGATGCCGTAGATCACATCCGCGGCCTGCACTGTATTGCGGTTGTGAGTAATGATGATGAACTGTGTATCCTTGCTCAAGTCCACGAGCAGATCGCGGAAGCGGCCCACGTTGGCTTCATCGAGCATCGCATCCACTTCATCCATCACGCAGACGGGGGTGGGCGAAACTTTGAGCAGCGCAAACACCAATGCGATCGCGGTCAAACTTCTTTCACCACCAGAGAGCAAAGCCAGTCCCTGCTCACGGCGCCCCGGTAGGCGCGCTTCAATTTCAATACCGGTATCCACCAGATTTTCCGGGTCGGTCAACGCGAGGCGGGCGGAACCGCCGCCAAACAAACGCACAAACGTCTCGCGGAATTGCTTGTCCACGGCATCAAAGGTGCGGATAAATTCCTTCTTTGTAATTTCATCCAACTCGGCCACAACCTGCTTCAAGTCCACTTCGGCTTTACGCAGATCTTCCACCTGAGTCTTCATAAATGTATAACGTTCGCTTTCCTGATCGTATTCAACTTTTGCATCGGGGTTGATCGGACCCATACGGCGGATCTGTGCGCGATGATGATTTAACTGTTCTTCAATTTCCGGCGCAAGTTCGGTCACGATCGGCAGTTGTTCCACCATGCCATCCAAAGGCAACGGCACAGGGCCGGAAACATCGGCGGCATAGTCAAACATCACCAATCCAAAATCGTCTGTGATCTTTTGGTGTAAATTATCCAGCGCTTCCTGCTTGCGAGTCTGCTCCAGTTGCACCTGTCCCTGAGAACGTTCTGCATTGGCAAAGATACGCTGTGCATTGGCTTCTGATTCTTGTAAACGTTTTTCTTCCTGCTCGGCGGTTTCCAAGTCTTTTTCAGCAGGCTCGATCAAGATACGCATCTCTTCGATGCGACCATGTAAACCTGATTCGTTTTCACGCAGACGGGCTTTTTCCTGATCCAGACCATTCAAAGAATTATCTGCTTCCTGTAAGCGGGCGATCAATTCCACGCGGCGCGAATCAAGGCGTGTAATTTCCCTGGTGCGTTCATCTTTCTTTGCAATTGCACCCGCCACACTTTGTTCTGCCACAGCCACGCGCGTGCTCCAATACGAAGCCTGTTCCTGTAATTCATCCGCGGCGATCTCGGCTAATTTATTTGCGATATCCTTCGATTGCGACTGCGCTTCCAAAGAATGATTTTCAACTTCAGATTGAGACTCGATCAATTTCTGCTGGATCGAAGCAGACTCCTGCGCTTCGGCTTCCAACTGTGTCAACTGGTTTTTCTGCCACTCAAGCTGACGCTGTGTCGACTCTGACTCAAGACCGGCCTGTTGCTCGGTCTCCTGGCATTCGCCTAATCTGACGCGTGCTTCGCGCGCATCGGTATCGGCCTGTGACAGTTCACGCTGCGCCCCCGCCAGTTGATTTGACAACTGCTCAACGAGCGAATTTGATTCAGCAAGGCGCGAGATGAGTCCACTCAAAGCGGATTCAAATTCCCGTTTCTGGCGAGGCCGGCTCAGGGCGGAGGAAGAAGCGGTCTTCCCGGCAATGACGAGTCCATCGCCGCGGAATACTTCCCCGCGCAGAGTTACCACGCGGGCGTGAGTCGGTAAATCCTTAATTAATCTGCGGGCGGTATTTCTATCACGCGCGATCAGGGTTTGTCCCAACATCAAACGCACAGCGGCACGTAATTCATCAGGCGCATTGACCAGATCAGATGCGACGCCAATGCAATCAATATCATTCGGGTTATTCAGTGAAAGATTTTCGCGTTCATCAAGCGGAAGTAAAACTGCGCGGCCAGCTTCATTTGATTCGAGCAAACTCAACGCATCTTCAAGTTGGCCGGCATCAAGCAGAACCGCATCGAGGGTATCGCCCAGCGCGGCGGCAATCGCAGTTTCAAGGTCAGCGGGCACATCAAGTGCAGCACTAAGCGCGCCACGCGCGCCGCTAAGCTTGGACTGACGCGCGGCATCAAGTAGATAACGAGCGCCTTCGGCGTAACCCGCCAAAGACTGCTCAGATTGTTCAAGTACTTCAAGCTGAGCCTTCAAACGTGAATGATCTGATTCTTCCTTTGTGCGCTGCTCAAGAGCCGCGCGGCGTTCACGTTCGATACGATCCACTTCATTCTTTTTGTTGATTACTTTTTCTTCGGCTTCCTGCAAGGCAATATTGGCCTGTTCACGCGCATTGCGGGCGGCATCATACTGAGCCCTGGCCTTCGCGGAAAGAGTTTCGCCATTCGCGATGGAAGTTTTGGTTTGTTCAATTTTTTGGGTTTGAGATTCGATACGTGACTTTAATTCATCCAAACGCGCGTTGTTTTCGGCGCGTTGTTGACTTAAGTTTTCGATCTGATTGCGTGTGACAGCAAGCTGTTCTTCCAAAGCTGCACGTTCAGACTGACGGGTTTGCAAAGAGTTTTGAGCATTCGCAAGCTGAGTCTTGGCCTCTTCGTATTCGCCTTGAATGCGGACCACATCCTGCTCGGCTTCGCCATAACGATCATTGGCGAGATGCAATTCATCCATTGCATGTTCCTGATCTGAAAGCACAGCGGCCTGGGTATTGGTCAATGCGCGGCGGCGTTCTTCGAGCACAGCCAGTTCACGGCTGATGGCTTCACGCTGATTATGCAGTTCCGCCGATTGACGATGCCACCCATTTAATTGAGCACGCAACCCTGAGAGCCGCTCACGGAAAGCCGAGTATTCTTCCTGAGTCTTTTCGTGAACCAGACGCGAATCACGCACGCGAGTTTCCTGTCCGCGGACAGTTTCGCGCACATCGGTCAGATCGCGCTGGGCGCGGTGCCAGTGAAAACCGTACCATTCACGCAGAATCATTTTCATATCTGCCTGCGCACGCGCAAAATCAATTGCGCGTTTGGCCTGACGTTCCAAACTCTTAATGCGCGGCTCAAGCTCTGCCATAATATCAAGCACACGTTCGAGATTACGTTCTGTATTTTCAAGGCGCTTTAATGCATCGTCACGACGTGCGCGATATAAACCCACACCCGCAGCTTCTTCAAATAAGCGGCGGCGATCATCTGCTTTCAAGGCAAGAGACGCATCCACCAGCCCTTGACCGAGGATGGTATATGTCCGCTCGCTGAGGCCGGCTTGCGCGAGCAGTTCATTCATCTCACGCAAACGCACATGCTGACCGTTAATTAAATAATCATTGTGGCCATCACGATGTGCAACACGCGTCATCGCCACTTCGGAAAAGTCCACGGGCAGCCATTGCTCGGTATTGTCAAAGGTGATCGTGGCTTGCGCCATGCCTGCACGCGCACGATGCTCTGAACCGGAGAAGATCATGTCCTCTGTTTTCTTGCCGCGCAAAAGCGTGTACGACTGCTCGCCCAACACCCAGCGCAGCGAGTCGGCAATGTTCGATTTGCCGGAACCATTCGGCCCGACAATTGCGGTAATTCCACTCGCGAACTCAAACACGGTGCGCGAAGCGAAAGTTTTATATCCTTGTAACTCAAGTGATTTTAGACGAAGAGGCATGTTCTCATTTTCGATTTACAGTTTTGGATTTACGTGACTACCTGTTTACTTGTTTTTCCCCTATTTATTAAAACACTTCCAAATTATTCAGCGCATCCTGCGCCGCTGCGTGCTCGGCGTGACTTTTACTTGTGCCAGTGCCGCGCCCTCTTTCAACGCCAGCCACTTCCACGATCATTTCAAAAACAACTGCATGGTCTGGTCCGCTGGTGCTAACCACGTGATAACGCGGAGCGTCAAGCTTATGAGATTGAGTCCATTCCTGTAGTTGACTCTTTGGATCGTGAATTTCATTTAAGATGGACTCACGTGATTCTTCCAAGATTGGAATCACAAACGCATCCACCGCGCCGAGGCCTGAGTCTAAATACAAGGCACCGATCAGCGCTTCGAAAGCCGAACCCAGCAAATTGTCACGGTTGTGACCGCCAGAGGATGCTTCGCCGCGCCCGAGCCGAAGCGCGCGTCCCAGATCCAGTCTGCGTGAAAATTTTGCAAGCTGTTCATTGCGAACCAGTGCCGAGCGCATCTTGGTCAAGTCACCTTCGGGTAATTCGGGGAAACGATTGTATACCCATGCTCCGACGGTGAAATCCAACACGGCATCGCCGAGGAATTCCAAGCGTTCGTTATCTTCCACAGCCTGCGGATACTCGTTGACGTAGGAACGGTGGGTCAGAGCACGTACCAGCAAAGATAAACTGGAAAAGGACAGACCCAGCCGTCGGCTTAGGTCGGAGGCGGGTTCTACATCCCGCGCATTTAAATGTGCCATTTCAGGGAACCTCCCGGAACTCAGGGAGCGCCAAACCCCTCAGGGAAGAGTCTCGCGTTCCATCAGTTCCAAATATTGAGCGGGCTGAATTGTAACCTGATTTTTTTGGGAAAGCCGTTTTTTAAGATAAAATCGGAAAGTTCCTTTAGGAGGCACTGTGACCGAAGTCAGCAACGAAACAAGATTTTTGCACGCGATAGAGATGGGGCTGGGCGCATGGCAATGGGGTGACCGTGTAGTTTGGGGATATGGACAAACGCACACCGACAAGGAAATCCGCGAATCATTTGACGCGTCATTAAATCTCGGTGTTCGATTTGTAGACACGGCGGAGATATATGGCTCGGGATATTCAGAACGATTGTTGGGTCAGTTCTTAAAAGAGACCGAGCAACCGGTGCTGGTGGCAACCAAATTCTTTCCGTGGCCGTGGCGGTTAACCAAAGGATTTATTCCACGCGCATTGAAAGCAAGTTTGGAGCGCATGGGGTTAGAGTCGGTGGATCTATATCAAATCCACTGGTCATCGCCGTTGATGAGCCCTGAGACGATGATGGAAGGCATGGTGGAATGTGTAAAGCGCGGACTAACGCGCACTGTGGGTGTTTCCAACTTCGGGCAGACGAAAATGCTGCGGGCCTATTCAACCCTGGCCCAGCATGGGATTCCGCTCGCATCCAATCAGGTGCATTACAGCCTGCTCAGTCGTGAAGTGGAAAAGAACGGAACCCTCGCGCGCTGTAAGGAACTTGGCATTCGCTTAATTGCATACTCCCCACTCGAAAAAGGTTTGTTAACCGGTAAATACACATCAGAGAATCCGCCGCCCGGTGTGCGCGGTTCACAATATGTGGAGTTATTAAAGAAACTTCCACCCGTGACAAAACTGCTGCGCGAGATCGGGCTTAATCATGGAGATAAAACCGTTTCGCAGGTTGCACTTAACTGGCTGATCTGCAAAGGCGCGCTGCCGATTCCGGGCGCAAAAAATGTAAGGCAGGCAGAGCTCAACGCTGGCGGAGCAGGCTGGAGATTAACCGAAGAAGAAGTGGACAAGCTGGATAAAGCAACAGACAATATCCGCGAATACACCAAGGCCGAAAAACCTGCATAACAAAAATGATTGAGAATCAAAAAGGACACAGCATAATCACTGTGTCCTTTTTTCTATGCGTGTGTATCGTGTTCTGCGTCAAAGACATGCGAATGCATATTCGCGATCCATTGTTTGCCGTCTTCGCTCAAACGTAAATACATCAGCGCATCCTGAATATATGGGCTGACACTATTCCAATAAAATGTAGCATAATTTTTTCGCAGATCATTCGGCGCTTTATACCCAAATTTTTCATTAACGCCCAATTCCTGGAATTCATAAAACAAAGCTGGGGATTTTCGCAAATAGTCGGGGTCACCCAACTGACCGATAAAATCAGCCGCGCGTACCAGGCCGCCAAGTCCTTTTGTATCTTTATACATCTCACCCGGCGGAGAAGGAAAGCGCGTCATTTCAATATATGAAGCGATCAACTCCGCATCCAAAAATTTTGCCATATCCTGCAACAAACTGCTTCCGAAGCGCTCCATCACAAATAACTTGCTGCGATTAACATGATACGGCGTCAACGCAACATCGGTGCCATCGGGCGAAACAAAAACCATTTCGTCCCCAACTCCCGTTGCAAACATATCCTTCGTATCGTTCTTGCACACCCCTTTTACATATCCAATATCGTGGCACAGGACCGCGATCATATAATGCATCCAATCACGCGGCGTTACGCCGCCCTCACGCAAATGCTTCCCTTCAACGATGGCCTGCCCCGCAAGCGACACCATAATGGTATGGTCAATGTCGTGATACAACGCATCTGAGTTTGCAATATTCTCCAACGCCAAACGTCCGCACCAGGTTACAATGCGCCCGAAGTCACTGTCAATATCGCCATACGTCCTTCTATATACAGTTCGCAATTGCTCAACGAACATATCGATTGTTAATGCCTGCAAGTTGATCATAATTGCTCACATCGGTGTTAAAATAAACGAATATTTTTAAGAGTTTACCAGAAAGATGACAAAATCATAAAACAGGAATTTATTTTGACATGACCCTCTCCCGCACATTTCTCAAAGGATTTTCGATCGGACTCTTGAGCTTCTTCCTCATCAACGTCATTGCCGCGCATCTTTTATCCGACTGTGGCCTGCCAGCCCTGCTGGGAGTTGATTTCTGCGCTGACGATATTGCGCGTGCCGGCTTCCCGCTGGTTTTCTTCGAACAAGGTGGATTTATTCCTCACAATTATTTTAATCTTCCAAATCTATTTCTCGATCTATTTATTAGCATCGTTTTCGCGGCTGCATGCGGATTTGCTGGAAAAGAGAAAAACAAATCCGTAGGACTTACACAAACTCATCCTGATGAACGAGGATAAACAGAGCCTTTGAAAAAACTTTGTTTACCACTGTTCATCTCTGGCAAAAAAAATAGTCTTGTGTAAGTATTAATCTTAATATTTTAATAGTAAAAAGGAGAGCACCATGGATAATCTTAATTGGATCATTACAGGTATTGGCGTGTTTGCAGGCATTGCAGGTGTAGTGTGCAGTATCATCATACCCATTTTGGTCATTGGCGGAATAGGTTTCTTTTTTTACAAACGAAACCATAAAAGCACAGCCTATCGTCAGACAGCACAAACCTGGCCGGCAGTAACAGGCACAGTCCTTATGTCTACAATACAATCAAAACGCATCGGGCAAAGCCATAAGACCTATCCCGTGGTCATCTATCAATATGTTGTTAATGGGCAAGGCTTTCAAGGCCAGACCATTAGGGCCGGTGAACAATTTTTAAGTGCGCGTGTTGCAGGCCAGCCGCAGGCAACCGTGGCACGTTATCCTGTTGGAGCCAGCGTACCTGTCTATTACAACCCCGCGAATCCCGCAGAATCAGTTCTGGAAAGATAATGGCAAGCAGCCAAAAGAATGCAGCATAAACTTCCTCTTATCCTCATCATCGGTCCGACCGCAGTCGGTAAAACAGAACTCGCCATTCAACTTGCCGAAAGAATGAACGGCGAGATCATTTCTGCCGATTCACGCCTCTTCTATCGCGGCATGGACATTGGCACAGCCAAGCCTTCAAAAGAGGAAATGGCGCGTGCGCCTCATTATTTAATTGATATCGTTAATCCCGATGAAACATTAAGTCTGGCCATCTTTCAGGAAAAGGCGAAGGAACTCATCGCAGATATTCACGCACGCGGAAAACTCCCCTTTCTAGTGGGCGGCACGGGACAATACGTCCGCGCGGTGACACAGGGTTGGACGCCGCCTGAGGTTATTGCAGATGAACGATTACGGGTTGAGTTGGAAAGAATGAAAGAAGAAAGAGGTCTTGAGTGGCTACACGCTAAACTCGAAACTCTTGACCCAGAAGCAGCTTCCAAAATAGATGCTCGTAATGTAAGGCGAACGATCCGCGCTTTGGAAGTTATCTTAACGACAGGCAGAAAATTCTCCGATCAGCGCGGAAAGGTCGAATCGCCTTATCGTTTAATCGCCATCGGCTTGAATCGTCCGCGGGAAGAGTTGTATCAGCGCGTGGATGAACGCATTGACTTGATGTTTGCAAATGGATTTCTGGACGAAGTGAAAGGTCTGCTTGAGAAAGGGTATCCATCCACTCTGCCAAGCATGTCGGCCATCGGGTATCGGGAATGCGTCAGAGTAATAAAAGGTGAATTGACACTGGAGCAGGCAAAAGTTGAGATGAGACGCGTGACTCGAATCTTCGTCAGGCGTCAGGCAAACTGGTTCAAAGAGTCCGATCCAGATATTAATTGGTTCAGGGTTAAAAAAGGTGTTGATAAAGAGATCGAAAAAAACATCCGCCAATTGATTGACTTTTGATTCTTGATTGTATATACTTCGCATATTCCTTAAAGGAGGAGCAACTATGAACAACAGTCCGTGGCTTGCAAATTACGACAAGGGTGTACCGCAAACAATTAATTATCCAAAAGCGCCGCTGTTTTATTTTTTGAGGAAGCTGCGCGAAATTATCCTGACCGTGCCTGTACGATTTTTAAGGGCGCGGTCATTTCATACCGCGAGATGAATGCGCTCACTGACCACATGGCAGCCGCGCTCGTTGAGATGGGTGTGAAAAAAGGGGATCGGGTGGGAATTTTCATGCCGAATACGCCGCAATTTGTGATTGCCTATTATGGCATTCTCAAAGCAGGTGCGGCAGTGGTGGCAGTGAACCCCACCTACCCAGTGGATGAGATCATCATGCCTGTGAACGATGCGAACATTGAAGTAATGTTCACACTCAGCCGTTTTTACGACAAAGTAAAGAAGGCGCAGGAGAGATCCAAACTTAAAAAGATCATTGTCGCCAATATTAAAGAGACACTACCGCCCATATTGCGATTGTTGTTCACACTTGCAAAAGAAAAGAAGGAAGGTGACCGTATAGGTTCACTTGCAGACGGTGATGTATGGATGAAAGACCTGCTCGCGAAACATGCCAACTCTGCGAAGCCAAATGTTGAAGTATCTCCTGACGATACGGCGCTCTTTCAATATTCCGGCGGAACAACGGGCGTGCCCAAGGGTGCAGTTGCCATGCACCGCAATGTAGTTGCAAATACGCTCCAGATCAAATCATGGATGCCCGCACTGGAACCCGGCAAGGAAGTTGTATTAATGGGAATTCCATTGTTCCATGTCTACGGTATGGTCGCGGGAATGAATTTCGCGATGGCGAATGGCGCAAGTATGGTGATGGTGCCAAACGCACGTGACTTGAAAGATGTGCTGGATAACATCAGCAAATTCAAGGCGACCATTTTCCCCGGTGTTCCGCTTCTTTACAATGGCATCAATAATCATCCTGATGTAAAAGCCGGCAAATATAATCTTTCATCAATCAAGGCTTGTATCTCTGGATCGGCTCCGTTGATGCGCGAAACAAAGGAACAATTTGAAAAACTGACGGGCGGTAAAGTGTTTGAAGGCTATGGCCTTTCTGAAGCGCCAACCGCCACACACTGCAATCCACTTGCAGGCGAGAACAAAATTGGCTCAATCGGTATGCCATTACCCGATGTGGAAGTAAAGCTTATCAGTCTGGACGATGGCGAAACCGAACTCGCACAAGGCGAGATCGGTGAGATCATTATCCACGGGCCGCAAGTGATGAAGGGATATCACAATATGCCCACTGAAACAGCCAATAGTCTGCGTGAGATGAAAGACGGCAAAGTTTGGCTTTTCACTGGCGACATCGCCCGCATGGATGAAGACGGCTATTTCTACATCGTGGATCGCAAGAAGGAACTCATCAAGCCCGGCGGATTCCAAGTTTGGCCGCGCGAAGTGGAAGAGGCCATCATGGATCATCCCAAAGTGTTGGAAGTCGGTGTGGGCGGTATTCCAGACCCGCAGCGCGGTGAAACGGTCAAAGCATGGATCGTGGTCAAGCCCGGCGAAACTTTAACAGAAGCGGAACTCAAAGCATTCTGTAAGGAACATCTTGCTCCGTATAAAGTCCCCACTCATTATGAATTCCGCAGTGAACTACCCAAGACAACAGTCGGAAAGATCCTGCGCCGTGAATTGGTAAGACAACACAAAGAAGGCGGAACGTAGTTTGGAATAAAAAAAAATAGGCTTCCATTTCGGAAGCCTATTTTTTTATTTTTTATGGGATCTGCGGTGTACCGCTCTTGCGAGCATGAGGTGGAGGGAAGATCGCTTCAAATTCAGCACGATTGACAGACTCAACTTCGAGAAGTCGTTTGGCAAGCGTATCCAATTCCTTGCGGTATTTTGTCAAAATCTTCTTCGTAACCTTGTACGCATCATCTACGAGCTTGCGGACTTCGGCATCAATCTTCTGGGCTACCAATTCTGAATAGTCACGTTGTTCAGAAATTTCACGACCCAGGAAGATCATTTCCTCTTTTTTACCGTAGGTCATCAAACCCAGCTCACTGGACATACCAAGACGGGTCACCATGGTGCGCGCCATTTGTGTTACACGCTCAAGATCATTGGATGCGCCAGAGGTGACATCATCAAATACAAGTTCTTCAGCAACACGTCCGCCAAGCAGACCCACGAGCGCAGCCGTCATCTTCTTGCGTGAGGTCAGGATGCGGTCTTCTTCAGGTCGATACCAGGTAAGTCCGCCGGCTTGACCACGACCCACGATGGTGATCTTTTGAACCGGATCTGACTCAGCGATGGCATTCATTGCCACAGCATGACCCGCTTCATGATAAGCAATGATGCGCTTCTCTTCTTCCGAGATCAAACGAGATTTGCGCTCAGGTCCCATCACAACACGCTCAATCGCTTCTTCCATTTCAGATTGACCAATAGACTTCTTATTACGACGAGCGGCAAGAATTGCAGCCTCAGTAACAAGGTTCTCAAGGTCGGCACCCACAAAACCGGGTGTACCGCGCGCCACAGTACCGAGATCAACTTCGGGTTCCAATGGCTTGCCTTTGGAATGGACTTTTAAGATCGCCTCGCGGCCTTTCATATCCGGGCGGTCAAGCGTCACGCGGCGATCAAAACGGCCGGGGCGCAAAAGTGCAGGATCCAAAATATCAGGGCGATTGGTGGCGGCGATGATAATAACATTGGTGTCAGTATCGAAACCGTCCATTTCAACGAGCATTTGATTCAAAGTCTGCTCGCGTTCATCGTGTGAACCGCCGAGTCCCGCTCCACGCTGGCGGCCAACGGCGTCAATTTCATCTACGAAAATAATACAGGGTGAATGTCTCTTGGCCTGATCAAAAAGATCGCGCACACGGCTTGCGCCCACACCCACAAACATCTCAACGAACTCAGAACCAGAAATGGAGAAGAAAGGCACACCCGCTTCACCAGAAACAGCTTTTGCCAACAGGGTCTTGCCTGTTCCAGGAGGACCAACCAATAAAACGCCCTTCGGAATGCGCGCACCCAGTTGAATAAATTTCTGCGGTTCTTTCAGGAATTCAACGATTTCCGCCAGTTCCTGTTTCGACTCTTCCGCGCCCGCCACATCAGCAAATGTGACGGTTGGATGTTCACCGCTAAACATACGCGCGCGGCTCTTACCGAAGGACATGGCCGCATTATTACTGCCCTGCGCCTGACGGAAAATAAACCAGAGCACACCACCCATAAACAAAACAGGCAGCAGATATAACGCACCGCTTAAGACACCTCCCCAAGCGGAAGGCGCACGAACTTCAACAGTAACGATTTCAGGGGGCTAGTTGTTCTTGCGTAACGCCAAGGCTGCTAAGCTGATCTACCAATGTAGCATTTGGCTCCTTACGAGATTCAACGCCTTCTTCTTCTGTGCCATTGGTATACACCACGGTAAAAGTATCATCGCTCTTAATAATGATCTGGGCGACCTTACCATCTTTCACGGCTTGAGCCACTTGATTAATAGTCAATGGTTCTGTTACATTGGTATTCTCTCGAAAACCCATGTAAAACATGGCGCCGATGGCGACGATCAGAAGGAAATACACAAAAAATGATTGGGTACGGGAATTCACAGAATCCTCCAAATTTGACTTGCGACTCGATTATACCAAGCCATGCCCTTAGACGACGCGTATATGAGAAATTTTATATGATTCTCTAATACGCCTCTTTTTTAGCCGAAAACTGCCCGCAAAAACAATCGGGCTTGATTCTACCTTTGAGAATCAACTGTAAACAACTCATCTTCCGGCAGATTGGAACGAATGTCACTGCCATTGCTTGCACTTTTGCTTATAATGGAAAACTAAACTATGACATCTGAACATACAGACCGCCTATTTCTTACACGCTTTGCATGGCTTTCCATTGGAGCAGCCGTTCTGACGATTGCACTCAAAACCACTGCCTACCTTTTGACTGGCTCAGTCGGCTTGCTTTCTGACGCATTAGAATCCCTGGTGAACCTTGTCGGCGCGCTCATGGCACTGGCCATGTTAACCATTGCCGCCCGTCCCGCCGATGAAGACCATGCTTACGGGCATAGCAAAGCAGAATACTTCTCAAGCGGCGTCGAAGGGACTTTAATTCTCATTGCGGCTGTCAGTATCGTCATCACAGCAATTCCACGCTTGATCACACCGAAACCACTGGAACAGGTCGGGCTGGGCTTGGGCGTATCAGTTGCTGCCTCTCTCATCAACCTGGTCGTCGCGCTTATATTACTGCGCGCCAGCAAACAATATAACTCCATCACGCTTGAAGCCAACGCCCATCATCTAATGACCGATGTCTGGACTTCCGTCGGTGTACTGGCAGGCGTGGGAGCAGTGGCAATTACCGGCTGGGAAAGACTCGATCCCATCGTCGCCTTTCTTGTGGCCGCGAATATTATCTGGTCAGGTGTTCGCATCGTCCGCATGTCTGCATTGGGATTGATGGATACCGCTTTATCTGCCAGTGATCAAAATCTTGTGCGCGACGCATTGATGCCCTACATGCAAGACGGCGTGCAGTATCACGCGCTGCGCACCCGTGAATCAGGATCACGGAAATTTGTATCACTGCACATCATCGTCCCCGGCAAATGGACGGTACAACGCGGGCATCGGCTGTTGGAAAGCATCGAAGCGGATATTCGCAATGTGTTGAAGAGTGTAACTGTATTCACTCATTTGGAATCACTCAACGATCCTGCTTCATGGGATGATACCGATTTGGATCGTATGGAAACCACTCCGGCACAACCCGTTAAAAAGCTTGCTACAAAAAAATAAAAACTGATGTTACGCAGTAAACAATCCCATAGGGATGGCACGATTATAGAATTGCGGCGTAGAATCCCCAAATCCTGAAGGGATGACATGACACCCCTTCGGGGTTGGGCGAATTTTTGCGTTGATTCTAGAATCATTTCACTCCTTCGGAGTTATGCTGCATAAGGTGAGTTAAAAAGCGAAACCGGGTCGTTTTTTACGCCCCCCTGTTTATTATTGATTTGGCTTAAAATGTGTATCAGATTAATCCATAAAAATTAGGAACGCTCCATCAAAATCGGGGTTATTATAGAAACAGCCATGTCCAGCATGGTTTGATGAATTTTAATTTTAATAAAATGGAGCGACAATGCAACTACCAAAATTAATACAAGGCGGCATGGGGGTCGCCATTTCAGATTGGCGGCTGGCAAAAGCAGTTTCACAATTAGGGCAATTGGGCGTTGTATCAGGAACAGGCATCAGCCGCGTACTGGCAAGCCGCTTAATGGATGGCGATCTTAGCGGGCATGTCCGCCGCGCGTTGGAAAATTTTGCATTGCCGGAACCCGTGCAAGCCATCATCAACCGCTATTACACTCCCGGCGGAAAAACCCCCGAGACACCCTACAAAACACCCGGCGCATACAGCATTCGTCCAGCCAAGTTTCTGGATCAAATCACTGCAATTGCCAATTACGTTGAAGTTTATCTTGCCAAAGAAGGACATTCCGGTGTGGTTGGCATCAATCTGTTGGAAAAAGTGCAAATGCCGAATCTGGCATCACTCTATGGCGCCATGCTGGCTGGCGTGGACGTGGTGCTGATGGGCGCGGGTAGCCCAAGTCAGGTAGCTGGCATCCTCGATAAAGTAAGCAATCACGAACCTGTCTCCTATCGTGTGGATGTGCATGGTGCAGATAAGGAAGACGATCACCGCATCCACTTTGATCCTGAAAGTGTCTTCCCTGGAATCTCCAAACTTGTCGGAAAACTTAAACGACCCAAATTCCTGCCCATTATCTCTTCTGTTGTATTGGCGCAGGCGCTGATAAAAAGAAGTGAAGGCCCTGTAGACGGCTTCGTGATCGAAGGGCCAACTGCTGGCGGTCATAATGCCCCGCCGCGCGGCACTGTAAACTTCAATGAAAAAGGCGAACCGATCTATGGCGATAAAGATGTCGTGGATTTGGAAAAGATGAAGTTATTAGGTCTGCCCTTCTGGCTGGCTGGCGGATATGGCAACCCCAAGCAGGTGCAAGCCGCATTGGACGCAGGCGCTGCCGGGGTGCAAGTGGGCACAGCCTTTTCGCTATGCGATGAATCGGGAATGCGGGATGATCTAAAAAAACGTATGCTCCAAAAAGTAAGAGCTGAAGAAGCCGAGGTATTCACGAGTCCGCTTGCATCTCCGACTGGTTTCCCGTTCAAGGTTGCTAAATTGGAAGGCACACTCTCCGACCCGAAAGCTTATGGCGAGCGTCCCAGAGTTTGTGACCTTGGCTTTCTGCGTATTCTATACAAAAAAGAAAATGGCACGGTTGGTTATCGCTGTGCATCTGAACCTGTGGATGATTTTGTCAAAAAAGGCGGCGCCATCGAAGACACAGTCAACCGTTCCTGCTTGTGTAATAATTTGACGGCTACAGCCGGCTTCCCTCAAATCCGCAAGGATGGGTATGTGGAACAACCGATCATCACCTCAGGCGATGATCTGGTATCTGCCGCACAATTTATTAAAGAAGGCAAGACCAGTTATTCGGCAGAAGATGTGATTCGATATCTGCTTGGTCCGCTTTTTCAACAAGGCACTGTCTCCACCATGTAATTCAGCCAATATAAAAATATCCCGCAGATGAAACTCTGCGGGATATTTTTATATTCTCTATTCCAACACCAACTCAACCGGACAGTGATCTGACCCCATCACATCTTCGTGAATGATCACATCTTTAATGCGCGGCATGAGATTCTCTGAAATCAGGAAATAATCAATCCGCCAGCCAATGCCGCGTTGGCGCGCATTCAGGCGATACGTCCACCATGTGTATTGCACTTTCTCAGGATACAGCCTGCGATAAACATCCACAAAACCATGATCTAAAAATTTCTGCACCCATTCACGCTCTTCTGGCAAAAAGCCCGAAGTCTTTTCGTTTTGTTTTGGATTCTTTAGATCAATCGGCATGTGTGCTGTATTAAAATCGCCGGTAATGATAATGCTTTCTCCACGCCGGTGAAGTTCATCACACAACTCCAACAAATGAGCGTAGAACGCCAATTTATATTCCACGCGCTCAAAGCTTCTCTGCCCATTCGGGAAGTAAATGTTGAATAGACGGCAACCAGCTTGAACGGTCTGAACGACCCGGCCTTCCACGTCAAACAGATCGTTGCCCATCCCCACCACTATTTCATCCGGCTGTTGTTTATAAAATGAAGTCACACCACTGTACCCAGGGCGCTGTGCCGGATTCCAGAAATGAGGCAGTTTCAACTGTGCGCGTTGCTCTTCATTCAATTGCTCGGGGCGGGCTTTCACTTCCTGCAAACACAACACATTCGGCTGTTGTGCAAATGCCCACTCCAACGCGTCTTTACCAAGCGCCGCACGAATGCCATTTATATTCCATGTGATAATTTTCATCGTTTAAACCCGTAATTACTTTTATGGTAAACTTGCAAATAGAGACAGGAGGAACATGAATAACACAACTGTCAAACATATTGTTTGCATTGAAGACGAACCGGAAATGATCGACCTGATACAACTCATCCTTAATCGGCGTGGGTTTAATGTGCATGGCGCACCCGGCGGAAAAGAAGGTCTTGTTTTGGTACGCGAGATACATCCTGATCTTGTATTGCTTGATCTGATGATGCCTGATATGGACGGCTGGGAAGTATACCAACAAATGAAAGCCGATGAATCGACACGCGATATTCCTGTCATCGTTGTCACAGCCAAGGCTCAAAATATTGACAAAGTACTCGGGCTGCATATCGCCAAAGTTGATGATTACATCGCCAAGCCTTTCAGTCCGCAGGAATTAATGGACAGCGTCGAAAAAATTCTCGGCCAAAAATCAACCTGATATTTTACAGGGCGGCGAAACAGCCGCCCTGTTTTACGATTACATTATGCCTGACCCCATTTTCATTTACAACTTAAACAAGGCGATCACATCCCCGGCGCGTGTGGGATATTGCGATTCATTCCTCTGCAAACTGCGGGGACTTATGTTCCGGTCACGCCTCGAACTTAACGAAGGCCTGCTTCTGGTCGAGAAGCGGGATTCACGCCTCGACACATCCATCCACATGTTCTTCGTCCCATTTGATCTCGCTGTCTTTTGGATCAACTCTGAAATGACAATCGTGGACAAGGTAATTGCGAAATCATGGCATCCGGCTTATTTCCCAAAAGCAGATGCAAAATATACACTGGAGATACACCCTGATCGCTGGGGGGATTATGAAATTGGCGACAAGGTTGAATTCAAGAATGCATAAACGTATCCTGCTCATTGCTCTTTTTCTATTGTCATTCATCGTCACAACGCATCCTGTACAAGCACAGGATGGTACAGGGCCGGTTTACATTGTGCAGCCTGGTGATAGTCTTTCTTCCATTGCAGAGTTTTTCAGCGTAAACTTGACTGAACTCATGGGCGCAAACGGTATCACAGACGCCAATCAGCTTTCGGCTGGTCAGCAGCTTGTCATCCCGGGTCTGGATGGAATTACAGGCACGTTGAACATTGAGATCATCAACTTTGGAGATTCGTTCCGCAGTCTTACACGGCGTACACAAGTTTCGCAAAGTATCTTTAAGAAGCTCAACCATGTCGTCAGTCCGAGCCAGTTCTATGTCGGTGTAGGCATGATTGTGCCTACATCAGGAACTCAAAGCCTGACCACCCGTGTTTCAACCAATGCAGGTGAGTCTCTGCTTGAATTAGCTGTAAAACAAAATTCTGATGTTTGGAGTCTGTCGCACTACAACAGTTTGCAAGGCTCATGGGATGCGATTCCCGGGGATACGCTTTTTGCGTCAGGAGAAAACGGCGAACAAAACACCAGCGGACTACCCTCCACTATTATCAGCGCAGAAATTCGCGGCCTGCCTTTGAAACAAGGGGGCACGGGCGTAATCAAAGTACAAACGCTGCCCAATGTCACACTCAGTGGAATTCTGGTTGACCATCAACTACGTTTCTTTCCAATGGAAGATGGAACCCAGGTGGCACTTCAAGGCGTACATGCTTTACTTCCACCGGGTGTTTATCCTTTGCGCGTGGATGCCACACTTCCTGACGGAAGCAGGCAATATTATGAACAATCCATTTTGATCATCTCGGGCAATTACCCTGACGATCCAATTCTTTATGTTGACCCGGTCACCATTGACCCCGCCGAAACAGAGCCGGAACTTAATCAACTTATCACGATCACCACTCCAGCCAACACTGAAAAATTTTGGGCGGGCGATTTCTACTCCCCCGCATCTCTATACGCAGAGGCGACCTACTTTACGTCACGCTACGGAAACCGCCGCACCTACATTGGCACCGGCACAGAAGTATCCATTCAAGGATTTCACACAGGTCTCGACTTTGGCGGCGGGACGGGTCTGCCCATCACTGCACCTGCACGCGGAAAAGTTGTATTCGCTGGCCCATGGATCGTGCGAGGCAACACCACCATTATTGACCACGGCTGGGGTGTATACAGCGGATTCTGGCATCAGTCCAAGTTTTATGTACAGGTTGGTGATATCGTGGAGCAAGGCCAGGTGATCGGAGAAGTGGGAGGTACAGGCAGAGTCACGGGGCCGCATTTGCATTGGGAATTATGGGTAAACGGCATACAGGTGGATCCGTACGATTGGCTGATTCAGGCATACCCGTAGTCTGAGTCGTTGCACTTCATCCACGGGTATGCTACACTCTTGAAAAGGATTTCAATTGATGAACAACCTTGTTAATTTTTTAAAACAAAGTGATATTTTCTATCAATTTACGCCAACTCAATTGGAGTTGGTGGCAAATTTATGTCAGGAAGTTGTATTTAATGTGGGGGAAGTTGTCTTTCAGGAAAACAGCGGAAGCAAGGAATTATATGTCATCGCGCAAGGCGAAGTGGATATTTTGATCCATCGCAATGCAAGTGGTGATAATGATAAAAAAAGAAACTGCGGTAGCCCGACTTCGCCGGGGTCAATCTTTTGGTGAAGTTGCTTTGGTGGATGAAGGCTTGCGCTCGGCATCAGCTCATGCCGCTCAAAAAGACACCCGCTTACTCGTTATACAACGCGATAAACTGATCATGCTGTGCGAAACTTATCCACAATTAGGGTATCCCTTAATGTACAACCTTGCGGCTGACCTGGCGATGAAGATCCGAAATACCGATTTGCGTATCCGCGAGCAATTGCTATATAAACCAGCCGAAAAAACCAACTAAAAATTCAAAAAAGTCTAGACACAAACACTTGACCTGAGACAAAAAAAGCCGTATCATTCGCTTTTAATAAAAATGGGCCGTAATTAGTGGTTTAGAGTCGAGCTTCGAAAATCCATCAAATCGAAAGGGTTTTCCGGGCTTTCTTTTTATACTGAAATATTCTAAAACCCAAAGGAGGTGAGGCTGACATTGTGAGTATTGTCTGCTGCTTGTTGTCCCCACATCGTGTGTGAATCGATTTCACCTAAAATAATTTTGGAGGAGTAAGAAAAATGTCTAAGCGTTTGTTCGCTTTACTTTCGATCCTAATTATCGCCAGCATGGCCCTCGCCGCCTGCGGTGCTGGTGGCGGCGAAGCTGCTACCTTGAAGATTGTCTCCAGCCTTCCCATGACTGGTGCTTCCCTGACCCAAACCCAAACCATCGTGAATGCCATGACACTGCGCCTCGAACAAGCCGGTGGTAAGGCTTGCAATGGCAAATACACCGTCACCTACGAAGCCTGGGACGATGCCTCTGCGGCTCTCGGCAAGTGGGATCCTGCTGTCGAAACTGAAAACGCCAATAAGGCAGCTGCTGATCCTTCAATCATTGCCTATCTCGGCACTTTCAACTCCGGCGCTGCCAAGCTCTCCATTCCGATTTTGAATGCCGCTGGCCCGCTGGTTATGATCTCCCCTGCCAACACCTATCCTGGCTTGACACACGCCGCGACCGGTTTGACCGAAGCCAATGAACCTGATGTCTACTATCCTCGGGCACCCGCAACTACGCTCGCGTAGCCGCGACTGATGATCTTCAGGGACCTGTCGCCGTCAACTTCATGGTTTCTCAGGGCGTAAAGACAGTTTACATCCTCGACGATCAGGAAGTATACGGTAAGGGCGTTGCTGATTCTGTGAATCAGGCCGCTGTTGCCGCCGGCATTACCGTCATCGCTCAGGAAGGTTTCGATCCTAAAGCTGCTGACTACAAAGCTTTGATGACCAAGATCTCCACCAGCAATGATGGCGCAGCTCCTGATGCAGTTTACCTTGGCGCAATCGTTGATAACAACGCCGCTCAGATCTTGAAGGACAAGGTTGCCATCATGGGTGACAATCAAACCGTCAAGTTCATGGGCCCCGATGGTATCTTCACCGCTGCCTTGATCGAAGGCGCTGGCGCTGATGTTGCCGAAGGTGTATTCGCCACAACCCCCGGTTTGGCCCTGAAAGATTTGGGTGATGCCGGTAAGAAATTCTACGCTGACTATGCAGCCAAGTACGAAGAGACCAAGGAACCTTACGCGATCTTGGGCTACGACACAATGAGCGCTGCTTTGAAGGCGATTGAAGATGTTTGCGCCGCCGGTGGCGATCCTACCGACCGCGCTGCTGTTAACGCCGCAGTCTTCGCAATCAAAGATTTCGAAGGCGCCCTGGGCACCTGGTCATTCAATGCTGACGGCGATGTAACCCTGCCGTACTTCGTTGTTGGTCAAGTACAAGGTGGTGCGTACGCTGACTACGGCACTTTCACGCCTTAATCCGCGTACTATGTAAGTAAAGACAGGAGGGCAGATTACTGCCCTCCTGTCTCTTCTATCTTACTTAATCGCGAAGAAACCGGTTTTTAAAGCTGATCTTTGCGAAGCCTGGAGAGTAATCGAAATGAAATCCACACTTCAAAAATTTGCACGGCCAGTCATTGCAATTATTACGATTTACCTTGTTCTTCTCTTGGGCCCGATCGCCGCACTTGATATTCCAGTTATTGCCGCGAGTATCGCCAAAAATCCAAGTCAATTATTACAATTTTTGATCATCGGGCTGGCAAATGGCGCGATTATCGCGATTATTGCGTTGGGATACACGATGGTGTACGGCATCATTGAGTTGATCAACTTTGCTCATGGCGATGTTTACATGATCGGTGTTTTCACAGCTCTTACAACGCTCTCTTTGACCGGGACACTTACCTCACAAGATCCCGCCCGTATCGGCTTAGGCATTTTTATCGCACTCATTGTTTCCATTGCTGTATCGGCAACACTTAATGCAAGCATTGAACGCCTTGCGTATAAACGATTACGCAACGCTCCACGCCTTGCTCCGTTGATCTCGGCGATCGGTATGTCGTTCATTGTTGAAAATATTGGCTTGATCTGGGCAGGTCAATCCTGGCTTGTGCCCAGTTTTGGCACAACAGGCGGCGGCTCACAAAAGGAATTTCCAGATCTATTGAGCAGAATGTTCGTGAATATGAACATGGATCCAAATTTACTTGCCAATACGGGATGGGGATTACGTTTCACCATTAAAGATTTGCTCGTAATCGTACTTGCAGGCGTATTAATGATTGGCTTGCGTTTATTTGTGCAACGCACCAAGCTTGGAAAAGCCATGCGCGCCACTGCGCAAAATCGCGATGCCGCGAAAATGCTTGGCATCGATATTGACTGGGTCATTACAGCCACATTCCTGATCGGCGGCGGACTTGCCGGCGCAGCCGGGTTAATGGCTGGTTTATACAATAATACAGCCTGGTGGTTCATGGGATTCCGCGCAGGTTTGCAATCCTTCACGGCGGCAGTACTTGGCGGCATCGGCAACATCACTGGAGCCATGCTTGGAGGATTTTTGATCGGCTTATTGGCTGCTTTCAGCGACGGCTATCTTAATGCGCGCTGGACCAATGCCTGGGTGTTCGCTACTCTGGTACTCATCCTCTTATTCCGTCCCACCGGTCTGCTCGGTGAACAAACTGGGCAAAAGGTTTAAGGAGAACATCCATGCGACATATTCGAACAGGTGTCTTATTTGGTGTTATCGCCGGCTTACTTACCTTCCTGTTTAGTGGTTGGTCTGTAGCGGTTATGGGACTCTTTGCCGGCGTAGGCCTTGGCCTTGCCCTGGAAAGCAGACTGGACCGTGGCTCTCCGTCCAATCTTGCAAAACAGGTACTTCCCGCAGCTCTTACTGCTGGCGCGATTTTGCTGGTCTTAAGTTTGTTTCAAAATTTTGTAGTGCAACCAGCAATCGGTAAACCTTCTTCCTATGGCAATGTTTTTGTTCCTGCAAACATTATTGGCGTGATTGCCATTATTGCCCTCACCATGATAACGGCTTCTTTCCGTGGTCTCGAAGAAAAATGGGAAAAAGAGCAAAGATGATCCTGCTTGCAGTGGTCGCAATTGCCTTCCCTTTTATTGATACATTTACAGGTTTGCGCTGGACTTCAAATGTAATCTTCGCGCTCATCTTCGTGATCCTCGGTCTAGGCTTGAATATCGTGGTCGGCTACGCAGGTTTGCTTGATCTGGGCTACGCGGCTTTCTTCGCGATTGGCGCATACACCACAGGCATTCTTTCCTCGCCGCAGCATAATATCTACATGAACTTCTGGCTTGTGATCTGGATCGCCGCCGGCATGGCAGCCATTTGGGGGCTGATGCTAGGCGCGCCCACATTGCCACTACGAGGCGATTATCTTGCCATCGTGACCCTGGGTTTCGGCGAGATCATTCCGGTACTCTTCAGAAATCTGATCGACGTCACCATCAATGAGCCTCTCACCTGCTGGATCATTCCAGGTATCCAAAAAATGTTTGGGGCCACAAGCACAGTTACCTGTATCAACCTTGTTAATCATATGGATATTACCGCAGGCGAAAGAGGAATCAACCCCATTGGACGGCCGTCATTTTTCGGTTATGAATTCCAATCGAACAACCCAACCCCCTGGTATTTCCTGATCATGGCGATCATTTTGCTTTCGGTGTTTATCATCCAACGCCTGCACAAGAGCCGTATGGGACGCGCCTGGATGGCAATCCGTGAAGATGAACTTGCTGCGGCTCAGATGGGCATTGACCCGATCCGCACAAAACTTGCCGCGTTCGCCATGGGTGCCGCGTTCTCAGGTTTTGCCGGCGCTTTTTACGCAGCCTATATCCGCGGTATCTTCCCAAGCGTGTTTGACTTCAGCGCATCCATCATTATTCTGTGCGTGGTCATTCTGGGCGGTATCGGCAATATCAATGGCGTGATCGTTGGTGGTCTTGTCATCATGACAGCGGATCGTCTCTTCCTGCCGGCCTTAAAGGACTTCCTCAAAGGCTTGATGGACTTTACCGTTTTACCCTCTCTCGCTTCAAACCCCACCCTGCAATCGATCGTGGCGCAAAATGCGAATCCCATCCTTTACCGCTTCCTGCTATTCGGGCTGACGTTGGTCATTATGATGGCCGTGCGACCTGAAGGCTTAATCCCCAGTGCCCAAATGCGTGCTGAACTGCACAAAGACGAAGAAGTGGTAATTGATGTTGAAGACAACCAAAAATCAAAGGCCAAGAAAGGTTAGGAAACTGCCATGAGACTATTTGATGCAAAAGCAGTAACAATGACCTTTGGTGGTTTGACCGCGGTCAATAAAGTTGACTTTACCATTGACAAAGGTATGATCGCCAGCTTGATCGGCCCGAACGGCGCAGGCAAGACCACATTCTTCAATACGATTACCCGCATCTACACTCCCACCAGCGGAGAAATGACATTTGATGGTGTCAACCTGCATGGACTCAAGCCCTTTAATATCACCACGCTTGGGATCGCACGCACCTTTCAAAATATTCGTTTATTCGCGAATATGACCGCCCTGGAAAATGTTTTGGTTGGACAGCATTCCCGCCTTAAATCAAACTTGATCGGACAGATCCTGCACCTCCCCTCAACCATGAAGGAAGAAGCAGAAGCCCGCGAACGCGGACTGGACATGCTGGAATTCGTCGGTTTGCGCCGCTCGGATGCAAATGTAACTGCCAAGAATTTATCCTATGGCCTCCAACGCCGTCTTGAGATCGCCCGCGCATTGGCTTCCAATCCGAAATTGTTATTATTGGATGAACCCACTGCGGGCATGAATCCCAACGAGACCATTGACCTGACTAATTTCATCCAGCGTTTGCGCAAGGAACTCGATCTCACCATTCTGTTGATCGAACATCACATGCGCGTGGTTATGTCCATTTCAGATCGTGTGACCGTGCTGGATTATGGCGAAAAGATCGCAGAAGGTTCGCCTTCAGAAGTACAAAAGAACCCGCGCGTGATCGAAGCGTATCTGGGCAAAGGCACTTCGACCAAATAACCAAAGGCGAGGAACAACATGCTTGAATTAAAAGATGTACATACTTACTACGGCAACATCCACGCCTTAAAAGGGATTTCCATCACGGTCAATGATGGTGAAATTGTTACACTAATTGGCTCCAATGGCGCTGGCAAGAGCACCACACTACGCACCATTCAAGGTCTGAATAAACCCCGTACCGGTACGATCGTTTTGGATGGCGTGGAACTTGAAAAACTCCCCGCGCATGAGATCGCCGGTCTTGGCGTGGCACAAAGCCCCGAAGGCCGCATGATCTTTCCGCGCATGACCGTGCTTGAAAATCTTGAAATGGGTGCCTATGCCCGCAAAGATCTGACCACCTACAAAGCGGATATGGAACACGTCTTCGATCTCTTTCCGCGTTTGAAGGAGCGTATTGGCCAAAAAGGCGGAACGCTTTCAGGCGGCGAACAGCAAATGCTCGCCATGGGACGTGCCCTCATGGCAAAGCCCAAGATTCTGTTATTGGATGAACCGTCCATGGGTCTGGCTCCCCTGTTGGTTGAGTTGATCTTCGATATCATCAAGAAACTCAACGAGGAAGGCACAACCATTCTTCTGGTTGAGCAGAATGCGCTCATGGCGCTTTCAATTGCCAGCCGCGGTTATGTTTTACAAACGGGCGAGATCATTCTGAGTGATACCGCAGAGAATCTCAAGAACAACGAAATGGTGCAAAAATCATACCTCGGCGTTGAATAGAAAGATAATCGAACAACCTATCAGAAACCCGTTTTCCGCGAAGGCGTGAAGGCGGGTTTCTTCTAAATATTATGAACCTACCAAATACAGCAGAAATTGTCATTATCGGGGGCGGCGTGATGGGAGCCAGTGCGGCTTACCATCTTGCACAGCGCGGACTTATCAAGGCGCAAAATATCGTGTTGCTTGAAAAGGAAAATTTCTTCGGACAGGGAGCAACCGGCCGATGCGCAGGCGGAGTACGCTATCAGTTCTCAACCGAGATCAATGTCAAACTCTCGCTTGCAAGTTTGCCGATGATCGAAAGATTCAAAGATGAGATCGGACAGGACGTAAGCTATAAGCAATGCGGCTATCTTCTGGTTGCAACAAACGAAAAAGAAGTAAATGTTTTCAAGCATAACGTCTCCATGCAAAATGGACTTGGCGTGCCAACACAACTATTAAGCGGAGACGAAGTCCGCGCGCGATTGCCGCTGATGAAATTTGATGATGCACTCGCGGGCACTTTCAATCAAAAAGATGGGACAGTCGACCCGAACAGCGTGGTGGCCGGATATATCAGTGCGGCACAAAAAATGGGCGTGCAAGTCTTCTCAGGCGTGGAAGTGATTGGAATCAGCCTGAAGGGAGATCATGTTGAAGAGGTGCAAACAAGTATCGGTGCGATCAAGACGCGCATGATATTGAACGCGGCGGGACCGTGGGCCGGGCGCATCGGAGACATGGCAGGCATCAAACTTCCGATCACCCCCCTCCGCAGACAGATGTTTACTACAAGTCCGCTTAAGGAAGTGCCTGATGATTTTCCGTTCGTGATCGATTTTGCACGCTCATTATATTTTCACCGTGAAGGCGAAGGTTTGCTGATCGGCATGAGCAATCAAAACGAAAAACCGGGCTTCGATCAAAGTGTGGATGAGGATTTTGAGTTGGTAAATTTGGACGCCGCCATTGAGCGCATGCCGCTGGTGGAGAAGGCACAACGCGCTTCACATTGGGCGGGGCTGTATGAAGTGACGCCCGATGCGCACCCGATCTACGGTGAAACTGGTGTGAACGGTTTTTATGTGTGCGCCGGTTTTTCAGGGCATGGATTCATGCACTGGCCGATATCAGGAAAATTAATGGCAGAGAAAATTTTGGATGGAAAGTTTTCAAGCGTGGACGTATCCATGCTCGACCTGAAACGCTTCAAAGAAGGCCGTTTGATTCAAGAGTACAATGTAGTTTGAATTACAGGAGACTTCGGAAGTCTTTTTTAAGACTCTATAATTAAGATGCATTAACCAACTTCTCAGTCTTGGTTTACAAAAGAAGTCTGCTTACAAGGACAAAAAATGACATCAGCAGAGATCATCACAATTGGAACGGAAATCTTACTCGGTGAGATCGTGGACACCAACACACGCTATCTTGCACGCAATTTACGCGGCCTCGGCGTGGACTTATACCGCACGATCACCATCGGCGATAATGAAGAACGCATCGCGAGCGCGATCCGCGAATCGATGGAGCGCGCAGATATCGTCATCACCACCGGCGGCCTCGGCCCGACAATAGATGCCCCAACGCGTGAAGCGGTGGCAAAAGCCGCAGGCGTTGAAACTGAATTCCGCGAAGACCTGTGGGAACAGGTTGTCGAGACCATCGCGCGTTATGGACGCAAGCCGTCTGAGAATCAAAAACGGCAGGCGTATGTTCCAAAGAGCGCGCTTGGGATTCGGAATCCCGTCGGCACAGCGCCATGCTTCATCGTTGAAACAGAACGTAACGCGGTCGTTTCTTTACCCGGTGTGCCAAATGAAATGGAACATGTTCTGCATGAGTCCATCATTCCCTATCTTCAAAAGAGATTTAATCTTAACGAAGTCATCAAAGTCCGCGTGCTGCATTGCGCCGGTCTCGGCGAAGGCATGATCGACGAAAAAATTGCCGATCTTGAAATGCTCAGCAATCCCACCGTGGGTCTCGCCGCGCATACCGGCGTTGTGGATGTGCGCATCGCCGCGAAGGCGAAAAGCGAAAGCGAAGCGAATGCCATGATTGCCGAGATCGAGTCACAGGTCCGCGAAAGACTCGGGGCTGTCGTCTTCGGTGCAGATGAAGATAAACTTGAAGAAGTTGTGCTGGATCTGATCGCCCGCCGCGGCTGGACTCTGACCGCAATCGAATCAGGACTCGATGGACTTTTGGCACGCACGCTTCGCAATCCGCACACCGCATCTTTCCCTAATCTGACATCTGATACACTCATGCAGGCATTACGCGCCGCCCAGGCAGACTCGCAAACTGATATTGCATTGGGCATTTCTGTATACCCGGATGAACGCGCCGCCGAAATGGCAATGATCTCACCGCGCGGAGAAAAGACTCACCGCATTACATATGGCGGCCCGCCGCGCAGTCTGCCGCGCTGGGCGATGAATTTGGCATTGAACTGGCTGCGCATGACTGCCGAGGAAATAAACTAATGCCAGCACCACGCCGCCGTAACGATGCAAACTGGGTAACTTTTGCATGGGTGCTAAACATCGTTGGGTTGGGCAGTATTGCGCTGGTACTGGTGGCATATTGGGCCTTGCAGCCTGTGCTCGCTGCGCCGCAAAACGCACAAACGATCTCTACAGCCGGGTTGCCAGCAACCTACACACCTGACCCCAATGCATTATATTTACCCACTGTAACGCCAAATCCGCTTTCGACAATGATCGTGGTGCAATCAGCAACACCTTTTGTACTTGAAGGCGGGTCAATGCGCCCGATCTTGATCGGCTATTCAGTTTCGGGGCGGCCCATCGAAGTGTATTCTTTTGGCAATGGCGAGAAACAACGCATGATCGTGGCCGGCATTCATGGCGGTTACGAATGGAACACCATCGCTCTCGCGGACGAATTGATTCAATACTTTTACGAGAACCCTGAAATTGTTCCCAGCGATGTGACCCTTTACATTTTGCGCAACCTCAACCCCGATGGCGATGCACGCGATCACGGCATTGATGGCCGTGTCAACGATCACGGCGTGGACTTAAATCGCAACTTCCCCACCAATTGGGCCGCCAACTGGGATCGTGATGGATGCTGGAACTACGGTCCCACCACGGGTGGAACGGGTCCCGGCTCCGAGCCAGAGACAAAGGCGCTGATGGGATTCCTGCAAACTCATAAAGTGGAAGCATTGATCAGTTATCACAGCGCCGCTCTGGGCGTTTTTCCCGGCGGAGAACCGTGGGAGAAAAAATCAATTGAATTTGCAAAAGCACTTGGCAAAGCCACCAAATATCCCTTCCCGCCGTTGGATACAGGCTGTATCTTTACCGGTACCCTCGCCGATTATGCCGTGGAACTTGGCGCAATCTCGGTAGATATGGAACTATCCACGCACAAATATACAGACTTCAAAAAGAATTTAGAAGCACTGAAAATTCTATTAACCTGGGAAAAATAATTCTGTGCAGATATTAGACTTAGCCACGAAGTCTCAAAGACTCAAAGCCACAAAGTTTTTTCTCTCTTGGTGTCTTCGTGACTTGGTGACTTCGTGGTAAAGAAAAGAGATTTTCAGACACTTTCTTAGGAATTTTATACAACTCACTCTTTGGCTCTGCTCAGAGTGAAAATAAAAAAGGAGATTGAATGACTCAAAAAGTAACCACCCTTCTCAAAAATGCCATTGTCCTGACCATGGACGGCAAAATGAATCAATATGACCCCGGGGCGGTGGCCGTAAAAGATGATGTGATCGTCGCCGCTGGACCCGAAGCCGAAATCCTCAAAGAATATACAGCAGATGAAACCATCGATTGCGGCGGAAAAGTATTGATGCCGGGACTAGTCAACGCGCACACGCATGTCCCGATGACTCTGCTGCGCGGCCTCGAAGATGACCTGCGGCTTGATGTTTGGTTAATGGGCTACATGCTGCCCGTGGAACGTGAATTTGTCACCCCGGAATTTGTCCGCCTTGGGACACTACTTGCCTGCGCCGAACAGATCCGCAGCGGCGTGACCACTTTCAACGATATGTATTTCTTTGAAGACGACATCGCTCAAGCCACAGCCGATGCGGGTATGCGTGCCGTCTGCGGGCAAAGTGTGATGAAATATCCCGCACCCGATGCGGCTTCATTTGAAGTCTCGCTGGCCTACGCCCGCGAATTCATCAAGAAATGGAAAGGCCACCCGCTCATTGTCCCGGCGGTTGCGCCACATGCGCCTTATTCCACCACGCCTGAAATTTTGCGCTCGTGCGCAGAACTCGCCAGGGAATTTGACGTGCCTTTGCACATCCACATTTCTGAAACTGCTTTTGAAGTGGAAACCATGCGCAACGAACAGGGCATGCCGGTTGTGCCGTATATCAAAAAGCAGGGCGTACTCGAAGCAAAAGTGATCGCTGCACATTGTGTGCATGTTGATACGGGTGAAATGAAAACACTGCTGCATGTGAATGCAGGCATCGCGCACAACCCGTCCTCAAATCTCAAACTCGCTTCAGGTTTTGCCCCCGTGCAAAAAATGCTTGAGACCGGGCTCAATGTGGGCATCGGCACAGACGGCCCAGCCTCGAACAATGATCTCGATATGTTCGAAGAAGTGCGCCTCGCCTCTTTTGTTGCGAAAGCATCCAGCAATGACCCGACGGTCGTCCCCGCGGCGACTGCTCTGCTGATGGCGACTCGCATGGGCGCACAAGCGCTTCATATCGGACATTTGACAGGGTCGCTCGAACCGGGCAAACGCGCCGATCTGATATTGGTGGACACCTCCCCCATTCATAACTCTCCGCGCTTCCGCCGCAACCCGAACAATGCGTATGCACAATTGGTCTTCGCTTCCAAATCTACAGATGTGACCGATGTAATGGTCAACGGGAAGTGGTTAATGCGCGATCATCAGTTACTGACATTGAACGAAGCGGACCTGCTTGAACAGGCCCGTAAATTAGCATTGAAAATCGACGACTTCCTAACCGAACGCGAGCAATCTGTTCTCTCAAAATTGATCGCACTCGGCGGCTCAATGGAACAGGAATCATTCGAGGTGCAGGTCAAGGTCAAGGTGACAGAACCAGCTTCACTTGTCCAGAATATGAAGCGGCCTGAGATCGAAGTCAACGCTTATAAACATTATCATCAATACGATGAGTATTACATGTTCGAAGATCCATCGCAGGGACGCTTGCGTTTCCGTGAAGATAATCTCATCAATGAAAAAGGTGAGGTGGAAAATGTGCGCTCGCGTTTGACTTTGCTCGGTCAGCAGCGCGAAGACGAGATCGGCCACGATGTGCTGCTTTCCCGCAGCCGCTTCCTTGCGCCTGCTGTGCATACGTCACGCTTCTATCGTGAATACTTCAAGCCCGCGCAGGAAATTTCAATTGAGAAAGACCGCTCGCGCTGGCATATCAAATACAAGGAAACTGAATTCTTTGTCAATCTCGATGAGATGAAACAACCCGATATGGGAACCTTCCTTGAGATCAAGAGCCGCACCTGGAGCCGCAAGGATGCAGACCTCAAAGCGGAGCTGGTGAAAGAGTTATTAAACCTGCTCGGTCTGGGCAGCGCAGAAGTGGTGACACAGGATTACATTGAAATATTAACCGCATAAAAAGAAAGAACGTCCCGAAGGTTTGGTGGATATATTGTATTAAGCCAATCAAACCTTCGGGACGATTTGTAGTAACAGGTATTGAGACACAATGGATTCACTAAAAAAAATATCCGGAATACTCTTCGCGGCTTTATTCGTAATCACAGCAGTCCCCGCGTTGATCTTCTTCAACTTTGACCGCCGCGCTTTTAGCGCAGAGACTTATCAAACAGCCTTTGCCAATACTGATTTTTATAACCAATTGCCAGCTGTCATGGCTCAAGCCATGCTTTCTACAAACACAGACCAAAGCCAGCTTCCAGTTGTGATGCGCGGTATGGGACAGCCGGCGTGGGAGGCCTTCTTTCGTACGCTGCTGCCAGAAGAGACTCTCAAGCTGATGGGAGATGATATTCTAAATTCAACGTTTTCCTATCTCAACCTGCGAGCGGATTCTGTTCAATTTTCGCTGATGCCGCTCAAGGTAAACATGGTCAGTGGAACCGGTGTGCAAGCGGTTTACGAACTTTTAAATACGCAGCCAGATTGCACGTTGGAGCAAGTTTTCCAAATGACATTGGATTTGCTCTCAAAGGGTGAAATGCAATTCTGCAAACCGCCGTCGGAGTTGTATCCATTACTAACACCCGCCATCCAGAGACAAATGGAATTCGCTACATTGGCAATCCCCGATCAATTCACATTAATCAGCGCGCCAGCGGAAAATTATCCGCGTGAAAAATTGCAGACTGCGCGGCTGTTGATGCGATTAAGCCCGCTCCTTCCGCTGGGATTTTTAATAATGCTGACCCTCGCCGCCGTCAACTCGCTGACAAATTGGCTGCGCTGGTGGGGAATTCCATTGGCGGTTACAGGTCTGCTTGCATGCTTAATGAGTTTAAGCGGCGCACCTATATTTGGCGCAATATTCAAAGGGATACTTATCAGCAAAATGCCGATCTATCTTCCAGCCATTCTGTTGGACTATGCCGGTGATCTGGCATCGCCATGCTGCAAGCCTTGTTTAATCCTACTCTGGCAGGGATTAATATTATATTTGCTTGATTTTGGAACGGCGGGCTTCTTGTCGGTTTCCGTTGATCCGGGCTGTTATGGTTTTTTTCTCGTGTTTTGCTTCGCCCGTTTTGATAACCTTTAAAGGCAGAAAGATTGGGAAATTCAAGAAACCCACAGTGGACACTTTTGAAAGATCCTGTGAAAACTTCAGGTTTTTTCTCTTACGGGCACAAATTCGCAAGATGGTCTTCAAAAGTGACAGAGAAGGTGTGATAGCCTGAGCCGTCACAGGTAGCCTGGAAAAAATAATATGGGGATGTTTCAGGAAAGGCAACTGCTTGTAACGCTTCAATACTGGGGTTTGCAATCGGGCCGGGCGGCAGGCCAGCATAAAGGTACGTGTTATACGGCGAATCAAATTGCAGATTTTCATAACTAAGCGGATTTGTCCACCAGGTTTGGTTGATGCGAGTCATAGCCGAGAGCATATTGAATAGTGGGGTCACTGCCGAGGGTCATGCCGATCCTTAAGCGATTGATGAAGACAGAAGCGATCAAAGACATCTCTTCATCATAAACAGACTCACGTTCTACAAGGGAAGCAAGCGTGGCCGCTTGATAAACATCCAAGTCCCTGTGCGGTATATCCGGCACGCATGTCATCGCTGATGTGCTGGGAGAAGTTGCGCGCCATGCTTTCGAGGAGTTGGTCCACGGTTGTGGTACGCGGCAAAATGTAAATGTCCGGAAGGAAGAAACCTTCCATCGAAGCAGAAGCAGGCAAAAAGTTAAGAGATTGAGGCGGGGTCTGGGCGGCATCCAAAAATGATTCGGGAGAAATATCCAGCCCTGAGGTTGGGAGCGAAGCGGCGATCTCTTCCATCCTCCAGCCTGAGAGGACGACAAAATTAATGTCGGTGGGAGTTGAATCTTGTAATTTGCGGGTGATGTCGATGGTCGAAAGCGCGGGGCTGAGGGTGTAATCGCCTGATTGAATGGTGAGATCAAGACCGGTGTACACCACGTAATCATAAAAGGCCTGCGCGTCCGTGATGATGTAAGACTCTTCAAGTCGGTTTGCCACCGAATAGATCGACTCGCCCGGCTCAATGCGGAAGGATTGCTCCATGCCGTTCGGGTCAAGCGGTGTGGTGAGAATCGCGCCATGTGACAACAGCCGCGTGGAATATTCTATGCGATCAGAAACAGAAAGCGTGCGCGCCGGCGGACCATACAGCAAAGACGCGCGCGCAGGGACGTAGCCCAGTGTAAGGTAAATACAAGCCAGGGCAAAGAGGACGATAAATGCAAGGATGAAGTGATATTGATAACGGCGCATGGGAGGAATGAGGAATGAGGAATGAGGAATGAGGAATGAGGAATGAGGAATGAGGAATGAGGAATGAGGAATGAAAAGATGCGGACGAACAACTCACATCTTACTTATAGTTAACTTCTCTAATTGATCTCTTATTTTACTTCTCACTTTTTACCTTTTACTCATCAACTTATTTCTCATCAACTTATCACTCATCAACTTATTTCTCATCACTTACTTTCTCTGCGTGCCTCAAGATAGGATTGCAAAATAACAACGGCGGCGAAGACATCTTGATGGCCGGCACGTTTTTTTCTTGAGACACCGAGTTCGATACGTGCGGCGCGGGCATCTTGTGTGCTGAAAGATTCGTCCCATAGTTCGATGGGAATGTTTGTCTGGTTCTTGAGTTCATCAGCGAAACGCCCGGCGCGGCGGCCTGCGGGATTCGGGTTGCCGTCATCGTCAAAGGATTGACCAACAACGATCAAGCTGACATTGTTCTGCAAAGCGAGGTCTGCCACTTGCGCGGCGTCAATGGCGCGTGAGACATGTTCAACCACTTTAAGCGGAGTGGCAATGGTGGCGGTCTCGTCACTGAGTGCTGTGCCGATTCTTTTTTCGCCATGATCTACTGCAAGGATTCTCATAGGGGCTCCAAAAATATGAAAGACTTCGGAAGTCTTTTTAGGTTCATGATGGCCAAAAGGCCTCTAAGAAGACTTCCGAAGTCTAGTAATCAGTTTATTTCACTTCCACCGAAATATTAAACGGGATCAATGGCAGCCACGGCCACCAGGCGGGGGTGATGGTCATTTCAGGCTGCTGGCGTAACGCCAAACTTGAAACCAGTTGACTTTGAACAGCCTGCGGTTCCTGTCCGCGCACGATGGAGAAAACTTGCATTTCATCCACTTGACGGAGCAGGGTGCGGGTCACTTGCAATTCAAAATGACTGATGCCTGAATTATCGGTTGAGGGGTCGGTGATGACTTTATATACAGGCACAGCCGTCGACTCGAATCCGCTTTCGGCTGTTGCATTTAAAGTGGAAAGCGAAAGCTGGCGCAGATCATCATCGGCAACATAGCGGGCTGAAAAATCAATTTGCATCTTCAAAGGTGAATTTCCGGGCTGGCCTGCCGCTGGTGAAAATGTCTCTTCGCCGATCTGCACGATCTCAAAAGTATCCATCAACAAAAGGTCAGCGGGAGCGATCTGTGCGCGCAGTTTTGTCTCAGCATCACGGCGCAAATTATCCATGACCACATCACGCAGTTCGGCGCGGTCTTCTTCGCTGGCACCGATCAACTGCGTGTTCGTGCCGCCTTTCAGCGGATTGGGATTCGTAACCGAAATGGAAAGTCCGAGTCCACCTTCGATGAGGGTGATCTTGTCTGCGGGCACATTGCCTGGCGCGCCCGCTTCCACTGCTTCGATCTGCACATCTACAAACTGGTCGATCTTCGCCGGCAGGAGCGCGTGTCATTCAAGGTGATAAATCTGGTGGAGGTTTCCGTTGCGATCAAAGTGCCTGCGGGAATTTCCACTTCCTTTTGACTCAGATTCGTAAAACGCGCAATTCCTTTGGCCTTTGATTTCGGCACAGAAATTTCGTTGGTGATGGCAAGCGACTGTTCCGCTTCAACCGTGACCGATATGCTCTGCGCCGGGATCACACCAGTGACCGATACAGACTCAGTCGACTCACTGGCTGCGACCGGGATGATGATGCTTTGAGTCCGCGCTTCGGGATGTAAAGTCAGCGCAGCACGCGGGACGAAGATGCCTGCTACTGCTAAAACGGCAATTACCCCCGCTGTGAAAGTCAGCACCCGGCCGAGCAACGAAGTGCGCCAGCGAGCTTCCTTGGGGTACACATCATCACGGATCTGCCGCAGGTCACGGCGGGGCACTTTCGGGATGCGCCTGCTTCTCGGAGCAGAATCAGGCCACAGTTCGCGTTGAGCCGCTGTGGTCGAGATGAAGACCGGCAGGCCAAGCGATTCTGCGTCACGTCTTACATTGGCGCGGCGAGTGACGAGTCCCAGTTGGGCGCCGAGTGAATCCGCATGACGCTGTAAAACTTTTAGATCCAACACGCGCAAAGTGACCTTCTCATACTTCGGCCAAACCAGCAAAATGCGCGGCGTCTTCGCCCACGATAATTTATCGCGGACTGAGATGAGGTCATCGTGAGATTCGAGGGTGATGATTTGGGTTTTCAAAAATTAACCACAGATGAACACAGATGAAAGGGATGGACTTGATGAAAACAATTCAGAGTTTTTTCTCTTTCCAGTCGGTGTATGGATAAAGTCGGAATTTTATTTCAACTTGGTTCTTCCCAAAATTAATGAGCAAACAAATTTCAAAGCCAGTTGCCCGTAAATAATTTAAAGCTTGAGCGGTGTGATCGTTTGTCAACATTGAAACCGCTTTTAATTCGACCAATACTCTTCCGTCCACCAATAAGTCAGCAAAAAACTCACCGACAATAATCTCATCATAAACCACTTTAATCGGGTGTTGTTGTGCCACTGACAGACCGGTCGATTTACGAATACGGTGAACAAGCGCATTCTCATAAACCTTCTCAACAAAGCCTGCACCAAGTGCATTGCTTACATCATAAGCACAACCAATAATTTTTTGAGTAATTAAATTCACATCAGGCGAAGGCATCTTCCCCATCCTTTCATCAAAACATCAGTGTTTATCCGTGTTTATCTCTGGTTCAAATTTCTCACTTTTTCCACCAACTCAGGCAGAGCTGTCAAAAATTGATCCACATGCTCAGGCGTGGATTCAGCACCTAAAGTAATTCGCAAAGAGCCCAATGCCCACTCACGAGAGTATCCCAGCGAAGTGATCACCTCGCTCGGTTCAGGGTTGCCTGTTTTGCAGGCAGACCCTGAAGAGCAGGCGAAGCCCGCGGAATCAAGCATCTGCAAAAGCAGATTGCCATCCACATCCTTGAATACAAATGATGCGTGGTTTGGCAGGCGGTTTTCAGGATGCCCTGTGAGTTGGGAATCGGAAATCTCTTCGAGCACACGTCCGATGATTTGATCGCGCATCGGCTTGACATGTGCCGTGCGCGCCTCGCGTTCTTCGGCAGCGAGCCGCAGCGCCTCGGCAAAGCCCACAATATAAGGCACGTTCTGAGTCCCGGCCCGCAGACCAAACTCCTGCCCGCCGCCTGTCAGATGCGGCACAAGCCCCGTCCCCTTGCGGACGTACAACGCCCCCACCCCTTTTGGCCCGTAGAATTTATGCCCGCCAAGCGACATCAAGTCTACGCCCAGCGTTTCAACATCCACATCCAAATACGCCGCAGCCTGAACTGCATCAGTATGGAAAACAACATCGTTGCTACGCGCAACTTTGGCGAGTTCCTGAATGGGGTTGATCGTGCCGATCTCGTTATTTGCATACATCACAGATGCAAGCACCGTATCGCTGCAAACCGCCTTGCTGAGCGCGGCAGGCGTCACCGCGCCGCGTTCGTCCAGATCCAACCATTCGAGCAGAAAGCCATATTCTTTTTCAAGCTGCATGGCTGTTTTGCTAACCGCGTGGTGCTCGTTTCTAGCCGTAAGGATCCACTTTTCTCCCGGGTTTTTGCGTTGGGTACGTGCAGCTTGTGCTGCCCCGCGAAGTGCGAGGTTATCTGATTCAGAACCACAGGATGTAAAGAGGATTTCCTCTGGTCTGCAATGAAGCACTGCTGCAACTTTCTCGCGCGCATCATCCACCGCATTTTCGGCTTTCTGTCCGTAACGGTGGATTGAGGATGGGTTCCCAAAGAATTCACGAAAATATGGGAACATCGCGTCGAGAACACGGCTGTCCACGGGAGTAGTGGCGGCGTAATCCAAGTAAATCATGGGCGCATTATACATTACCACGCAGGGAAAAAACTGCTTTTCCTTTGTGGCACTTGCTTTTCCCTGAATGATAAAATAAACCCAATGAAGAAAAACTGGCTCTCCATCACAGGCATCACACTCGGACTCGGCATCGCGGCAGCCATGATTTTTGCCAACCAACTCGGCGTGGATAATAACGCTGTTTGGGGCACGAAAAGATACGCCCTCTTCCTTCTCGGAATTTTCATTCTTACCGCTTCCCTGCTGTATCGCGAGGATAATTTTCTCGGTCAACTCATCCACACCAAAACGGGACAGCTTTATTTGGCTTCCATCATCACCTTGGGTCTCGTTATTCTTGCCTACGTTTGGTGGGTCAGCCTCGGCCTGTGGACAGTGTGGCCCAAGACCACAAACTACTACGATCTGATGGCATCCGCATTTCGTCACGGTCAGCTCGAACTCGAAGTAAAACCAGACCCCGCCCTGCTGGCGCTCGAAGATCCATACGAACCCACCAACCGTGAAGGCATTCCCGTATTATGGGACGCAACTCTTTATGAAGGCAAATATTATTTATATTGGGGGCCGGTCCCAGCGCTCCTGCTCAGCATCATTAAATTCTTTTATGTAAATGAAATCGGTGACAATATCCTCACCTTCTTTTTTATCGCCGGCACATTTATCTTTCTTACACTGATCATTCTCGCACTTTGGAAAAATTATTTTCAAGAACTCCCGCGCCGAATCATTTTATTAAGCATCGCGCTCGTCGGTCTTATCAATCCGCTGCCCTTCGTGTTGATTGACCCACGCATCTACGAAGCCGCAGTCGCTGCCGGTCAATTCTTTTTTATCGGCGGGTTATATTTTCTCTTCAACACCTTCAACAAACCAAGCATCACAAGCCTCACATTGACTGGTTTATTCTTTACATTTGCAATCGGTTCACGCACCATCCTACTCATTCCGATTGCATTCACCTCGCTGATCGTGCTGATCTGGGCTTTCCAATCGCGTCGCGCACAAACAGTTGCTTTTGTCATCGCGTTGGCTTTTCCGCTCGCGTTCGGCGGCATCAGCTACGCCTGGTACAACTACGCGCGCTTCGGCTCGATCACCGATTTCGGTTATCAATATCAACTGACAGGTTTCAACATTCATGAGACCATCGGGCAAACTTTTTCGCCCGCCTATGTCGCACCCAATTTATACAAAACACTTCTCAATCCCTACGAAATAAAAGACGCCTTCCCGTTGATCAAATCCACGCTCTGGTCACCGCCCAATGGATTCAACGAATCAGAACGCAGCATTTATTATTACTTCGCAGAAAGTATCACCGGCATTTTGATCGGCACGCCATTTTTGATCCTCGCGATTCTTCGCAAAAAAAAGACTCTATTCTGGATTTCCAGCTCGTTGACCGGTTCCTCGCTTTTGATATTTCTCACCACCCAATTATTTTTCTACACCACCATGCGCTACCTGCTGGACCTAATTCCTGCTCTGGCGCTTCTATCTTTGATCGGCCTCTGGAGCGGATTCGACCTACTGAAAACCAAACCTGCGGCAAAATTTTCTTTTACCATTCTAGGCTTCAGTCTTTGGGCGTATACTATTGCCGTGAGTGTTTTGTTGACATTCTCAAGCAATTTACCAAGGTTCAAAACATACAACCCTGAGTTGATTCAACAACTGATACAGACGTTCAATAACTTTCTGAAATAAAAGGCGGCATCATGACAGATTTCCTTAACTTCCTCAACACAGCAGACTTTGACACACTGACCAAAATCCCGGGCATTACCCGCAACATTGCAGGCAACCTCGTCTCAGCCCGCCCATTTGACTCAGTGGAAGATTGCCTGAAAGTGAAAGGCATGGGAAAAACCTTGCTCGCGCGGGTGCAGTCCTTTGCTGAAACGGGGGAAAATGCTCCAGAAAACAGTGCCATGATTCCGGTTGAGGAAGAGGCGCCGCCTGCTTATATTGAGAAGAGCAAGCCTGCACAGGAATCTGTCGAAGAGCAGCCATCCTTCTTTTCGCGTTTGGGGCAGGCGCTTCTCAATTTTATAAGAGCCTTGTTCAGATTGATCGCAATCGCAATCGTCATCGGCGGGATCGGCGCGGGGTTGTATTATGGCCTGCCGTTCTTGAACGACAAATTGATCGTGCCTGTCGAACGAAACACAGCGCGCATCTCGGAGCTTTCGCAGCAGGTTGAATCTTTGCAAACGCAGCTTGATGAAATGACCACCCGTGTGGACGCATTGGACAAGACCATCGCATCACATACAGCGATGATCGCACAATTGGGCGAAATGCAAACGAGTCTCGAAAGCCAGTTTAATAACGGCAACGAAAAACTCGTGCAGGAATTACAGCGTGAAATAAAAATTACCCGCGCCGTTGAATTTTTATCGCGCGCACGATTGTATCTTTCACAAAGTAATTTTGGCCTCGCAAAAGTTGACGTGCAATCGGCACGCGATCTATTAGCCGAAGTGCAAATTGAGAACCCAGAATACAAAACGGATGGACTAAATCAAGTAATGACCCGCCTTGACCTTGCACTCGGCAACCTACCCGCTTTCCCGGTCATCGCCGTGGGTGATGTGGACATTGCTCTGCAATTGCTAATGGACAGCCTGCCCGAAGGCGCAGCCGAATTAACAGCAACGCCCACACCAACTGTGACATCCACATCCCTTGCGACCTTTACCCCTGAAGCGCTGGCGACATTTACCCCCACACCGTTTGACATGCCCACAGCCACGGCAACTCCGTAAACGCAGGAGTGAAGTCCAACGGGATACTTTCCCATAATACATAGTTAGAGGCTGTTCTTTGCATGAAAAATGTCAAGATCAGCATCCCAAAAACACATGGGACTCATACTAGGAATCAGAAACAGATCAAGGACAAAGACCGCAACCTATTCATATTCAGATTTTGCAACATCAACTCTTAACATTTGGACATCCTGATATGCCACGGCTCACAAGATTTGCATGAGCAATTTCCAGTGTTAAATCTCCATTCGCTTACAGGAGATAAGGTTGTTGGCTTAGAAGACGGCTTTCTTGACCAATTCATTGCTCGAGACCCTGATGATAAGGACAAGGGCAAAATTCTGGCATGAAGAACAGGAAAGACCTTGAAACAGCATGGCAATCTCCACATACAAGTTATAAATACAATAAAACCTCTTATAACAATCCTGGACTCCAACCCACAATTTATTTCAGATATGTTAACCGTTAAAGAAATTTGATCGTATTTTAAAAAGGGAGTTATTTTCGTAAAGACTTGGAAGAATTGATGAAGGCATTAGAATGGTGTACAGGCAATAATATAAAGAAAATTCGTCTTGTCTTAAGATAAGTTAGAATTCTTGTTTGAAAAACAGCCCAACAAAGCGGGCACCTGACGCTGGGATTCTGCGGCACGCTCCGCGTCAGGCAAAGTTTCACTGCGCTTGTTTTCCCAGTTGGCCATTTTCGCCGCATTTTTCTGGCTTCAAGTTTTCTCTGCTCCCATGCAGAGTCCACGTCCATCCCACGCAAACCGTTATGCACTCCCTTGCACAAAGAGAAAAGTGTTAATGTCAAATCATCCAACAAACACACCAAAGAGGTAAGGGCAATGGGTAAGAGAAATTATCTTATTGAGGGAGTCTCCGGCACGGGCAAAACCTCGGTGGCTGAAGAATTGCAGCGGCGCGGTTATCACGTCCTCCACGGTGATCGTGAGTTGAGGTATTGGGGCAATCCAAAGACAGGAGAACCGGTAAATGAACCTGTCCATGAGAACGAAAGGGACAAGGCCATATGGCAACAGGAACATCACCTTTGGGATATAGACAAAGTTAAATCCGTGATCGCTGATCACAGCAAAGCAATCTCTTTCTTCTGCGGTGGTTCGAGGAATTTTTCAAAATTCATAGATTTATTGGACGAGGTTTTTGTTCTTGAGGTCGACGACCTTGACACATTGTATCGGCGGATTGATGAGCGCGTGGCACGAGACCCAACTGACTGGGGCGGAAAACCAGAGGAAAAAGAACTCATTGCGCGATTGCATCGAACAAAAGAAGACATACCCAGTGGCGGCATCGTCATAGATGCAACACAGCCGCTTGTCAGCGTCGTGGACGAAATCCTTCGCCATGTTCGAGCTTAGGGAGTCTTATGCAACTTAAAAACGCCTAACAAAGCATTCTCAGAAACCAAGTCATCATGAGCACCCTGAACCAGTAATCAGACTCCTCGTTTCGTACAGAATCATGCTAGATTTCAAACGCGATATTAAAAATTCAGCGAAATTCCTGCATACAATTAAACGCAAACAAGGCGCCTTCACATGAGGGCGCCTTCATTTTTCCACACGCTCAAGCGCGCTCAATTTTTGGATGATATTTTTACCCGTGACGGGTATAATCTCATCAGTCATCATTTTTCAGGAGAATATTCAATGGCACAAAAAATAAAATTTGGCACAGATGGTTGGCGCGGAGTCATCGCAGAAGATTACACATTTGACAACGTGCGTCGTTGCGCGCAAGGCTTTGCAAATTACATGCTGGCCCAGGGCAAAAAGGGACAGTTCGTTGTCGTCGGCCATGATATGCGTTTCAGCAGTGAACATTTCGCCGCGGCGACTGCGGAAGTGTTGGCTGGCAACGGCTTGAAGGTTTACCTAACTCAGGAAGCCACGCCCACACCTGTCATTGCCTATGCAGTTGTAGATAAGAAAGCTGCCGGCGCGATCAACATCACAGCCAGTCACAACCCACCCACCGACAATGGATTCAAAGTCCGCAATGATACGGGCGGCGCGATCGACCCCGAAGGATTACAGCAGATCGAAGGCGGATCCCTGATGACATCAAAGATGTAAAACGCAAAGACTACAAGGAAGCCGTCGCCGCTGGCGAGATCGTCAAATTTGACGCGGCCACTCCTTATATTGAACATTTAACCCGCGATGGCTTGATCGACTTGCAGCCCATCAAAGACGCCGGCCTGACCGTGATGGTGGATACCATGTGGGGCAACGGCATGGGCTGGTTCCCACGTTTGCTGGCGGGCGGAAAGACACGCGTGATCGAAATTCACAATACACGCAATCCATCCTTCCCTGAGATGAAACGTCCAGAGCCGATTCAACCCAATATTGATGTGGGCTTGAAAGCGACAGTTGATAACAAAGCTGACGTATTGCTCATCACCGATGGAGACGCAGACCGCTGCGGTATCGGAGACGAGAATGGCGAATTCATTAATCAATTGCGCGTGTTTGGTTTGCTCGCTTATTACATGCTCGAAGTGCGCGGCGAACGCGGTGATATCGTAAAGACACTTTCCACCACCAACATGCTCAACAAACTTGGCGAACTCTATAACGTCCCGGTGCATGAGACAGGCGTGGGATTCAAATTTGTGGCACCCAAGATGACCGAGACCAACGCCCTGATCGGCGGCGAAGAATCCGGCGGATATGCTTTCCGTGGCAATGTGCCTGAACGCGATGGAATTCTGGCTGGTTTGTATATGCTTGATTTCATGGTCAAGACCGGCAAGAAACCCACTGAATTACTGAAAGACCTATTCGAGAAAGTCGGCGGTGAATATTTCTACGACCGTATCGATAGCCCCTTCAGCGGAGATCATGAATCGCGCAAGAAGATCATCCGCGATAACTATCCGGCCACCCTCGGCGGACTGAAGGTAACCGAAGTGGTCACCGTGGATGGTTTCCAGTTCAAGATGGAAGACGGCGGCTGGATGTTGATCCGCTTTTCTGGAACGGAACCCATCTTGCGCGTGTATACCGAGACCCGTCATAAGGATAAGGTCAAGGCGATTTTGGAAGATGGTTTAAAGGTTGCGGGATTAAATAGAAGTTTCTGAGGCGGCTAAAGTCTCTGAAGTTTCTAAAGTTTTTGAGGTTTATAATGTGTTTGAGGTGTCGGGTGTCAAAATGTTATTTGATACCCGACACTATTAAGAGTAATAAGTTTTTGCCGCCCAAAATTAGGCGGCTTTTTCATCCTTTATCTTTCTTCTTTCATCTTTCTTATGAATCTCACAGACACCCACTGCCACCTCGACTATAACAAATTCGACTCTGATCGCGCAGAGGTGATCCAACGCGCAATTGATTCAGGGCTGATTCGGCTGCTCGTACCGGGACTCCATCACAGGTCCAGTAGAGATGCGGTTTTGTTGGCAGAGTCAAATCCCAGTGTGTATGCTGCGGTTGGGTTCCATCCCACTGATCTGGAGGAATTCTCCGAAGGCACTTTTCAGCAAGTGAAGGAACTTGCCATTCATCCAAAAGTGGTTGCAATTGGCGAGATCGGCATTGATTATTATTGGGTCAAGGAAAATGACAAACGTGCCTTTCAACGCGAGGCGCTGAAAGTGCAATTGCAATTTGCAAAGGAAATTAATAAGCCGGTCATCATTCACATGCGTGAAGAAAATGATGCGTGGGTCGGCGATGCGTCTGTTGATTTGCTGAAAATTTTGGAAGAATGGCAAGGCAGTTTGCAAAATCCGCTCGCTGAAAGACCCGGCGTACTCCATTCCTTTAACGGGAATCTTGAAACCGCGCAAAAAGCGTTAAATCTTAATTTTTATCTCGGAATTACCGGCCCTGTGACCTATAAAAACGCGGACGAAAAGCGCGAAATTATCAGACAACTGCCACTTGACAAAATTCTGATCGAAACCGATTCGCCTTTTCTCGCTCCCGTGCCGGTTCGTGGCAAAAGGAACGAACCTGCCTATGTTGGTCACATTGCTGATAAAATTGCAGAAATCCATTTAAAAAGCCCTGCAGAGATCGCCGCCATAACTGCCGCCAATGCGGCGCGGCTCTTTGCATGGGGAGACTGATTTGAGCACGGTAACTTTTCTCTCACCTGTACAAGAAGAAATAAAACTCGTTGAAGAACGAATGCGGATTCAGGCGGATGATACACATTCCGACCTGCGTGCCGCCCTTGAGCATTTACTCGCCGCTGGAGGCAAGCGCATCCGCCCTACCCTCGGCCTGCTCGTTGGAAACATGCTGGGTGCGCCCCTTGAGAAGCTCGTCACCCTCGGCGCAGCCGTGGAGCTTTTGCACACCGCCACCCTCGTGCATGACGACCTGATCGACGGCTCCCTGCTTCGGCGCGGCATGGCCACGTTGAACGCACGCTGGTCGCCGCCTGCCACCGTTTTGACCGGAGATTTTCTGTTCGCGCGTGCAGCCAAACTTGCCGCCGAAACAGACAATCTGGCATTGATGAAATTGTTCTCTGAAACACTTGCTACCATCGTCAACGGCGAATTGACTCAAATGTTCACCTCGCGCGGGTTGATCAATCGCGATAATTACTACAAACGGATTTACGCGAAGACCGCCTCCCTGTTCGAGATGACCTCACGCGCCGCGTCCATGGTCAGCCCGGCGAACGAAGCAACCATTGAAGCCATGCGTGATTTTGGATATCAGATCGGTATGGCCTTTCAGATCGTGGATGATATTCTGGACT